>CAZVEP010000015.1:1335-46052 GCA_964625635.1 uncultured Rhodohalobacter sp.
ACCGAAACGAGCTGTCCGCCTCTTACGTTACATATCTTTGCACGATGCAACGATTCTGTTTCGCGCACATATTTCGTATCTTAACCTGTTTAGGCAATTGTATAATTATTCAAATATCGCATGAGTAAAGCCCCTATAAAGTCAGCACCCACTGCAAAAAATGGATCCGGTTCTCCTGCCCACGACAGGCCCATAGTAGTTAAAGGAGCAAGAGTCCATAACCTGAAAAACGTAGATGTCGAAATTCCGAGGAATAAACTGACCGTTGTTACGGGTGTTTCGGGCTCGGGGAAGTCAAGTCTGGCGTTTGATACAATTTATGCTGAAGGGCAGCGTCGATATGTGGAGAGTTTATCCAGCTATGCACGTCAGTTTCTTGAGCGAATGGATAAGCCTGATGTTGATTTCATGCAGGGTATTTCTCCTGCGATGGCAATCCAGCAAAAAACGACGTCATCCAACCCGCGATCCACAGTGGGAACGACTACTGAAATCTACGATTACGTCCGGCTTCTGTTTGCCCGAATCGGTAAGACGATCTCTCCAAAATCGGGTAAGCAGGTTCAAAAAGACAGTACGCGTACCATTCTTACGGAACTGTTTGAACAGTATGATGAAGGCACCAAATTTTATGTGCTTTTTCCGATGGATATGCGCGATGGTCGGAAGATGAAGGATGAACTGGCCGTTTTAAAAGAAAAGGGGTTAACTCGTTTGCTGAACGTAAAAGATGAATCTATCATCGACTTGACCCGTGACGATATCAAACCAAGTAAAATCAAACCGGACAAACACAAAATCCTGATTGACCGGTTGGTATTGAAACAGGATGACGACACCCGGAGTCGTATTGCTGATTCTCTTGAAACTGCGTTTCGCGAAGGAAGCGGCCGGTGTACGGTTAAAATTCGCGATGGAAAAGAGCTTCCGTTTAGTGAGCGTTTTGAGCGGGATGGAATGGAGTTTCTGGAGCCATCACCTCAAATGTTTTCGTTTAATAATCCATTTGGTGCTTGTGATAAATGCGAGGGATTCGGAAAAGTTTCCGGTATTGACGAGGATTTGGTTATTCCCGATCATGATAAAACGATTCGTAACAACGCTATTGCTCCTTTCGACTCGCCCAAATTTAGTCAGCATCTGAAAGATCTGATAAAAGTAGCGGCCAGGTACCAGCTGCCAATTGACGTTCCTTACAAAGATCTCGATAAAGATACACGGCGTATACTTTGGAAAGGAAAAGATGAATATATCGGTATCCGTAAGTTTTTTGAAGAGATTAAAAGTCAGTTCTATAAAGTGCACATGCGTGTATTCTATTCACGGTATCGCGGATACAGTCGCTGCCCGGAATGTGAAGGGTATCGTGTTCGGAAAGATGCGCTTTATGTGAAAATTAATGATCTGCATATTGGTGAAGTAACCGAAATGACTATAGGTCACGCCCGTGGATTTTTTGAAGATCTCGAGATCACGGATTTTGAAAAAGAGGTAGCCGGTCAGATCTTGTACGAGATCCGTAAGCGCCTGAAATACCTTGATGAAGTAGGTCTCGATTACTTAACGCTGGATCGCTTGACGAACACACTCAGTGGCGGTGAGTCGCAGCGTATCAGCCTGGCGAACTCACTTGGCAGCTCTTTGATCGGAAGTCTCTATGTGCTGGATGAACCAACTATTGGCCTGCATCCGCGTGATAATGATCGCCTCATAAATATTTTGAAATCACTGCGGGATATAGGGAATACCGTGCTCGTTGTAGAACACGATCCTGAGATGATGAAAGCGGCCGATAACATTATTGATATCGGGCCTTTCGCAGGGACCCATGGTGGTGAGATTGTGTTCAGTGGTTCTTACGAAGATCTTCTGGAGGCGAAAACTCTTACAGGAAAGTATTTAAGTGGCCGAACCGAAATACCTGTGCCCAAAAAGCGGCGTAAGGGAAATGGAAAGTCGATTATCATCAAAGGTGCTACAGAAAACAATCTGAAAGCAATTGATGTGGAGTTTCCACTCGGGAAACTGGTATGCGTTACAGGCGTGTCTGGTTCTGGAAAGTCTACGCTGGTCCATGATACACTTTATGCCCATATCCAAAATCAGCTGGGTACATGGAAAGATAAGATAGGCCGAAACCGCGGAATCGATGGCGTTCGAAATATCGAAGCTGTGGAAATGGTGGATCAAAGTCCGATTGGTCGGTCAACGCGCTCCAATCCGGCAACCTATACAAAAGCGTTTGATGGTATTCGTGACCTCTTTTCTAACACGCGTCAGGCAAAAATTATGGGGTACACGCCGGGACATTTTTCTTTTAACGTGCCGGGCGGACGGTGTGAAAGCTGCCAGGGAGAAGGTGTTCAGAAAATTGAAATGCAGTTTATGGCAGACATCGAGCTGGTGTGTGAAGAGTGCGGCGGCACCCGGTTTCGCAAAGATATTCTCCAGGTGAAGTATCGCGGCCATAATATTCACGATGTGTTGGAGATGAGCGTCAGCGATGCCCTTGAGTTCTTCGTAGACGAAACGACGATTGTCAATAAACTGCAGCCACTTGAAGATGTCGGGCTGGGTTATCTGCACCTCGGCCAGAGCGCAACAACGTTATCAGGGGGAGAGGCACAGCGTGTGAAGCTTGCGAAATTTCTGTCCAAAACAAATACGGACGAAACACTCTATTTCTTTGATGAGCCGACTACAGGACTCCATTTTGAGGATATCTCCAAACTCCTGACTTCCTTCAACGAGCTGGTCAACCAGGGCCATTCAGTGATTATCATTGAGCACAACCTGGACGTCATTAAATCAGCCGACTGGCTTATCGACATTGGACCTGAAGGTGGTTTTGGCGGCGGTCAGATTGTAGGTGAAGGCACGCCTGAGGACATTTCAAAAATGGAAGAGAGTCATACAGGGCGGTTTTTGAAGGACGTTTTGTAATTCAAATCATACCAAACTGCTTGTGTTGGTGTGTTTTTTTAAGACCTTTGGTAATGTAACATTTCCTTCTTGACACTCTCTTGTAATCGGGAAAATGTTGGAATTTCAGTTCATTAAGATTTACCCTTTCTACTGAATAAGCTTTCAAAATTACCGATAAATTGTTCTGTACCAACAAGTAAAAAAAGCTTGTGGATTCCGAATTCTACTAACACAGGTTAAATGATCCCACGATTACTCTATCTTAACTGGAAGCTGTTTATGGCTCGCCTGACGAAACTTCAGGCTGCATTGCTGATTGGCTATACTCTCTTCCTGTTGAGTATGTTTGTAAATATCATGGGGACAGCCGTTGTCGTCGTTTTTTTGGACTCAACCACGGCTCAGCTCGAGATGGATCTGCCATGGCTTACTCCGGAAATGCACCATCTTATTCTGCTCACGTTTGCTAACGTTTTCTGGATCATTCACTTCTCATTTACGAATACACGGCTGCTTAACATTGAAGAAAACCGAAAGCTGCTAGCATTTGCCTATCCGTCGCGGAACCTCGCATGGCATCTTAACCTGATGAGTCTTTACCACCCGGTTAACATGATTTATAATTTTACATGGATTGTGTTTCTGGGATTGCAGATTAACTCAGGAATAAATATTCCGGTGCTTGTATGCGCAGTTATTCTCAACTATGGGCTCATCTATTCAGTAAAGCAACGGTTCCTGAAGCTAATGGAACGCAGGTTCAGGCTGATTGTAGGCAGCGGCCTCTTCATATTTTTCGGGGTGATCCTTGTCATAGCGGCTATCACGAAAGATCCGGAAGCCATTTTAGGACCGCTCGCGATTCAGTTATCGGAGGTGTTGAATGTACTGTACTGGATGCCGGGGGGGATTCTTTACGGTGCTGCGACCTATAATTTTGAGCCATATACAGCTGGCTTACTGTTTGTGTTGATGATTGCATGCATATATGGTGTCTTTCTTGATCACTATGTTCAAACCCGCAAAGGACTTCTTAACCCATCGTTTAGAAAAGTAAATAAAAATGTAAGTTCGTTGTGGTTGTTCCTGAAGCGCTGGCTGGGACCAAATGCGGGAAAATATCTTTACTATGTGGCTATCCATCCATACAATAAGCTGCAACTTATTGCGATACTGATCATCCCAATAGTATACATTCCAATACTTCTGTTTATGGATTTTGGAGTTATTACCCAGATCCTGGTACTAACTATGCTTGCTGCTATTCCGGTAGCATTGTTGGCCATGGGGATGGCAAATATGTTTGGCTACGAACATCGTGAAATACTTCTGCACCTTCAGTTTCCAATTTCACTAAAACAGCAGCTTCAGGAGAGGTTTTTAGGCATCATAACCATCCCGATAATCATATTTTTTGTCATCACCGTTTTGGAGATAATATACCTTCCTCAACTTGGAACTGAGTTTGGTATCTATATTGCCAATACGTTCTTTTTCCTGTGCTTTATGCTCTTTTTTATGTGGAGTTCTTTTTATCAGTATCAGACTGCCCGCTACAGTACTTTTAGCTATAAACATCCTATTGTACCTCAAAAAGTGACCTTTACAATTTCAGCGATGATTTTTGTATTAGGCTACGGGGTCTTTGTACCACTGGAAAGTGCGCAAACCTACAGACTATGGTTTATGGGTTCACTGATAGGCGTGATTTGTTTATATCTGATGATCAATATTGAACTTTTAGCAGGGGCTTTCAAAAAGAAAATTTTATTAAAGCTCTGGAGTGATTACTAATGAAGATACTTAGCCAAAAAACAGGCTTATTATGAAGCAAGCACTTAGCATAATTGAACTCACTAAATCGTACAAATCGAAACAGGTTCTGAAAAAGCTGAATCTCGATATTCCGGCCGGTACCATCTTTGGACTTATTGGTCCGAATGGAGCCGGTAAAAGCACGCTTATCGGTTGCCTGACAGGGTTACTTCAGAAAGACGGCGGTCAGATAGTGATCAACGGTCATGAGCTCAATGCTTCAAACGAACTTATGATTAAGAAAGATGTGGCGTCAGTTTTGCAGCCTCCTTTATTGTTTGAAAACTTTACAGGTTACGAGTTCACAACGTATGTATGCGAGATGTATGGTTCAGCGGATGATGATTTAAATGATAAAATCAAATCCTTGTTTACTTACTTTGAAATCGATGAATATCTGTATGTAAAGGTCAGGCAGCTGTCATCAGGCAGCCGTAAAAAGCTGGCATTTTGTACTGCTATACTAACAGATCCTAAACTATTATTCCTGGATGAGCCGTTCGAAAGTGTAGACGTGATATCAATTGGAAGGATGAAAACCGTGATTCGTAAACTTCGCGATCAGGGAATCACAGTTTTTATTACGAGTCACATACTGGAAGTCGTTGAGAATTTGTGCGATGATATAGCAATTTTAAACGAAGGAGAAATACTGGCCTATCTGGATGCTAAATCGAGGAGGGAACTTCAAAAGGATTCAAATCTTAACGAGATTTTCGAAAATTACGTCAATACCAAGGGTTTGGGTGATGACCTGTTAAGCTGGATGTAAATTCATTTTGAATCCTAGGTTAGATCCAGGAAGAGCAGCATCAGTGAATTAGTATTTATACTGGAAGTATATTAGAGGCCCAACGAACGGAAAGAGTAAAAATACGAATACCCACCAAAGTTCAAACTTATCGCCCTTCCTGATTTCTCTGAAAAGATCAAGAGTAGCCCAGATTGAAAGCATACATACCAGAACCAGTAAAAAGCTAAATACAGTCATCGATTTTGTCCAATTTACTTGATGTTTAAACGAACCATTCTCAAATGAAACACTTTTTTTTAAGTGCTTTAGTAGTAGTTATTGATGAACTAACTATTACGAAAATCAGGTACTTTGGGCTTAAATCCCATTAGAGTATTCTTAAACTTTTGAGATATGATTAACCCCTGAATTGAATTGAAAGTAACGTGGGGCTAGAAAGCGCTTTTCAAAACCGTATAGGCTAGAGAATCACATTAGAGAGATTTAAATCTGAATCAAAAAATGTTACAAAAAAAAATAAAAAAGGGTAGAATTGCCAAGATAAGTTCAATTTTCAGAGATATTCTGGCCTAAAAGCATACCTGAAAAAGAGTGGCGGATCTCTTCGCTGGTATCTCTATAATAATTGAACGAGAGATGAGAATCCGGCTGAGTAGTGTCGGCCTCAACTCCCCACAATGGAATTAAAGAAGTTGGTAACATCGAGTAGGCTGCATCACCGATCACGAGCGGCCGATTGGGATGTCGAACAAGAAAACCATCTGATAAACGGGAAAATCGTTTTAGGTCATGATATAGAGTGGTTCCGTAAAATGTTTGGAAATCTTCCTCTACGACAATTAAAGGCTCAGATTCACCTTCATAGGCTTTAATATCTGAAAATATCCCTGTGCGGATTCCATCAGTATAAATCCTGTCACCGCTGATGTACGTGGCTCGCCAAAGTAACTGGTTGCCTATAGTGGGTTTAACAACAAACTTATCCACCTCATGACCTCGGCTTTCTGCTAAATCAATCATTTCGGATTCAGCCCGATTATTTTGAACCCATCCCACTAAAAGAAAAAATATTAGCCAAATCCAGGATATTCGCAGAAATCCGGAATGTGATTTAACGATAGTGAGCACGGTAAAAACGAGTAACCCTGTTGTTATAACCGGATCCACAACGGACACGATATTCAAGGCAAACCGCGTGTCTAGAAAAGGCCATAAAATCTCTGTTCCGTAACTGGTTATCAGGTCCATAAACCAATGAGTGCTGTATCCTGCAATCGAAAAAAGGTATATGCTCAGAAAAGAGATATGTCTGCGAAAGATGAGCCAGAATATTGCAGCAGCGACAAGAGCTCCAAAGGGTATGAAAATCAGTGAGTGAGTAAACTGGCGGTGGATCTCCAAATTGAAAAGCGGGTCGCCCGGAGCCTGAATAAAAGCTTCAATATCAGGCAGTATCGCGGCAGCTGCTCCAATCAGTGCAGGACGTTTATTGTCTTTATCGTCAGAAAAAGCCAACGCAGCCATTGTGCCGGTCAAGCCGTGAGTTATGGGGTCCATTAATTACTTATAGTTGTAATCACGATTAAACATAGGTGTTCTTCAAGATAGAATTTTTCTGAACGGCAGCTCAAGCTGTTCGCCAAATGCCCCGCCCTCGTGTAGGTTGAGCGAGGAGATGGATATTCCCAGCAACCTGACTTCTCTGGCTCCGGCCTCAGTCTCATCCAGCAGACGTATCGCAGTTTCTGCAATGTCGTCAGCAGTGTGGATAAAATGGGGATGTGAGTAGCTTCGGGTTACGGTGTCAAAGTTTTTATAGCGAACTTTTAATGTAACGGTTTTTCCAGCTGCATCCATTTTTTCCATAGAGGCAGCAATTTTTTCGGACAGATCATTCAGGAACTGTATAATCCATTCCAGGTCAGACACATCTTCTGAGAAGGTTCTCTCCTTTCCGATGGATTTTCGTGTACGCTGTGATTTTACGGAACGGTTGTCTACCGCACGGGCTATTCGATAGTAGTGATGACCCGACTTTCCAAACTTCTTAACCAAATCAACTTCTTCCCACTGTTTAAGGTCTGCACCGGTTCGAATGCCAAGCGACTCCATCTTCCGCTGTGTGGCCTTCCCAACCCCGTAAAACTTTCCGATTGGTAACTGCTCTATAAATGCTTCAGCTTTATTAGGGTGAATCACACTCAAACCATCAGGTTTATCCAGATCTGAAGCAATTTTTGCCAGAAACTTATTAAATGAAACGCCCGCTGAGGCTACCAAATCGGTCTCCTCGAGTATTTTCAGCTTGATCTCCTTAGCTATAAGTGTAGCGGATGGATTATTTTTATGATTTTCCGTTACGTCAAGATAGGCTTCATCAAGCGAAAGCGGTTCAACCAGATCCGTAAATTCAAAAAAAATCTCTCTGATTTGATGCGATACATCGCGGTAGACCTCAAAACGTGGTTTTACGAAAATGGCTTGTGGACAGCGTTTTACAGCCTGCGCAGCTGGCATTGCGGAGTGGATCCCAAATTTGCGCGACTCATAGCTCGCTGCGGCTACAACACCGCGGCCTTGAGGCGATCCGCCAACTACGACCGGCTTTCCCCGATAGTCAGGATTATCGCGCTGTTCAACAGATGCATAAAAGGCATCCATATCGACATGAATAATTTTTCGAATCTGTTTTTTAGTCAAAATGGAAATATTGACAGGCAATGAGGTAATAAAAAATCATTTTTTGTACCTTTATGACCTAAGCGAGTTTTTTGTAAAGATAAAGAAATAATTGAATGGAAGAGTTAAGTGGAGTAACGATTTATTGGCTGATTTCAATCGGGCTGCTGGTTGGCTTCGTGATCGATCTCATCATGATGAAACGCGGGATAAGTCTTATAGGGAACGTGATTTGGGGTGCTGTTGGATCTGTCATCATCGGTGTTATCATGATTGTTCTAAACGTATTTGGCCCACTCATATACGCGGCAGTCGGCTCAATTGCTTTTCTGTTTTTAATCAACGTTTTCAGCTTCGACCAGGAGCATAAAGATTCTGCTCGTGCAAACTAATTTCTTTATCTGACATTAATTCAAGCTTTTGCAAACTGCATACGATCTGCCACAATTGTCCGGCACGGTTTTATGGTTGATTCCTTCAGCTAAAGGTGCCTCTGCTTTCCGGAAGGAAATTGTCAGGCTGTCAGATCACTTTAACACCGTTCAGTTTTTACCCCACCTTACACTCGGACGGCTTCCCGATAGCAGTACAAAAGATGATATTTACAGTCCGAAAAAAAGTATTCGGTTTAACCAGTCTGATGCTATCTGTGCCGACTTCGATGCTTTAAGATGTACTGATAATCCCTATCAAAATTTAGTTGCTTCGCTTGAGCCCTCCCCGGAACTGGATCGTCTTCAATCTGAAATTGAAATGCTGATCCCAGGGTATATCAGAAAATCAGAATATCATGTGAGTCTCATGTATGGAAATGTGCCATGCGATAAAATAATGGATCAACTAACGGACTTGACTGAAAGGCTGCCTCAAGAAGTTTGTTTTTCAAAACTTTCAGCTGTGAAACTCAAAGGCGGTCCCGAATCCTGGCAATCTGTCTGGGAAATTAATGGATAAATTCAGTACCGACTATTATTTGGAAGTGGTTTTCTTATTTACATACCTTATTCATTGTCTGCCATATAAATAAACTATCAAAACTGTTATGAAGGGATATAAATTTTACGAACAGGTAAATGCTGCATTCGATGAGGCTGCAGCCTACACAGAATTTGACAAAGGCCTCTTAGCCCAAATGAAAATCTGTAACGATGTGCTACACGTTACATTTCCCGTGGAAATGGACGATGGAAGTTTTGAAGTAATTGAAGCGTGGCGTGTAGAGCACAGCCATCATAAAATGCCGACTAAGGGCGGAATCCGGTATAGTTTAACAGTCAATGAAGATGAGACGATGGCGCTTGCAGCTCTCATGACCTATAAATGTGCGGTTGTGGATGTGCCATTTGGCGGAGCAAAAGGCGGTATCAAAATTGACAAATCGAAGTATTCAAAGGATGAAGTTGAGCGCATTACTCGCCGGTACGCTTTTGAACTTATGAAGAAAAACTTCATCGGGCCGGGAGTAGATGTTCCTGCACCGGATTATGGTACGGGTTCTGAGGAGATGGGCTGGATTCTTGACACATTCCGTCAAATGAGCACTGACATTAACGCTGAAGGGTGTGTGACAGGTAAGCCTATCGAAATGGGGGGCATTCGCGGACGAACAGAAGCCACGGGTCGCGGCGTCTATTTTGGAATTAAAGAGGCTTGCGACAATAAGGAAGATATGAAGGATCTTGGCCTTGAGCATGGAATAGAAGGGAAAACGTTTGTTATCCAGGGTCTCGGTAATGTGGGCTACCATGCTGCACTGTACATGGTTGAGGCTGGCGCTAAAATGGTGGGTGTTGCAGAAATTGATGGGTCCATCTATAGTGAAAAAGGGATCGACCTGCAGCAGCTGATGGAGTACAAGAGTGAAACCGGCGGTGTTATTGGTTTTGATGGTACAAAAACCCTTGATGGAAGTAGCTCAGTCCTTGAAAGTGAATGCGATATTCTGATTCCGGCTGCTCTTGAAAATCAGATAAATCAGGATAATGCGAACAACATAAAGGCTAAAATTATTGGCGAAGCAGCGAATGGCCCTACAACAGCAAAGGCTCACAAAATAATGAAAGAAAGGGGTGCGCTGATTATTCCTGACAACTACTTAAATGCGGGCGGTGTAACCGTCTCGTATTTTGAGTGGCTAAAAAATATTCAGCATGTACGCTTTGGCCGCATGGGGAAACGGTTTGAAGAAAACAGCTATAAAAAAATTCTTTCGGTTATTGAAACTGTCTCAGAGAGAAAATTTACTGAGGAAGAACTTGGAATACTCGCGAGAGGCGGGGGAGAAGCTGAACTTGTCGACTCCGGACTGGAAGAGACTATGATCAATGCTTACAATCAAATAAATGAAATAAGAAAAATACATGATGTTGATTTAAGAACGGCCGCTTTTATAAATGCGATTAATAAGGTGGGTCTGATCTACGAAAGGATGGGTATTTTTCCATAAGAGTTGATAAAAAACCTCTGTGACTGTTCAGGGTCACAGAAGTGCTATGTTTAAAAAGTATGTTTAACCAAAACATCAGGATATCAGTACGATCTGTGTTTCGGGATAGTTACAGATTAATTCTAAAAATGCTAAATAGTTGATTTCTTTTTATCTCGTCATGTTTCTGATTCCTGCTGTAATCATAGGCATAACGGTTGGGCTGGCTAAATACAGGGCACGCAGAGATGGATGAAGCTGCACAGATATCAGTTTCTGCTGACTCTTATGCTGTTGGTGCATTCATTGGCTATCTCCTTATTCTGATCGGTATTGGTATCTATACAGCACGATTCTCTTCCCGTGGTATCAGTGAGTACTTTATAGGCGGACGAACAGTCAACCGGTTTGTCGTTGCGCTGTCAGCGGTCGTGTCAGGGCGAAGCGCCTGGCTTTTGTTGGGTGTTACGGGGATGGCCTACTCGATGGGCCCATCAGCGATTTGGGCAGTACTTGGATATATTATCGTTGAACTTTTTCTCTTCCTCTATTACGCAAGAAGGCTTCGGAATTTCACTGAACAACGAGATTGTATAACTGTACCCGATTTTTTTGCAGCCCGTTTTGATGATAAAAATGGCTGGCTGAGAATTTTGATTGTGACCATCTTTCTGATTTTTATGATCGGATACATTTCGGCACAGTTTGTTGCTGGAGGGAAAGCCTTTGCATCAGGATTCGGCATTAGTACAAATTCAGGTATTTTGCTCACCGCAGTTATTGTTGTGCTATATACCATCATGGGAGGGTTTCTGGCCGTTAGTTTCACGGATTTGGTTCAGGCCCTGTTTATGATCATTTCGCTGGTTGTTCTTCCCTGGATTGCCATCTCCAATTTTGGAGGCCTGGTGGATTTGCTGGCAGCACTTGAGCGAATGGACATTATGTTTGTAGATCCTTTCGCAATCTCGGCAGGTGCAGCTATTGGTTTTCTGGGAATAGGGCTTGGCTCACCCGGAAATCCACATATACTCTCAAGATATATGTCGATTGATAAATCATCTCATTTAACCACAGTTGCTGTCGTTGGTACAATCTGGAACGTATTGATGGCCTGGGGAGCCGTGTTCATTGGTTTGGCAGGACGGGCCTGGTTTCCGGAAGTTGATATGCTTCCGGCAGGTGATACCGAAAATTTATTCCCGCTACTGGCACGCCAGCAGCTTCATCCAATTCTTTTCGGGGTCGTCCTAGCATCGATTTTTGCAGCCATTATGTCAACGGCAGACTCCCAGCTATTGGTTGCAGCCTCAAGTCTTGTCAGGGATATTTACGACAAGCTGATTCATAAAGGGAAGGTGATTCCGCAGAAACAACTCGTGATTCTTAGCCGGACCGTCGTATTACTCTTAGTAATTGTTTCACTGGCGTTTGGTTACCTGGCTGAAGACCTGGTCTTCTGGCTCGTATTATTTGCCTGGGCCGGCCTGGGTGCATCAATAGGTCCGGCGTCAATTCTGGCACTGTATTGGAAAGGCACCACTCGTACAGGAGTAATGGCCGGAATGATTGCCGGGACGTTTGTGACTATAGGTTGGTACTTCACTCCGGTTCTGAGTGATCAGATGTACGAACTGGTTCCCGGGTTTATTACAGGTCTGACTGTTACCTGGCTTGTTAGCCTTTATACATCTCCTGCGCCGGATACAGAGCGGGCATTCAAAGATATGTTCACCGAAGAGTGAAACCTGTAGAGAAAGACTTATAAAGGTGCAGGGCATCAAAATGAGCCCTGCATACCACAAGCTATGGATTAGGAGAAAAGTTTTTTGAAGAATTTCACGACACCGCTTTTTTCATCTTCCTTCTCTTTACCTTTTCGGCCGCCGCTAAGCTGGTCAAATGTAGGCCGGGGCAATCCTTCTGTTTTTTCCGATTTTGATGTCCTTGGACTTCTCTTTTTCTTATTACTCGGTTTGCTTTTGCTTTTTTTGGATTTGCCGGAGCTTTTTTTGCTCTTGCTATTCGAGGATTTCTTCTTATCTGTTTTCTTCTCTTTTACTTCTTCAGGCACCGGCAGTTCTTTCGGGGCATAGCCAAGGTTGTTACAAATTTCCTTTATATCGCCGCGGTCTTGCTTAGATACCAATGACAAAATCTTGGTGGCTTTTCCGTCGCCCACAAGCTCGGCTCTCAATTTGTACTCTTCAACTTGTTCAGGAACATCATAATTGATGACTTTTGAAGCATGTTCGAGATCAATGTCAGATGCAGATAATTCTCCTACAATCAGGTTTTGAACGTTGCCGGTTTTAAACATTTCAAAACGCTCATTGAATGTCTTTTTATCCACCTTGTCATGAACGCTTACAGCCCGGCGTCCGCTTTTTCGGAGAATTTTATAAAGACGGTCAGCTGTACGGCGTGAAGCAGCAAATATGACGACGGTATCATCCTTATTTTCATCAAGGTGGGCCATCAATATTGAGATCTTAGACCTCGGTGGTACGTTGATGTAGTACTGAGTAAGATCTTTTTTAATGACCTCTTTGGTAAGATTGGCTTTCTTTGGCTCTTCTTTTTCCCCGGGCTTAACAAGTTTTGGGTCACTTAAAATCTTCTCTTCAGCTTCACGGAGTTGCTTACTGTCTTTTGAAGCGGTAAAAATTTTCTGGCATTTTTTATTGATGATTCGCTGCGAAATCACATCAATGGGCAGAAAATCTTCTACCTGATCTGCCTGGTCCACAATCAATTCTTCCACCTCGCGAAATACCATACGGCCTGTTTCAAGCACATCGGCAAGTCGCTTTGGTGTGGAAATAATAATGACGGGACCGGCTGAAATAGTAGCCAGTTCGTCTTTGATTTCATTTTCACCGGTCAGGCAAGCGCTTTCAATACCGGCATGATATCCGATAGCCCAAATCCATTCATCGATCTCCTTTGCTCTATTCGCATCGGATGCCAGAATGATAGCACGTGTTCCCTGTCTGCGCTCTGATTTTGAGATCGCATTCAGCAACGACAGCAAATACCCTAATTCAGGTTTTTCTGCAGATGTGGTGTTTATAACTAAATCGGAACCGGATTCTACTTCACTAAAAATTTTCTTTTGCAACAATGAGGGGCTTTCAATTTGTACATCTTTTAACCCCTTCAAAATATCAGAACTGAGTCGAAATTGATGAAACGACAACTTTCTACCTCTTTTCTTTTGGTCAGAATTTCAATTAACAAATCTCTAAATATATAAAAATATATGTACTATAGAATAAATCTCACTAAAGGTAACGAAAAAGATATAAGGTTGTTACCGATTAATATCACTATCCCCAAACTGACATACTGAACTGAATTTCAATGGGTTATTATGTAACCTACTGTCTGAACGCTATTTGAATGGAATCATTTATAAATGTATATAGATAGTATAGAAATCATTTAATCAATAGGCCTGAAAACAATGTCTAACAGAATCGCTTTTTTTTCTGACGGATCGGATATAGCCGAATACTTTGGTCTTGATGACTCGGGAGATGCCATATTCGAATCTCACTATAACATAGCCAGGGGTCATCATATACCCGTTATAACATGGAGTGACGAAAAATTTGATATCACCCGCCAGCGATGGGGTAAAGATTTTGAAAAAAATGCTGAGCCGCCGGAAGTTCTTTCAGGAGTTGAGATTAAGGATCAGGAGAATAGTGCAGTGGCACGGGCCATTATTCCGATCAGCGGATTCTATATCTGGAAGCGCGATAAAAAAAATGACCATCCGTTTTTTGTAAGAAAAATCGATAATGCCCCTCTGTATGTAGCTGGCTTCACATACAAAGATGAGAAAAACGATTTCATTTACACTGAAATGCTGATGATGAAATCTAATACGTTGATTCAGCCAATAACGGACGAAATGCCGCTGATTCTTAAAAGAGACCACGCCAGGAAGTGGCTGAAAGGAGAACTGGATGCTGATGTCATTCACAAAAAAGCGACGTCGGAATTTTTGATCACGGAGCTGACCGTACACAGGGTCTCAAAAGATATAAATGACCTTTCTAAAAACGATGCATCGTTAATTCAGCCTATTCCCAAATAAAAGAGGGATTAGAAAGAACTCCTAAGACTGAGGATTGTCAGGGAGTGTGCCGGGTTTTCCTTCAATTTGGTTCTGATAAATACGAACCGTTTTATAGGCAAAGTCAATGTTATCCTCTTTCGCAATGGCTTCAAGGATATCTTCCCAGATTATTTGATTGATACCCCGTCGCCGCCTGGGATTACTGAGATGCCGAATTGTTAACTTTATACCATCATCAACGACATCCGTATAAACAATAGGGGTTAAATTGCGGTAGTGAATAAGGTAAGATTTTGAGGCTCTTTTAATCTGTTGCTCAGCATCGCTTACGTAATCCAGTAAATGATTTTCTGTAATTTCCTCGAGTATCTGTTTTGCTCTTTTCCAATCACTCTCGAATGTAAAAACCACCTCAATTTCATTCCAGATGAATTCAAAGTCGCTTGTGTAATTCGCAATTGATTCGCTGAAAACCAGATGGTTCGAAATGTGAATCACACGGCCTGTGCTTTGGTCTGCTTGCACCCAGTTGCCTATTTCAAGAATAGTAAATTTAA
Source organism: uncultured Rhodohalobacter sp. (assembly GCA_964625635.1). GTDB lineage: Bacteria > Bacteroidota > Rhodothermia > Balneolales > Balneolaceae > SW132. The sequence continues at coordinate 16,578 of CAZVEP010000015.1, forward strand.
AGAAGCGAATGTCTATCACATCGCCCTTATGATTGCCAATTTCAATCCGATCACCAAGCTGGAATGGTTTGCGCCATACTAAAAAGATCCATCCGGCGATGTCTGTAACCGGATCACGCAACGCGATTGCAAGGCCGGCTGATAGCAGCCCCAGAAAAGTTGCAAGAGAGCCAAGTGCCTCAATCCAGGTTCTCCCGATCAATAACAAACCTATAAATACGAGCGTATAATTGATGTTTTTACGCCAGCGATAGCGGGATGCTGTTTGCTCAACCTGCTTGTCAATGATTCGGGCCAGGACCACCCTGATTAGGATAAGAACCAAGATAATGAATATAGTTTCAATCAGGTTGCTAACCTCTAGAGACGTATCGGATAAAGCCTGTTTTAAATAATCCTGAAATTCAGCCATGAGAGTTGGTCAGGGGATTGTACAAAATCAACAAAGAGCAGTTCTTTTATAAGTTCCTGCTTTGTTAAAACGTTAAATAGTGATATTTTGCTGTTCTACAAAAAATAAGGAATTTATTAGTCAGTCATGTTATACGGAATTATAATTACATTTATCATTTTAATAGCCTTCTTACTTGTGGTTGTGATTTTATTACAACCAGGACAGAAAGAGGGTCTTACGGGTGGTTTGGCAGCCGGAATGGCCGGCGGTGCAGCAATGGGAGCCCGGCGGACTGCAGATTTACTTTCGAAAACTACAACCATACTCGCCACACTTTTTTTACTGCTCAGCGTGGCAGCTAACTTTGCTATTGATCGCGGCGATCAAAATCAAAGTACAATCCAGCAGCAGGCTGTACCGGGACAAATGAATGACGATTTTGATCTGCCCTCTGAAACTCAGCCCGCTATTCCTCAGCAAGATCAGCAGGAAAGCACTCCGCCGGAAGAAGAAAACTAATGAGTTGCGGTACTTAGACTGAACTATTAGTTCGGTAACAGATTTTTTGAGATTTCTAAAAAAAAGCCCTGACTTAATCAGGGCTTTTTTAGTTTGTTCAAATGACTAAGCTTTTTTCAAAGTCTCAGGATCAGGATATGGAGTCGGAGCTGTGCCGGTTATTGGAACCATTTTTGTTTTTGACGACATCATAAATGAGATATGGCGGAATATTCAGCATTTCCATTTCTATGTCATAGTTTCCAAACACTTCCATCACAGGCTTTTTGAGGTGCCCGCTGGTTTGATAAGCCAGAAACTTCCCTCCTTCTTTAAGAATGTTTTTAGTCGCCTGAAGTATCTCTCGCTTTCTTTCTTTATCAAAGAAGGAAAAAGGGATCCCTGAAAGTACATAATCAACATTTCCTAAATCTGCCTCATCGATCACCGTTTCAACATCACCGGCGAGTATGTTATGAATAGACACACGCGGATCATTAATAGTCTCTTTCAAGTGCCGGGCAAAATCTTCATTCGCTTCAACAAGTATCAGGCGACTACCTTCAGACATTTTATCCAGAAGAAATCGTGAGAAGACGCCGTCGCCCGGTCCGTATTCCACAAGTATAAAATCTTCTGTGAAGTTGATGTGGTTGCAAACTTTCTTCACGCATCGAATAGATGTTGGAATGATAGATGCTACATCACGATCCTTAATAAACGTTTTAAAAAAATCGATTTTACCCATGAGTGTTAATTATTGTCATAGTTCCTCTTTTAGTTTTTCAATTTGATCGCGAATTCTAGCGGCTTCTTCAAACTCCATATTTTTGGCTGATTGAAGCATTGATTCACGTAAATAATCGATAAATTTATCTTTGCTTTCAAATGTAACTTCTTTCATAGCCGGATTGGCCTTGTACTGGATACCTTCTTCGGCTACTTTTACAACTTCAAGATAATCATCTTCTTGTTTATCACCAGTATCCAGATCAAAACTGCGGTTTGAAATGAGTGACGGATCCACGAGCGGCTTGAGTTCTTTTTTAATGGTTTGCGGAGTAATCCCGTGTTCTTCATTGTATTCTTTCTGAATTTTACGCCGCCGGTTTGTCTCCTCCACAACTTTTTTAATGCTATTTGTCATCTTATCTGCATATAAAATTGCCTTTCCACCAACGTTACGGGCGGCCCGGCCGACAATTTGAAAAAGTGACGTTTCAGAACGAAGAAATCCTTCTTTATCTGCATCGAGAATGGCCACAAGGCTAAGTTCAGGAATATCAATTCCTTCTCGAAGCAGGTTGATTCCAACGAGTACGTTAAAATCACCCCGGCGAAATTTATAGAGAACTTCAACCCGCTGCATTGCATCCAGCTCACTGTGCATATAGGCGGCGCTAATTCCCAAACCTTTCAGGTATTCACTTAACTCTTCACTCAATCGCTTAGTTAGGGTAATGCACAACACGCGCTCATTCTTCTTAACACGCATCTGAATTTCGTCCAGCAAGTCATCAACCTGGTTACCCAGGGGACGTACTTCGATTTCGGGTTCCATCAACCCGGTAGGACGAATAATCTGCTCTACATATACGCCGTCAGACTGTTCAAGCTCATAGTCAGCAGGTGTGGCGCTAACAAATATCGCCTGGTTGATCATCGATTCCCACTCTTCAAATGTGAGGGGCCGGTTATCAAGTGCTGATGGAAGCCTGAAACCGTGTTCAACCAGCTCAATTTTCCGGGAACGGTCTCCACCATACATTGCTCCTATTTGCGGAACAGTTTGATGACTCTCATCAACAACAAGCAGAAAGTCATCCGGGAAGTAATCAAAAAGGCAGTAGGGCCTTTCACCCGGTTTACGTGCGCTGAGATATCGGGAGTAATTCTCAATTCCGGAGCAGTAGCCAATCTCCTGCATCATTTCTATGTCAAACGTTGTGCGCTGCTCCAGCCGTTTGGCTTCCAGAAACTTCTGCTCATCTTTCAGTACATCAATCCGCCAGTACATCTCCTCGCGAATTTGTTTAATAGCTTCTTCAAGCCTGCCCTTGGAAGTGACATAGTGCGAGGCCGGATAAATCCGAAATTCATCAACACTATTTAAAATGTTGCCGGTGTCGATATCAAATATCTCAAGTTTTTCGATTTCATCACCCCACATCGACACTCTCAGCCCCTCTTCAGAATAAGCCGGGTAAATATCAACAACATCACCCCGTACACGGAATGTGCCGCGTGTAAAATCGCTGTCACTACGTCTGTAATGCAGGTCAACCAGGTCATACAGCAATGTATTTCTTGGAATAGTCTGACCGATTTTGAGAGTAACAATCAGTTTTTCGTATTCCGATGGAGAGCCAATTCCGTAAATGCAGCTAACGGATGAGACTATAATCACATCCCGCCGTCCTGATAATAAAGAGCTTGTTGCTCTCAGCCGAAGCCGTTGAATTTCCTCGTTGATGGAAAGATCTTTTTCAATAAACTTATCCTGGCTGGAAATGTACGCTTCAGGCTGATAGTAATCGTAGTAAGAGATAAAAAACTCAACCCTGTTTTCGGGAAAGAAATCACTGAACTCTCGGTATAGCTGTGCCGCGAGTGTTTTGTTATGACTCATAACAAGTGTGGGACGCTGAACATTATCAATCACACCGGCTATAGATCGGGTTTTTCCTGACCCTGTAATTCCCAGAAGTGTTTGAAATTTATCGTTGTGTTCGATTCCCTGCGTCAGCTCTTCGATAGCGTTGGGCTGATCTCCTGCAGGTTCCCATGGGGAGTGAAGATTGAATTTAGACATATCTTGAAAAGATAGGGATAAGGATTCCGTATGTAAACAAAATTTCTGTTAAATCATTTCTAAGGAGATATTATCTTAAAAACTTATATTTTTAGAATACCGGGTAATAAAAGCGCTTCCTAATTGCTATCTTGTTACTCATAAATAAAAATAGTTAAATAAAATCAGGTCAATTCATCAGTGACAATGTAATGCGTGTATTGCTTTCTTTGGCTGATAAACAAACACTTTTAGCAATTACTGACTTAAACACAGACATATAGTATGACAATTGTAGATATGAAAATACCACCGCTTACCAAGCTAACCGAAGACGAACAAATGTTGAAAGAGGCTGCTGCTGATTTTGCAGATTCAATTATTCAGCCGAAAGTTCAGGAAATGGAAGAAGCTGCGAAACTGGATCCTGACTTGATTAAACAGTTTTTTGAAATGGGATTGATGGGAATCGAAATTCCGGAAAAATACCAGGGTGGCGGTGGTACGTTCATGATGAGCATTGTAGCAATTGAGCAGATTTCACGGGTTGATGCATCTGTTGGCGTGTTCATGGATGTTCAGAATACGCTGGTTAATAATGCTTTTCTGCGATGGGCTTCTGATGAATTAAAAGAACGGTTTTTGCCTCAACTGGCCACAGAAAAAGTTGGCGCTTACTGCCTGTCTGAAGCGGGTTCAGGAAGTGATGCATTTGCCCTCAAGTGCTCTGCTGAGGAGGATGGTGATGCTTACGTACTGAACGGAACAAAGCTGTGGATCACCAATGCAAATGAGGCAGATCTCTTTCTTGTATTTGCAACGATTGATCCCGGGGCCGGGTACAAGGGCATTACTGCATTTATAGTCGAACGTGGTATGGATGGTTTTTCAATATCTAAAAAAGAGAATAAACTGGGTATTCGTGCCAGCTCAACATGCGAAATTTTACTCGAGGATGTCCGGGTGCCAAAAGAGAATATTCTGGGTGAAGTAGGCAAAGGCTATAAAGTTGCTATTGAAACCTTAAACGAGGGGCGGATTGGTATCGGCGCCCAGATGATTGGGATTGCGCAGGCATCACTCGATGCAGCACTTTCCTACACCCAGGAGCGGAAACAGTTCGGACAAGCAGTATCTGATTTTCAAGGCGTTCAATTTCAACTGGCAAGAATGGCTACCGAATTGGAAATGGCCCGGCTTCTTGTATATAACGCGGCCCGCTTAAAAGAAAATGATCAGCCCTTCCTGAAAGAAGCCGCCATGGCAAAATATTATGGAGCTGAAGTGGCAGAAAATTTGAGTTCGATGGCGATTGATCTCTACGGTGGTTATGGCTACGTAAAAGAGTATCCGGTGGAAAAGTACTACCGCGATTCAAAAATCGGAAAAATCTACGAGGGTACGTCAAATATGCAGCTGAATACGATTGCGAAGATTTTGCTTAGATAAGTAAGAAAATAAAATGTCTGATGGTTTAATCATAAACTTGCAGGCTTCTGCTGTTTGGCCTGTAGTTTCGCCTATTCAGAAAGGATCTCATTGTACCCTAATGTACTATACGATTCAATTAATCATGTCGCGAAGAGATATTCTCAGGCTTAATTTATCATCCGGATACTCTACCCATAACTGCTTTAAACATATAGAGATAGCGAACTATATGTAGATAATCGGGACGTTTTAAACTATTCTTGAATAATTTGAACTATCATCACGCATTTTTATGTTCACGTGTTACCCCGTGACAAGAGCGTCAACTCGATACAGATTAAAATATATATTTAAACACTATACAGACTACTTTTCTATGGACCAGCAGCTTAAAGAAACATTGCATCAGCTCGCACAAGATGAATCATCAGCTAAAAAACTTGAGGAGTTGTTTAGCGACTTAAAAAATGAAAGAGATCAGGCGCAAACACACTTAGAACTTCTGGAAAATGCTATAAGAAGTGATTATGACTCAATAATTATTACAACTCTCGAACTTGATAAGCCAGGCCCTCAAATCGTATATGCAAATAAAGGATTTGAACGAATGACTGGTTATTCGAGAGAAGAAGTTCTTGGTAAAACGCCGCGTATTCTTCAAGGTGAAAAAACAGATCGTTCAGTCCTTGATAAGCTTAGAAAACGTCTGAAAGAAGGCCAGGCATTTTTTGGGCATACCGTTAACTATAGAAAAGATGGCACAGAATTTATTAACCAGTGGGATATTCACCCACTTACGAATGATGAAGGTGAAATAACGCATTGGGTGTCTTACCAGCACGACATTACAGAAAGAAAACGCTCAGAAAAACGTGTGGTAGATACAAGCATCGAGTTCGACAAACTTGCAGAGGAGTCCAAAAAGACTCTTGTTGACTTAGATGAACAGGGTAATATTGTTACTTCAAACAAGGCTTTCAGAGATCTTGTTGGTTTTGATAATGAAGAGCTCAAAAAGAAAAAAATATGGGAGCTGTTGTCAGATCCACAAGTGGAAGCATTCCGACATAAGTTTGATGTATTTAAGCCAAGTGATTTCGACGATGCAACCTTCAACCTAAAGTTAGTAAACAAAAAGGGCAATGAGATTGAAGTAGAAGCCAAGTCACGTATGCTATCATCTAACGGACAAAATATTGCCCGGATCGCATTCCAAAACAAATCGCTTCAAAGGCGCATAATGAGCATGCTCGCAACGCGGGATAATGATTATGACCGGATGTTCGATAAATCGAAAGACTTCAATTATAAGTTGCTGCCCGTTGGAGATAATGAATACAAGTTCGATTATGTAACGGAAACTTTTTCTGAACTGACAGGTATTGCATCCTCAGAAATCCAAAAAATTGAGCTCAGTGATTTCATTCACAAAGATGATATTTTAAAAGTTTTAGATCACTTTGAAACTGTATTGGAAGGAAAACCAAATACTGAACAGTTTCGTATCAAATCGATCCAGGGCGAGTATATTGAAGTAATTGATTATGCTAAGCCTGACTGGGATGCTGATAAATCAGCTGTAAAAGCGATCAAGGGAGCGACTTCAACTGAAGTGTCTTCTGAGAAAAAAGTGTAAATTTCTATTGTCTTTAGATATTTAAACAAATCAAAACGCCGGCATCGTCCGGCGTTTTTTATTTAAATCCGTAAAGAGATAATATTATTACATCGCAAATTTGACAATCAGAATAATCCCGTCTTTCGGAAAATATTGTCTATTTTAAACGTTAGAATCAGAGTAATTAGTGAATGAGATATGTTATGGATATTCAGGAAAAACAAGATAGGATAATAAAGGAATTTGAAGCTCTCTCTGACTGGCAGGAGCGTTATAAGCACATCATTAAAAAAGGCCAAAAACTTTCACCTCTTGAAGACGAGTTCAAGACAGAAGATAATCTTGTGCGAGGTTGCCAGTCACAAGTATGGCTGGTAACAGATTTTGAAGACGGTAAAGTTAAATTCAGGGCTGACAGTGACGCTGCAATTACGAAAGGGCTTGTTGCTTTGATGGTGAACTTTTATTCTGATGAAGATCCGGATACCATCTTGTCGACAAGTCCTGAATTCATCAGGAAGATTGGCATGCAGGAACATCTGTCCCCAACCCGTTCAAACGGGCTTGCATCCATGATAAAGCAGATGAAAATTTACGCGATGGCATATAAAGCCAAGATGGCAAATCAGAACTGATACAGCTAATTTTCCGCTGATTCACCGTTTTTGCCTGAATGTAGAAGCAAGAGCAAAGGTCTTATTTCAATTTTAGCCCGTTTCAGAGTACCTTCTCCTTATCTAATTATATAGAATTATCCATTACAACCTTAATCAGCTTTTACCTATGAATTTTAAATCCATACAAATAACACCGCTGCTGTTTTTCGTCATTCTCGCTGGAAGTATACTATTAGCCGGCTGTTCGGGTGGCGAAGAAAATGAGACGGCATCTTCTGATAATTCAAATCAAACAGCGCAGACGGTACAGATATTGAAATACAGTGATTTTCAGTGTCCGGCATGTCGAAATTATGTACCCATAGAAGAGCAGCTGAAGAGAGAATTTGGTGACATGGTCCAAATTACATACAAGCATTTCCCCTTAAACGGATTTCAGTACAGCCGGCTGGCAGCGCATTCAGCTGAGGCTGCCCGTGAGCAGGGAAAGTTTCATGAGATGCACGACCTGATTTTTGAAAACCAGGCAGAATGGTCGAGGGGGAACGCCCGTGAACATTTTGAAAGCTATGCCGAACAGTTGGATCTGGACATGGAGCAATTCCGTGAAGATGTAGAATCTGAAGAGATAGCAAACCGCGTTGAAAATGACAGGCAGGAAGGAATCCGGCGCACGGTAACTTCTACCCCTACATTCTTCATTAATGGCAGAAAATTGCAGCAGCTTCCCCAGGATTATGACCAGATGAAATCTATTGTAGAACTTTATATGTATCGGTCCAACTGATATGATCTATGAGTTTTTGAAGAAATCTCCCCAGTTTGATGAATCCGTATTTGTAGCACCAAGTGCGGATATCATCGGGGATGTGACCCTTGGAAGCGACAGTTCGGTGTGGTTTAATTCAACTATCAGGGGTGATGTCAACTATATCCGAATTGGCGACAGAACAAACATTCAGGATAATGCTTCGATTCACGTCATGAATAAAACAGGCCCTACTCATATTGGCAACGATGTGACCATAGGACATAATGCAATGATTCACGGCTGTACAATTAACGACAGGGTACTGATTGGTATTCATGCAACAATCCTGGACGAGGCGGTCATACCATCCGATGTTATTATTGCAGCAGGTGCACTCGTTCCGCCTGGAAAAAAGCTCGAATCAGGATTTTTATATATGGGTTCTCCTGCAAAAAAAGCCAGGAAGCTATCAGATGATGAAATCGTATCTATCAAACAGTCGGCACAGAACTATGTAAAATATCAGCGTGCTTACCGGCAGGTAGATACTTATGATGAAAACCCCTTCTATTCGCCGGAAAGCTGAGATCTTTTAAGCAACTGTACCGTTCAATAAAAGATTTTGTTGAAAGTAATCAGTCCGGAGTTTAAACCACACATTTCGAGAAGTAGCATGGCCGGTATTTATATTCACATCCCTTTTTGTAAACAGGCCTGCAGCTACTGTAACTTCTATTTTCTGACGCGTAAAGAGTTAACCGAACCGTTCGTTGAATCTCTTATTGATGAAATCAGGTTCTACAAAGCTCATCCATTTTCTGATGAAACTATAAAAACAATTTATATAGGGGGCGGTACACCGTCACTTTTATCGATAGCACAGCTCGATAAAATTTTTAAAGCGCTCAGAAGTGTATTCAAAATTGAGCCTGAAGAAATCACGCTGGAGATGAATCCCGACGATGTATCCGTGGATTACCTCAACCGTCTAAAAAATCTGGGAATTGATCGGGCAAGTATGGGAGTTCAGTCATTTGATCCGTCGCTTTTGCTGTTCATGCATCGGGCCCATGATCCTGATGAAGCAGAAGAAGCACTCGAAATGCTTCAAAAAGCAAACTTCCCATCTTTTACAGCAGATTTAATTTATGGAAATCCCGGTCAAAGCCTTGACCAGCTCGACCGTGATATTGACAGGCTTCTAAGTTTTAATCCCCCACATATCTCTGCTTACTCTCTAACAATAGAGAAAGGTACCCGATTGGGGAAACAAGCAGAGCTTGGCCGGCTGGACGTCCCTGATGATGAAGTTGTAGCTTCACACTTTGACCTGGTTGAAAAAAAACTTCTTGAAAGCGGAATCAAGCGTTACGAGATCAGCAATTTTGCAAAGCCCGGAAAAGAAGCTGTTCATAACAGCAATTATTGGCGACACGTCAACTACCTCGGCCTGGGTCCATCAGCTCATTCACTTTTCTGGTCGGATAAAGGTGCTCGTCGCTGGAGCAACAAAAAGGATATTAAGCTATATCTTTCACGGGATTGGGACCATTTAAAAGATGAAGATGAGGAGCTAAACATGCTTGATCTGGCCGAAGAGAGGCTCATGCTTGGTTTGAGGACAGTTTGGGGTGTATCACATGCATCATTAAGAGAGAACTACTCATATGAATTTGGGAGAAAACAGAGAGAGTGGCTCGGTAAAGAACAGGAAGAAGGTTTTATAGAGCTAGATAAAGATGTGGTTCGGCTGACTCAAAAAGGGTTGAAAATAGCAGACCATCTTATTTTGGAGCTGATATCCCGGCACTAAAAAAATTCATATAAATAAATAAGCCCCGCTTCAGTTAAGAAACGGGGCTTGAGTTTAAAAAGCTTTAAATGCTTTTAACTTATCTGCTAAACGTCACGACCTCTGATTGACTCAGAAATTGTGCCACAGATGCATGTCCGTTACGGATAGCTATCTGAGAAGATGTAAACCCATCATTGTTTCTTAATTCAGGGTTGGCGCCATTTTCTTTCAGATCTTTAACAATCGAAAGAATTCCATTCGCAGATGCAATCATAAGGGCAGTTTCGCCATTATCATTGCGGCGGTTTACATCGGGATTGTGTGCCAGTATGATTTCAATCATACGTGGATTTCCGATTTTAGCCGCCAGCATCAGTGGTGAATTACCTGCCTGGTCAACTGTATCAACAGCAGCGCCTTCAGCAAGAAGAACATTTAAGCTTATGAAATCGATGTCATTGACTGCTTCGATGAGATTCTCAGCAACAATAAAATCGTTGTTGTTAGTATTGTCAGCCTGCATCGCTTTCAGCGGTGCAAACGTAGCAATTGAAATTGCTATTATTGTTATAATTATAGACTTCATTATTGTATCTATTTTACTCTTATAAGTTTGCCTGATTATTCTTTTTTATGCCGGGTTTTTTTCAGGATGTTAGGTGTATTTATCCGGCCTCTAAATTCGATGGTTATAACGGAATAAAAATACGGAAGGTTTCAGCTATAAAGTGACCTTTGAGCAACTCATACAAAGTAATTTTATACGACCTGAAGGGGTAAAAAAGTAAATTCTTTTCACTTAAAAGATTAAGTAAAAGTGCCTCAAATCAACAGGTGATTAAAGTATTTACCGCGTTGATACCCGAAATTGCAAAAATTATTTAAGTTTTTGTGCTAAATACATTGATTTTGTTCTAAAAATGATGGGAAAATTCGATTCTGATTATTTGAAGGAATAGAGAACGGGTTTAGGAAGTCTCTGGAAAGATTAAGAAAGTGCCTTTCAAAAGGTGGAATTCTTAGTAATGATCAAAATCTCCACGAGCTTTACGGGCAAAATAATCGCGTGAAGCTTCCATCACTTTCGGCGCCAATAAAATTGATGCTGTCATAGTAGGAATGGCCATTAGGGCAAAGAAACCGTCAATGAGATTTATGACCATGTCAATGGTGGTGATAGCCCCGAAAAAGATAGTGAAGATGTAGAAATAATTATAGTAGTGCTTATTGTGCGCACCGGCCAGGAAATTGAGACATTTAGAGCCGTAATAGCTGTACGTAAACATGGTTGTGATACTGAAAATCAGTACACAAAGTATCAGCAGGTATGCACCGAATACAGGGACTCCCTCGTCAAATGCAACGGCTGTCATCGTTATTCCGTCCACGTCGGAAAGCTGCCATGCGCCGGTCATTAGTATGGCCATAGCAGTCATTGTACAGATTAATAGAGTGTCGATGGCTGGTTCAAGCATGGCGACAAGACCTTCGCGAACCGGCTCTTTAGTTTTGGCTGCCCCGTGAGCCATTGCTTCCATACCAATACCCGCTTCATTGGAAAAAGCACCGCGCCTAATACCGTTTGATATTACAACACCTAATACGCCACCGGCCGCCGCTTCACCCGAAAAAGCATCAGTTATTATTAGCCAAAAATAGTAAGGCAGATCAACGATATTATTAAAGATGATGTACAAAACGGTAAGTACATAAATGACAACCATTAGCGGAACAAGTCGGGACGCCACCAGCCCAATTCTTTTAATACCTCCAAATATTACCATTGAGACGAGTATTACAAGGATAAGTCCAACTATGATATCTGAAAGTCTGAACCCTTCGGCAGTAAGTGCAGTATCTGCAAAATAGATAGTGTTGTACCCCAGCCACCCGTTGTCGGCAAGAATTGTATCGCGGATAATTTGAGTAAGCTGGTTAGACTGAAACATAGGTGTACAGCCGATCAGGCCGGCAAAACTAAAAAAAGCTGCCATTGGCTTCCACTTTTTTCCAAGTCCTTCAACAATATAATACATTGGGCCGCCCTGTAATTTGCCATCGCTATCTTTACCGCGGTAAAGAATGGACAGTGTGCAGGAGAAGAATTTTGTGGCCATACCCACAAGCGCAGTAATCCACATCCAGAATATTGCACCGGGACCGCCTACGCCAATCGCTATTGCCACCCCGCTGATATTTCCCATCCCCACAGTGGCGGCCAGCGCACTGGAAAGTGCCTGGAAGTGGTTAATATCTCCCGGAGCGTCAGGATCGTCGTATTTACCCGTAAGAACCTGTATACCGTGCCGGAAATGGCGATAAGGCATGAACCTGCAATAGAGAAGAAAGAAGATACCGCCACCAACCAGGAGCACAAGAAGCGGTGTTCCCCAGGCATAGTTTGCAAAAGCGACTAAAATTTGTTCGAGAAGTTCCAGGGGTCAGATAGTTTGGTTGCGAGTAAGCAAATAAGAAATTGAATCCATCGGAAGAAAACAAATAACAAATGTAAGAACTACTGTTGTATGGAGCGCATGTAGTGGATGTAATCAATCGGTGGTGGAGGAATATCACCCTGTGCAAGCAACAGGTTTATTTGTGCCCTGTGATGCTGCCCATGAAAAATCAAATGTGTACAAATATCTCTGAATTGGCTTGAGTATGTAGTTTCCTTTGAATTTTGATAGATTAACACTGCATCCAGATCCATATCGTGATCACCAATGAGGTCAATCCATTGTTTATGGATCTTTTTACCATATTGCTTGATGCTTTTTACATCGAACTCTTCCCACAAATTGATATGGGAAATGTCTCTGTCAAGAACCCTTCCATACCAGATACGCTGTGCATTAATAATGTGTGATAAAAAAGCAGCACATGCCGGCCGGTTGCGAAAATCTTTCTTTTCTATCAAGAGGTCTGTTATTTTTCTTGTGCACCAAAGATCAAAAATAAAGAGTCTCTGAAGTGATTGTCGGTCGTCCATTATTTATATAGTAAGATTGAAATATTGAGAGATTCCGCTCAAAATAAACTGGACACTGATAGCCAGTACAATGAAACCCATCAGTCGGGTCATAACATTCAGCCCCGTGTAACCAATATATTTCTTTGAGATAGGTGCGAGACGCAAAAGACTGTAAGAAATTATTACAACTAAAAAGATTGAGAATCCGTGTATGAGATACTCAACAGGGCTGGTTGCCTGGGATGCGAAACCAATCACAACTGCAAGGCTGCCAGGGCCGGATAGTATGGGAAGTGCCAAAGGACTGAAAGACACATCTTCTTTCTCCATCGCTGCCGCGGTGCCCTCTTCAGTAAGTTTTTTGCCAGGGTCAGCCGGATTGAGCATGGCATAACCGGATCGCATAATGATTAGTCCGCCTGCAATTCGTACACCCGGAAGGCTAATTCCAAAAAAACTGAGCACGTATGTACCTATTAAAAGAAACACGATTAGCAAAGCAAACATATAAATGGACGCTTTCTTCGCGGTTCGAATCCTCTCCTCATCTGAATCCCTATTGGTGAGTGAAAGAAATACAGGGATTGCAGCCAGGGGGTTCGCAACAGAAAACAGTGATGTGAAACTTGCCAGTAAAAGTGTGAAAGCTCCGAATAAAAAAGAACTCTCTTCAGCAAGAGTGGGGTTGGAAAATAATTCTATCATAGCCTCAAAGATAGAGAGGATTTAAAGACTTTTAAATGCCCAATATCGGAACAGTAAAATTTGTATTTTTGAGATCTAAAATGAATTGGCGTCACGCAGGTTTACCTGATGTGTACGCAGTGTACTTATGAGTATCAAAGAACTTTATGAATACAGATCAAATAAAGAAAGATGTGCGCAACATTCTAAATTCTGCCAAAGAGCGGGATGAAAAGCTTCAAGAAATTGCTGAGCTGCTGAATAATAATGTTGCTGAGTTTAACTGGACAGGTTTTTACATTTCATCTGAAACAGAAGAGCGAATGCTTGAACTCGGGCCATTTGTGGGTGAGACCACTGATCACACAAGAATTCCTTATGGCACCGGCATATGTGGCCAGGCAGCGGAAACGCTTGATACATTTGTCGTGCAGGATGTGTCGGAAGCAGATAATTATCTTGCCTGCAGTATGGATGTGAAATCAGAGCTCGTGGTTCCTATTATGAAAGATGGAGAATTTGTAGCTGAACTGGATATTGATTCCCATACAAAAAATGCTATTACAGACGAACACCAACTCCTTTGTGAATGGATTTGCAAAGAGCTTGAGACAGTTTTTTAAGGCTCCCGGAACAAGAGCTGAGATTTAACATAACTGTCAACAATTTAGGCACTTTTCTTACATGAACAATCAACAGTTGAGTATCCCGGAAGAACATTTTAAGCTTTTTCGAGCCATCGGAAAAGTTGGGGACACTCTCGATCAACCAGTATATGTAGTCGGCGGATATGTGCGTGATTATTATCTTGATCGACTCGATCCCGATGGAATTTCTGATATCGACTTTGTGACCGTAGGGTCGGGCATTGGACTTGCACAAAAAGTGGCAAAAGAACTGGGAACCAAAAACCTTTCAGTTTTTAAACGGTTCGGGACAGCTCATGTGAAATTTAATGACCTGGATCTTGAATTTGTGGGTGCCAGAAAAGAGAGCTATAGAAAAGATTCCAGAAAGCCAACTGTAGACAACGGCACGCTTAAAGACGACCAGCTACGCAGAGATTTGACGATAAATGCACTATCCTGGAGTTTAAATGAGGATTCTTTTGGTGTTCTGCATGATCCCTTTCATGGAATTAAAGATCTTAAAGATCAACGAATCCGAACGCCTATTGATCCGAAAAAAACGTTTGAGGATGATCCGCTGCGTATGATGCGTGCTGTTCGTTTTGCGACTCAGCTAAAGTTTGAGATAGATCCTGATACATTTCAGGCTATTCAAAAAAAGGCACACAGACTTTCGATCATTTCCAAAGAACGCATCACAGAAGAACTGAATAAAATTGTGATGTGCCCTACACCGTCCGACGGATTCGAGATGCTCTTGAAGGCAGGTTTACTCAACCAGTTTTTTCCAGAAATGGTGAACTTGCAGGGAGTGGACGTGCGAAACGGGCAAAAGCATAAAGACAACTTCTGGCACACACTCGAAGTGCTTGATAATGTCTCAGAAATGAGCGACGACCTCTGGTTAAGGTGGGCAGCCATCATGCACGATATTGCCAAACCTCCAACGAAAAGATTTTCAAAGTCATCGGGGTGGACGTTCCACGGGCACGATGCCCTTGGCGCTAAATGGACACCAAAAATTTTCAGACGGCTGGGACTTCCGCTTGATGACCGAATGAAGTATGTAAAAAAACTGGTTCGACTTCATTTAAGGCCGATTGCTCTCGTGTCTGATGAAGTGTCGGACAGTGCCGTTCGCAGGCTCATTTACGAAGCAGGTGATGATATCGAGGACTTGATGAAACTTTGCAGGGCAGATATTACCAGTAAAAATGAGTGGCGTGTTAAAAAATACCGCAACAACTTCGATCGTGTTGAGGAGAAAATCGAAGCGGTGGAAGAGAAAGACAAAATGCGAAATTGGAAGAATCCGATTAGTGGCGATGAAATTATTAAGGTTTTTGATGTGAAACCCGGGCCGATTGTCGGGAAAGTTAAAGATGACATCAAGGAAGCCATTTTTGAGGGCGATATATCGAATACTTATGAAGATGCTTATGATTACATGCTGGCGCTTAAAAAGAAATATTCAGCCGATTCAGAATCAGGCAGTCAAAAATAAAAATCAGTTAACCTATGGATTCTTTTACAATTATCGGGCTTGCAGCGGGGTTTTGCACTACGGTCGCTTTCCTTCCACAAGCTGTTAAAACATGGCGTACAAAGTCAGCGAAAGACCTGTCTCTCGGGATGTATCTTATTTTTTGCACGGGGGTAGCACTCTGGCTCACATATGGGATACTAATTTCCGATCTGCCAATTATTCTTACAAATGTGGTTACGCTGATACTCGCACTTAGTATTCTCTACTTTAAACTGACGTTCAAGGATTAATTCTTAGAGCTGCCATGAAGAAAAAACTCTGGATTGCAAATTCATACGCTAAGATCAACCTGGGCCTGCATGTGTTAGAGCGTCTTCCGACAGGATATCATCGCATTGAGACGGGATTTGCGTTTATTGAATGGAGTGATCGTTTTGAGGTACAGACGGCCGAGGCATTCGACCTGGTGATGGAAGACAGCGATATTCCGGTGGATGGATCCAATCTCATCACGCTGGCGTATGATGCTTTTGACACTTATGTGGGGCTGAAAAAGCAGTATCGGTTTGCTGTGAAAAAACAGATTCCCGCAGGAGCCGGACTCGGAGGCGGGAGCAGCAATGCAGCTCTTACATTCAGAATGCTGAATAAAATGGAGGATGCGGGCCTGTCGGATAGTGACATTGTAGACTTGTGTCGCGATCTTGGCGCTGATATTCCTTTTTTCGTCCATGGAAAACCGGGAGTTGGAACGGGTATAGGACAGGAAATTGAGCATTTAGACATACAGCCGGACGCATGGATTGTTGCAATTTATCCGGGTTTTGAAAGTTCGACCGCCGAAGCCTATAAAAATTGTGAACCTAACCCGGATCCTGATTTTTCAATAAAAGGGGTGCTGACCGAAGAGCCGATCGAAGAGTGGCAGTTTTTGCTTCAGAATAACCTCGAGCCTGCTGTGATTCCAAGGCACGAGATGGTCGGAAACATAAAAGACCAGCTGATCGATTTTGGAGCTGAATATGCTGCAATGAGTGGCAGCGGTTCCACGGTTTTTGGTATATTTGAGCAGGATTTTGTTGCTATTAACGCGTACGAGTCGTTTCATAAACTCGGTTTTTCTGCAAATCTTACGCGACCGAAATTTAAACCCGATTACGGAATTTATATAAAAGATTAGATCACTTTTATCAATTGTTTGTAAACAGAAAACTGCTTTTGAATCGGCAGTTGCTTGAATAGATTGTGAATAGAAATTTTATCTTCTGAATAAAAACAGGCATTTTGGATTAATTTTATAAAAATATCTCCCAATTATATGGCTAATAAGAAAACAAGTGAAGTAAGAAGTGGAATGGATGTTGACTCCTTCCGTGAAGATATTAAGCAGCATTTGAAGTATACACTTGCAAAAGATGAGTACTCCTCAACTGAGTGGGATAACTATCGCAGTGTAGTTTTAAGCGTAATGGACCGGCTACATGACAGATGGATTGAAACCCAGCAGAGTTACTACAAAGAAGACAGAAAACGGGTGTATTATTTGTCTATGGAGTACCTGATCGGCCGCCTGATGGATAATATGCTTGTTAATCTTGGCGTACAGGATATTGCAGCAGAGGCAATGGAAGACATTGGGCTCGACTATGATAAGGTCCGAAGCGCTGAATGGGATGCGGGTCTCGGTAACGGGGGCCTGGGAAGGCTTGCCGCATGCTTTTTGGATTCCATGGCAACGCTTGGAATTCCTGCAATCGGTTATGGAATACGGTATGATTACGGAATTTTCTATCAGTCTATCGAGAATGGGTACCAGGTAGAAAAGCCTGATTTATGGCTTCAATATGGAAACCCATGGGATATTGTTCGCCCAAAAATTCAGTATTCGGTTCCTTTCTATGGAAACTCCGTTGCCTATCATGATGATGATGGCCATGTAAGATTCAAGCTCGAGGATGCTCACAATGTAAGAGCTGTTGCATACGATACACCGATACCAGGCTATAAGAATAACGTAGTAAACAATCTTCGGCTCTGGAAGGCAGGATCATCATCAGCAATCGATCTGAAGAGTTTTAACCAGGGACAATATATCGATGCAGTTCGAGACACACAGCTGAACGAAAATATATCCCGTGTGCTGTATCCGAATGATAAGATGTTTGTTGGAATGGAGCTCCGCCTTAAGCAAGAGTTCTTCCTGGTAGCAGCATCCATGCAGGATATTCTGAGACGATTCAAAAAGGTTGAAGATGACTGGACCAAACTGCCGGAAAGGGTAGCTATTCAATGTAATGATACGCACCCAAATCTTGCTATCCCTGAACTCATGAGGGTTCTTGTGGATGAGGAAGGATTGGAGTGGGATAAAGCATGGGAAATTACTGAAAAAACCATGGCTTACACCAATCATACGCTTATGCCTGAGGCTCTTGAAAAATGGCCGGTATCACTGATGCGTAATCTTTTGCCAAGGCATCTGCAGATTATTTATGAAATTAATCGTCGATTTCTCCAGAAAATTCAGGCTGATGTCGGTGATGACCGAGGCAAAATCAGCCGTCTCTCTATTATTGGTGAAGGCGAAGATCCTGTGGTCCATATGGCATCCCTTGGAATTGTTGGGTCGCATAAGATCAATGGTGTGGCAGAACTACATAGTGATCTTATCAAAAAGACGTTGTTCCGCGATTTTTATGAGATCTTCCCCGACAAATTTACCAATAAAACGAACGGCATTACGCCCCGGCGCTGGCTTCGTCAGTGTAACAGGGCTCTTGCTGATCTCATTACCTCTAAAATTGGAGAGGATTGGGTTACAGATCTTGATCAGCTCAAAAAGCTTGAAGAATTTGTGGATGACTCAGATTTCATGAAGAAGTTTGCAGACGTGAAGCAGGTCAATAAGCAGAACATGGCGGATTATATTGAAGAGAAGCGTGGGATTAAGGTGAATACCAAGTCAATGTTTGATATTCAGATCAAACGAATCCATGAGTATAAGCGTCAATTAATGCTTACGCTTTATGCCATCACCCAGTATAATAGAATTAAGGAAAATCCGGATGGCGATTTTGTGCCCCGTACAATTCTCGTTGCCGGGAAAGCTGCACCCGGTTATACGATGGCTAAACTCTTCATTAAATTGATGAACGATGTAGGGGAAAAAATTAATAATGACCCTGATGTGGGTGATAAGCTTAAGTTTTTATTTTTAGAAAACTACAGCGTTACACTGGCTGAGAAAATGATTCCGTCAGCAAACCTGTCTGAGCAGATATCAACAGCAGGTAAAGAGGCATCCGGAACAGGCAACATGAAGTTTGCACTTAACGGTGCTCTTACGATTGGAACCCTCGACGGTGCGAATGTTGAGATCAAGGAAGAAGTGGGCGATGAAAATATTTTCATTTTCGGAAATACGGTAGATGACGTGGATCACCTGAGACGTGAAGGATACAATCCGTGGGATTATTACAACGCAAATCCGGAGCTCAAAAAAGCACTCGATCAGATCCGTGACGGCTTCTTCAATGATGATAAAGAATTGTTTGATCCGATTATTGATTCGCTGCTTCATAAAGGAGATTACTACCTTATTCTGGCTGACTACGAATCGTACGTCAACAAGCAGGGTGAAGTGGATGAGCTTTACAAAGATCAGGGTGAGTGGAACCGAAAAGCGTTGCTGAATACTGCACGTGTTGGCAAGTTTTCATCAGATCGCACTATTCGTGATTATGCTGATGAAATCTGGAAGGTGAAAATAGAAAAGTAGCTTCAAAATTGAGGCGGTGGTTGTCTGATAAATACATCCTGTTCAGAACAGGATGTCATTTCATTTTGTGTGTCTGCTTTGATTCACAAACAGATCATATCAATCATTTATATATCAGCCCGATATTCCTTATTTTTGTAAGCTATTAAGAAGCGGATGCCGGGGGCCGTGTGACGGAAACCGGTTGTGATAAACGTACTAATCAAAAAGATACTGACTTAACATGGCTAAAGAATTTGATGTTTGTGTAATTGGAACCGGCCCTGGCGGGTACGTCGCTGCTATTCGGGCGGCTCAGCTTGGATTTAAAACAGCTGTTGTTGAAAAAAGATTTTTAGGTGGTGTTTGCCTTAATATCGGATGTATTCCGACCAAGGCACTCTTGCGATCGGCAGAAGTATTCGAATCTATCGCACATGCTTCCGATTACGGTATTGACGTAAAAGACTATACCGCAAATTTTGAGGGTATGGTAAAACGCAGCCGTAACGTTGCAGATAAGATGAGCAAAGGAGTAAAGTTTCTGATGAAAGCCAACGACATTGAGGTCCTTAATGGAACCGGCGTGTTTAAGTCAGAGAAGGAGCTGGCTGTTCAGGACGATGAAGGAAAAGAAAAAGAGACGGTTAAGGCAAAGCACTTTATTATTGCTACAGGTGCACGGCCGCGTCAGCTTCCTAACCTGGAAATTGATGGCAAAATGATTATTGACTCCGAAAAAGCCATGCAGCTTGAAAAGCAGCCCAAGAAGCTGGTAATCGTGGGTGGCGGTGCTATCGGGGTTGAGTTTGCTTATTTCTATAACTCTATAGGAACTGAAGTAACGCTGGTAGAGCTTCAGAAAACACTGGTGCCTGTCGAAGATGCTGACGTCGGAAAAGAGCTCGGCAAAATTTACAAGAAGAAAGGCGTCAATGTCATGACCGACAGCTCAGTTGAGAAGGTTGAGAAGAAAGGCAAGGGCGTAAAAGTGACGATTAAGACCAGCAAAGGCTCTGAAGAAGTTGAGGCTGATATGGTTCTCTCAGCTGTCGGTGTTGTCGGAAATGTTGAAAACATCGGCCTGGAAAAAGCAGGTGTTGAAACCAAGAAAGGCGATATCGTCGTTGATAAATCAACATACAAAACATCTGCTGACAATATATATGCGATCGGTGATGTGATTGGCGCTCCCTGGCTTGCTCATAAAGCATCCCATGAAGCAACTGTTCTTGCTGAGCAGCTGGCCGGAGAAAATCCGCACCCCGTAAGATACGATAACATCCCCGGATGTACTTACTGTGAGCCACAAGTTGCCTCTGTTGGAATGACTGAGAAACAAGCTAAAGACGAAGGCTATGATATCATGGTTGGGAAGTTTCCGTTTTCAGCAAGTGGTAAAGCTGCCGGCCTGGGTCATGAAGAAGGGTTTGTAAAAGTCGTTTTTGACAAAAAGTACGGTGAATGGCTGGGTTGTCACATGATCGGATCTCACGTTACTGAACTGATAGCAGAAGCTGTTGTGGCCCGTGATCTGGAAACAACCGGACATGAGATTATCAGTGCCGTGCATCCTCACCCAACCATGAGTGAGGCCGTGATGGAAGCCGTTGCTGAAGCTTATGGCGAAGGTGTTCATCTGGGGTCAAAACCAAAGAAAAAATAAGCTGCAGCAACACGCAATCGTGTTGATATAGTTAAAAGAGAAAAAAGGCCGGAACTTTTCCGGCCTTTTTTATTGCCGTTAGCCGAATTGTCGCCCATCGTCATCAGAAGATTTACTTGCGCAGTTTCCGGTTACTCATTTATGCTGGAGTACATAAATAATTCACATCTTTTGTGTAGGTTATAAACAGATAAAAAGGTCTTTTATACCGAATAAATAAGAGTCTATTAAGATGGGAGGATTGAGATGAAAGAGAAAAGAAAATACGGGAAGTTCAGAACCGATCGAAATCCTAAAGTTGACCTCCGCAAATACTATACTATCTTCTTTGAAATAGGGCTGATTATTACCCTCATGGTTTTAATTGGGTTGACCAGGATTAATTTTGGGCCATCCGAAGAGCAGGATATAGTTTTGCAAACACAGGATGTGGTTGAAATGGAGGAGATCATTCAAACCGAGCAAAAAGAAATGGTTCCACCGCCGCCACGTCCGCCGGTACCGGTTGCGGTTCCTAATGATATGATTATTGAAGAAGTGGATATCTCAATAAATGCTGAACTTGATTTGTCTGATGCAGGATATTTACCACCACCTCCGAAGAAGCAACAAACAACTAAAGAGGAGCCTGAGGAAGATTTCTTTGTTGCAGTTGAGCAGATGCCCGAATTAAAAGGTGGCTTGCAAAGCATTCAGGAGAGAATCAAATATCCGGAGATGGCCAGGAAGGCTAACATACAGGGAAGGGTATATGTGCAGTTTATCGTAAACGAAGAGGGGGAAGTTGAAAACCCGGTGGTTTTAAGAGGTATCGGAGGCGGTTGTGATGAAGAAGCCCTTCGTGTCATTAAAGACGCAAAATTTACTCCGGGCCTTCAAAGAGGCAGACCGGTGCGAGTTAAATATTCACTTCCAATAATTTTCATGCTCCGGTAGTATTCGGTTGAAAAGTAACAAAGACAAGCCCCATTTACTTGGCAGGTAAATGGGGTTTCTATTTTATTTCGTTATCTTTCGGCATGGATAACAGACTAAGACTATTTGATATAGGCCGAATGCCGTATCGGCAGGCCTGGGATCTTCAGCGGAAAGTTCAAAAGAGACTTATCGACCAAAAGCTCGCGGTAAGAGATGACCCAAAACTTAAAAAAGAGATACCTGACTCTTTAATTTTTGTGGAGCACCCACACGTCTATACATTGGGGAAAAGTGGTGATGCAGCTAATCTGTTAAAGGGAGTTGCTGAGCTAAAAAAAATTGATGCCGAATTTATAGAGAACGACAGAGGTGGTGATATTACCTATCACGGTCCGGGGCAAATAGTAGGCTATCCTATTCTGGATCTCGATCGTTATTTTACCGACGTACACAAATACCTGCGATTTCTTGAAGAAGTTATTATAAAAACGTGCGCTGACTACGGTATTCAGGCCGGACGTATAGAAGGGTTAACCGGGGTTTGGGTCGGCGAAGAGAAAATTTGTGCAATGGGTATCAGGTGCTCAAGGTGGGTTACCATGCATGGATTCGCCTTTAACGTTAACACTGATCTAAGCTATTTTGATCATATCGTGCCATGTGGCATAAGTGATAAAAATGTGACAGGTCTAAATAAAATTCTTGGAAGAACTGTAGACCTTAAAGAGGTAAAATCAAGAATATCCCATCATTTTTCAGAACAGTTCAGCGCTAAATTATCGGAGTTATCAGGGAAAGAATCGCTGCTGGATGAACTGAGTGAATCAAATCCCACTCTTAAAGAGACATAGACGCTGAATTTACAATCAACAAACAAGCTATTTTATTATTGCAGGGTAAACTATAATCCTGAAATTGACGTTTTAAAACTGCATGGCTTAGCTGAGCAATCCTAATACAACAGGTTAACACATTTGCAAAATTCACAGTATCTTCAGGAAGAGATTGTAGTATCAGATTCATTTATAAAAAGGCGGCTTAATGATTAAAGAACTGAACGTATTAGAAAATTCTACGCCAGCAGAACGGCGACCGGACTGGTTACGGGTAAAGCTCCCATCAGGTGAAAAATTCAAAGAAGTTTCCGACACCATCCGCAAGAACAATTTGAATACAGTTTGTTCCGAAGCGAGATGCCCGAATATGGGTGAATGCTGGGGTGCAGGCACAGCGACGTTCATGATTCTTGGTGATGTTTGCACCCGATCATGTGCTTTTTGTGCCATAAAAACAGGCCGCCCTGTTCAGGGGCTGGACTGGGATGAGCCTCGTCGGGTTGCAGATGCAGCATCTAAAATGAAATTAAAGCACGTGGTGCTAACCTCCGTTAACAGAGACGAACGGAAAGATGGCGGTGCTCCGATTTTTGCTGAGTGCCACAAAGTTCTTCGCGAAACAATAGAGGATGTTACAATTGAATCTCTCATTCCTGATTTTCGCGGTGCCTGGGATGATGCCCTTCAAACGGTAATCGATACTCCTCCGGATGTATTGAGTCACAACCTTGAGACTGTACCGAGGCTTTACCGCTCAGTACGGCCACAGGCTAAATATGAGCGTTCCCTTGAACTGCTGAAGCGATGCAAGGCTCAGGGACTCAGAACCAAGACAGGAATCATGGTAGGCCTTGGAGAAACACGCGAGGAAGTCATAGAGCTTATGCAGGACTGTGTAGACCATGATGTGGATGTGCTTACAATTGGTCAGTACATGCAGCCGACAAAAATGCATCATCCTGTTGTTGAATGGGTTCACCCTGATCAATTTGCAGAATATAAGGAGATTGGTGAAAATCTTGGCCTCGAACATGTTGAGAGCGGGCCACTCGTCAGATCATCATACCACGCTGAAAGACACGTATAAAAAAGTTATCTCTCGATTCATTACGCAATTTGTTATTATTGGGTGTGAATGAATTATAACTCATTTGGTAACGCCCCTGATGCTCTCATTAATTACTGTAATTGCTATTTGCTACCTTATCGGCGCCATACCCAGCTCACTATGGTATGGAAAAGTTGTACATAACGTAGATATCAGAGAACACGGCAGCGGTAATGCCGGAGCCACAAACACATTCAGAATCCTGGGATGGAAAGCAGGTTCTCTTGTCTTGATTTTCGATTTTGGCAAAGGATTATTCTGTACCCTCATCGTTAGCCAGCTTGCCTATGAGATCGGAAGCGGCCCCGTCTCTTTCTATGAGAATTGGGACGTAGAGCCCATGGTATTGATTTTATGTGGACTCGCGGCTGTATTTGGTCATATGTTTCCCGTTTACGCAAATTTTAGCGGCGGGAAAGGAGCGGCAACTGCTTGTGGTATGCTATATGGCATTGAGCCAATATCTATATCAATTACGCTTGCCATTTTTCTCATTGTCATGTTTTCCACTCATTATGTATCTCTTGCGTCAATAACCGGTGCGTTTACTTATCCTATTTCTCAACTCATCCTCCGATATGGCTTCGGATGGGACATTGACGGCAGTATTATGATTTTCAGTTCGGTCATAGCCATAGGCATCATCGTAAAGCATAAAGGCAATATCAAGCGATTGATCGAAGGTAACGAAAACAGAATCGAATCATTCAAACCGTCTGAAGGACGTTTAAATCAGAAAGCAGAATCTTGAATAAAGTAAGCATTATTGGTGCCGGCAGTTTTGGAACAGCCCTATCGGTTGTTTTAGGTCATGGTGGCTTTAAGGTAAAGATGTGGGCACGTGAAAAAAGCGTTGTTGAGAAAATCAATTCTGATCGAAGAAACCCCGATTATATTACAGACGTTGAACTTCCTGACTCAGTCAGCGCTACTGAATCACTGGAAGAATGTCTCGAGTCGGCAGAGATTGTTCTATTTGCAACACCCACACATGCTCTCCGAAGCGTAGCGTTGAATGTGAAGCCTTTTCTGACGGGTAAAGAAATTATAGTGACTGTATCAAAAGGTATCGAGAAAGATACTTTTATGACCCCGACGCAAATTTTAGTGTCAGTGTTAGACGGTGTGGTTCTTGAAGATCAAATTGGCGTTCTAAGCGGGCCCAGTCACGCAGAAGAGGTAAGTAAGTTTAAACCTACCACTGTAGTCGCAGCGGCCTACTCAAAGCGTGTAGCCCGGATCATTCAGGAAGCATTCATGACGCCCATGTTCAGGGTATATCTGAACCAGGATATCATTGGTGTTGAAATTGGGGCGGCTCTGAAAAATATTATGGCTATTGCGGCTGGTATTGCTGATGGTGCCGAGATGGGCGATAACGCTATTGCCGCCTTGATTACCCGTGGCCTTCATGAAATGAAGCGAATGGGTTTGGCCATGGGAGCCTCACAAGATACATTTGCCGGGCTCACCGGACTGGGGGACCTGATTGTAACCTGTACGAGCGAGCACAGCCGGAATCGGTATGTTGGCTATAATATCGGGAAAGGCAAAAAGCTCGACGAAATAATCACAGGAATGAACATGGTGGCAGAGGGTGTTAAAACAACAGACTCAGTGAATCAGTGGGCAGAAAAGCAAAATATTGAAATGCCGATAACAAATGCAGTACACAAAGTTTTATTTGAAAATATGGATCCTGCTGACGCACTAATTGAGCTAATGACACGTAATCCTAAAGAAGAGAAGATGATTTAGCGGTCTCAAACGGGTTTTAAACCTGAGAAGGGATTCCTGTAGAAATTTAAACAGACGGTAAAATGAAGCTCCCTAACGGCGAAATTGTAATCTCCGATATGAGTGCCGGGGATTTAAGGAATTTGATACAAACCGGCGAAAGTACTCATCTTGAATTTAAACGTACGATACCTACTGCAAAGAAAATTGCCCGTGAAATAGCTGCTTTTGCTAATACAAGCGGCGGCACTATTCTCATTGGAGTAGATGATAACGGAACCGTACCTGGTATCCGTGAATATTTTGAAGAGGAGTTCCTTCTGTTTCAGGCTGCATATGATCATTGTGTGCCGGAAGTAAACATCAAAATTGAGCTTGTTCATTTCGGGCCGGTAGATGTTATGGTTGTTCGGGTACCGGAATCAGAAAACAAACCAATCTATAACAAGAGCAAAAAAAAGCGCCGTGTATATGTGCGCAGAGAAGATGCCAGTATGCTGGCAAGCGATGAGCTTACGGAAATTCTTAAACAGCAGTATTCACCGAACGGTGTCACATTTGAATATGGTAAAAATGAGCAGATGTTGTTTCGCTATTTGAATGAATATGGTGAAATAACAGTGAAAAACTTCGCGAATCTGATTAATCAAACAAGTTACAGAGCGTCAAAAATTTTGATTAACTTGGTGAGTGCAGGTGTATTGAGTCTGTTTACAAAGAATGATATTGACTTCTACACTTTTTCAAACAGAACTAAATCTTGATTTCATAGTATGGCAGTTAAAGAAGAAAATCTGGATGATGTCATCTCATCTTTAATAGATGACGATGCTGATAATGGAGAGGAATCTTCAGGGCTTCCCGGTTTTCCGGAAGTATCGGGTGAAGTAGACGAGGATCCGATTAATTTGACGGAACGGGCTGCAACGCAGATTCGAAAGATTAAAGAGGATGAAAATCTTGACTCAGAGCTTTATCTGCGGGTCGCAGTTGAGGGCGGAGGTTGTTCCGGCCTGAGCTATAAGCTGGGATTCGACATTAAAACAGAAGAGGACAATGTTTATAAAAGTCAGGACATGGAAGTAATTGTCAATCCAAAGCATATCATTTACCTGAACGGTATTATCATCGACTACCCTGATGGCCTTGATGCACGCGGGTTTACTTTCGAAAATCCCAATGCAAGTGAAGCCTGTGGTTGCGGTTCGTCATTTGCAGTGTAGGACTCTTTTTTGCAGACTACATTAGTAGCGGGGAAAAATTACCGGAAGTGTTTTTTTAAAAACGAGGGCTTCTGAATCTGAGAGTTAACCATATTCATTTATCATTTCTCAGATTATGTTTGCCTGAATCTGACTCTGCCCTCGAAAATTTATCCGTAATTATTCGAACCCCACGCTTAAACGTCAGATAGTGCCACACCCACTCTGCAAATACACGGAATCTGTTCCTGAATCCAATCAAAAAGAAGATGTGTATGAGAGACCACAGCAGCCAGGCAGCGACACCGCTGAATTTAAAGCCTTTTATATCGGCGACGGCTTTGGCGCGTCCAATTGTAGCCATTGACCCTTTATCAGTGTAGCTGAACGGCTTTGTTTTCTCACCCGCAACCATATCCTTAATTTTTCTCCCCACATATTTTCCCTGCTGAAGTGCAACGGGGGCCAGTGCAGGCAGCGGTTCTCCATCTGAATCTTTTAAGTGGGCCGCATCACCTATCACAAATACGTTTGGATTACCTTTTACAGACAAATCATCTTCGACGAAAACCCGTCCTGTTTTGTCCTGTTCGACAGAAAGAGAATCTAAAACAGGTGAGGATGTCACCCCGGCAGCCCAGATGATATTTGGTGTATTAATGACCTTGTCACCTGCGGTTACACTGTCACTTTTCACATCTGTTACAGGCTGGTTCAGAATTACGGTTACGCCCATTCCTTCAAGATCCTGCTGTGCTTTTTTCGAGAGCGAATCGGGATATCCCAGTAATACCTTGGGGCCGGCTTCAATTAGGTAAACTTTAGTTTTATCCGGGTCGATGTTCTCATAGTCGCGCATCATGTTTCGCTTGGCTATTTCAGCAATAGCACCGGCCATTTCCACCCCCGTGGGGCCCGCGCCAATAACTGCATAGGTCAGGTACGGCTCTTTATCTTCATCAGAGTTGAGCTGATCTGCAATTTCAAGTGAATATAGTATTCGTTCCCGGATAGCGGTTGCATCGTCTATACTCTTTAGGCCGGGGGCATGCTCCTCCCACTCATTATTTCCGAAATAGTTATACTGTGATCCGGTGGCAACAACAAGATAGTCGTAATGAAGGGGAGAGCGGCCTTTAAACCGTAACAATTTCTCTTCCTTATCGATTGCTTCAACCTCACCAAGCACCGTTCTAATATTATCTTTTGAACTGAATATCGAACGAATGGGAACTGCGACATCACCGGGAGACAGAGCTGCCGTCGCTACCTGGTAAAGAAGTGGCTGAAACAGATGATGATTTCTCTTGTCAACGATTGTAACATCAAGACCGGTGGCCTTCAGGCTTTTTGCCACTGAAATACCACCGAAGCCTCCACCTATAATAACTACTTTTGCAGGTGAGTCCATTTAATTGAGTTTGGCTTTTGCAGATTCAGCCAGCTCGTGAATTTCCTTCTTGGGGATGGTTAGGCTATTACCACAATAATGGCAAACCACTTCCTGGCTCTCTCCCTCCATATCTTTAAGGTCTTCATAGCTCAGCATGGAAAGTGCATTTTTGAAACGCTTAGGCGAACATCTGCAAAAGAAATCAACCGGCTGACGATCCAGCTCTTTTACGTTATAAGGTGCTGATGCGCTTTTCATAATGTCGTCGATGTAGTGGCCCTCGTCAAGTAAATCTGCTACGGGCGGGAGCTCTTTTAGAGTATTCTGAAGTGTCGCCATTACGTCGTCCTCAGCGTCGGGTAAACGCTGAATCAAAACGCCGCCTGCTTGTTTTACGCTTCCGTCATCATTGAGTGACACATCCAGCAGGATACCGGAAAGCACCTGTTCTGACTGTGCCATAAAGTGGGCTATATCTGAATTGATATCGCTGTTGACGAGCTGGATTGTACTTGTCTTAGGCTCTGCCTCATTGTAGAGTGTTTTGGAGACTGTGAGCAGTCCGATACCAAGACCGTCACTGATGTCTGTATCAGGTTGAGAATAGTCCAGCTCGGCCTGAGGATTTCGTACATAACCGCGAACCTCTCCCACTCGGTTCGCTTCTGCAGCGATCATGCCTACCGGTCCATTGCCGTCAAATCTAAGCTTGATTCGTTCTTCACCTTTAAGTTCAGATGCCAGCAACATGGCGGATGTTAGTGCTTTGCCTAAGAGAACTGTATTCAGCAGAGAGAGCGAATGATTATCTTTTGCGGTTTGAACAACATCGGTTGTTTTCACAACTGATATTTTAAATGCACCATCTACGTGAATGCCTTTTACGAGACGATCTTTGAATTGAAACTCTTTTTTAAGTGACATTTTCTGATAAAATAAAGTGTAATAATCTTTAATTGCTGTCGGGTTATTAACAAAAATATTGTCTGATAGCTTCCAATATTACGGATAAATTTTTATAACGTGATTAGCAGTTTGAATCAAAGGGATAGGAGAGATATAGATAACCAGTAGTATCAGGGTGCGTATGGTGTAGAGTAATCAGGCTCGAAAAGATCTTAATCAAGAACGAAGCGGAAGGTAATAGTTCCCCACTGAGGCTCTTGTGGAACTCCCTGTGGCAAACGTGAAAA
>CAZVEP010000016.1:0-35237 GCA_964625635.1 uncultured Rhodohalobacter sp.
ATTGCAAACTGGCAATGATTTGAAGAACATTCATCAATAATCATTCATAAATAATAATTTCCAAAGATGCCTGAAGTAATAATTGACGGAAACGAATTTGAATTTGACAGTGACAAAGACGGAAGTCTTCTGCAGTTCATATTAGATCAGGGGCTGGAAGTGCCCTTTTTCTGCTACCATCCATCTATGTCTGTCCCGGCCAACTGCCGGCAGTGTATGGTAAAGGTTGGAACTCCGGTCAAAGATCGTGAAACCGGTGAATTTGAGCTTGATGAAGAGGGCGAGCGCGTTATTCGATGGTTTCCAAAACTACAAACCTCTTGTAACACTCAGCTTTCTGACGGGATGGTTGTTCATACCCAGGAAACTGATGACCTGGTTGAACGGGCTCAAAAAGATACACTTGAATTTATTTTAGCTAATCATCCGCTCGACTGTCCGATATGTGACCAGGCCGGTGAATGTCCGCTGCAGATTCAGACCTACAAATACGGACCTGAAGGAAGCCGGTTTGAGGTAAAGAAAGTTCATAAACCTAAACGTGTTCAGCTTGGCCCTCGTGTTACCATGGATGCCGAACGGTGTATCAACTGTACGCGATGCGTTCGATTCACGGATGAAATCAGCGAGTCGAAACAACTGACGATCGTACAGCGTGGTGATAAAAACTATCCTGTTACTGCACCCGGCCGAGAGTTTGACGATGCATACTCGATGAATACCATCGACATCTGCCCGGTTGGCGCACTTACGTCTTCTGATTTTAGATTTAAAGCTCGTGTCTGGGAAATGAACCAGACGCCAAGCATCGACATCACAAATGGCAAAGGCTGTAATATTGATCTCTGGACCCGGGATAACCTGGTACTTCGCATTACGCCTCGTCACAATGGTGAGGTTAATGATTATTGGATGCCTGATGCAGGACGAAGTGCTTATAAGATATTTAACGAAAACCGTGTATCCCGTCCTTCTCAGAAACTTGATAATGAACAGGTTCAGTCATCCTGGAATAATGCTTTTGCAACTCTTGCAGAAGAAATTAATGGCACAGAGAAAGAAGATATCCTGTTTGTTGGCTCACCGCATGCGTCTGTAGAAGAGAACTACCTGCTGATGAGGTTATCCAATCTTCTTGCAGGATCCACACCTGTATTCACACCTCATGTCGTGGATGGGGCCGGTGACGATTTCCTGCTTACTGACGACCAGGCTCCAAATACAAATGGCTGCCGGCTTCTTGGCTTGGATGAATTAACTGGTAAAAAACTTGCTGATGCCGTCAATAAGGCGAAGCTTGTGATCATTTTGAATGACAATCTCGTAGACCGCGGAATCTTAACGAGTGATGATCTTGGCAATTCATTTGTAGCGATGTTTGCAACGAACAACACAGAAACAGCCAAACACTCAGATCTTGTTATACCCATTACCAGTGCAGCAGAGCATGCTGCCAGCTATGTAAATGTGGATAAACGTATTCAGCGTACGATTCCCGCAAAAGAGACAAAATATTCTAACCGCAGACTAGACATTGAAATGTCTGAGGGACGACTGGATCGATATGGAACCAGTTTTGACAATTGGGTTACTGAAGAAAATAAAGTAGACTGCTTACCCCTGTGGAGCATTACGAATGAACTGGCAGATTCTCTTGGACTTGACATCAAATACAATAGCAGTCGAGAAATTCTATCTGAAATTGCTGATCAGAATCCCTCATTTGCAGGTGTTTCTTTTCAGTTGATGGATGAAGAGTCCGGGATTGACCTCACAGCAACAAAAAACAGTGTTAAATCTTAAGTTAAGGAATGGCCGAAGTTACCGTTACCTCATATATAGTACTTGGAATTGCTCTTTTTATGTTGCTAAACTCCGCGGCACTGGCCGTGTATGCAGAACGTCGCGTTGCTGCATTTATACAGAATAGAGTTGGTCCCAACCGTGTTGGCCCACTTGGGCTCTTACAACCTATTGCGGATGTTGTAAAACTTCTTCTTAAGGAAGATGTGACTCCCAATAACAGTTACCGGCTCTTGCACACCATTGCGCCCGTAATTCCTGTTGTAACTGCACTTTTAACTGTAGCTGTTATTCCATTTGGTGAAGGCATCTACGCTACTGATATCAATGCCGGGGTTCTTTACCTCCTGGCTATTGCCTCACTTGGAGTTTATGGCGTAACACTTGCCGGCTGGTCTTCTAACAGTAAGTATTCTCTTCTTGGTGGCCTCAGGGCAGCTGCTCAAATGATCAGCTACGAGCTACCTCTTGGAATGGCTGTCGCATCGGTTGTTATTTTTGTTGGCTCACTTAGCGTAGTAGACATAGCCGCAGCACAGGAGAACTGGTGGTTTGTATTCCTGAATCCGATAGGAGCCATCATTTTCATAGTAGCAGCATTTGCAGAAAGTAACCGTACCCCATTTGACCTTGTAGAGGCAGAACAAGAACTTGTCGGAGGGTTTCATACGGAGTATAGTTCGATGAAATTCGGTATGTTTTTCCTTGCCGAGTATATGCACGTTGTCATTAATTCTATGTTGATGACAACCTTCTTCTTCGGGTCGTATCACCTTCCCTTTGCAGGCTACTGGCTGCCGGAAATGCCTGAAATAGCGAAAGCAGTGCTCGACATTTCTGTATTTACCGCCAAGACAGCGTTTTTTGTATTCCTGTTTATCTGGGTCCGTTGGACCATCCCAAGATTTAAGTTTAACCAGGTTATGAAACTTGGATGGAGTAAACTGCTCCCAATAAGCATTTTGAATTTCATTGTTATTGCAGGGATACTCTTCTTCCTCTATGGTTCATAATTTTTTACTGATTTTCTTTAAAAGCTGCGACTGGAAATCGCAGCTTTTTTTTGAATTGTAAAAACAAATTTAACTCCTCTGCCTGGTCGAACCTGGTTATTCTCGCTTACTATATTCCTTATCTTAACTATATATAAACTGAGGCATTGAATTGGGTCTGTAATATAGCCCCGCATAAATGCCTTATTTGATGGCGAACGGATAGATGATTATTTCAAAATTTTTCAAATCATTTTAAAAGAGCAAGAGATGAGTGAATGTACATTTGAATTTGAAGTCTGTAAAACTTCTTAAGCTGAAAATAATACAGTCTCATCACGATCGTACTTTAACAATCTTGAAAAGCATTCTTCTGATAAATTTCAGGCTCTGTTGCTTGATCAGGTTCATACTCATACCTCAACTCAAGTTATCGCAGACTGCTGGTTAATTTAAATGAACTTAAACGCTTGATGCTGAAACCCGAACGAGTCTGGGTGACTTTGTTCTGGTTATGAAAATCTATAGTCCGGAAATTGATAAAGGAATCTACTATGATGTAGATTCGCTTCAAAATATTGTAATACATCGAAGTGATTCTGACAAAAAATCACAAAACAACTCTTCTCTGTTTTTTGCAAATACCACCACACTTCTCGAGTTAAGTGTAAATAGGAAATCTGAGTATGTCAGAATAGAATCTGAACCGCTATAGTCTATCTCTTGTTATAACGGTGGTAATTTAAAAACCAAAAACCCCCTAAATAACTTAAAGTATGTGGAGATACAACGGTAAAAAACGTCCTGATTTTGCAAATAAAACAGGGAGAGGTGAAGAGTCGGTATGGGACTATCCCCGTCCACCGGCATTATCACCGGATAATCGAAAAGTTATAGCCCAATGGAAGGGCAAACAGATTGCACAAACATCAAACGCAATACGGCTGCTTGAAACAGCAAGCCCGCCCGGATTCTACATTCCGCCGACTGATGTAGATGATGAATTTTTGAAAGAAAATAACAGAACCTCTTTTTGTGAATGGAAAGGTACAGCCTCTTATTTTGATGTGGTAGTTAACGGGCATATTCTGGAGCTTGCCGCTTGGACCTACAAGAATCCAAATTCAGCATTTGGCGACATTGCTGGTTACATTTCCTTTTATCCAGGTAAGGTGAATTGCTTTGTTAACGAACATAAGGTTACACCACAGCCCGGAAGATTTTATGGAGGATGGATTACACCTGAAATTGTAGGCCCGGTTAAAGGAGAAGATGGAACCGGCGGCTGGTAGCAGATAATTTTAACCAAAACAGGATAGAACGATTGTGATTAATGGTATAGCAGAAACTTGTCTTTATGCGAAAAACCTCGACGAAACCGCAAAATTCTATGAGGAGGTTCTTGGCTTCGAAATTTTCATGAAGGAAGAGAATCGTCATGTTTTCTTTAACTGTGGAGATGACAGACTCTTTTTGTTTAATCCCGATCATACCCGCAAAAAGCTGACTGATGTTGACGGTCAAGCCGTCCCTCTACATGGTGCAACCGGTTCGATACACGTCGCATTTTCCGTCTCTGAAAATTCCTACGACCAAATAAAGGAGCACTTAAAAGATCATGAAGTAACTATTGAATCAGAAATTTCATGGCCGAATAAAAGCCGTTCATTTTACTTTCGGGATCCTGCAGGTAACAGTCTTGAAATAATCACATCAGAAATGTGGAAATGAAATGAGCTTGAAAATCATTAACTGTATGTTACTCAAAAATTTAAACGCTATCAGCTAAATGGATACAAATCAGATAAACGACTCTTATAACATCGTTGCCGGTAAAGTAGAATCATGGATTACAGGTTTTATAGAAATGCTGCCTAATCTGGTAGTTGCCTTACTAATTCTCATTCTGTTCTATGTAATAGGTAAGTTTGCCAGGAAAGCCGTTTCAAATCTACTGGGTAAGATATCTGCAAATAAAACGATTACCAACCTGCTCGAGACTATAATAAGTATCTCAATACTGGGTATCGGGGTATTTATTGCATTGAGCGTTCTGCAACTTGACGGAGCCGTTACATCACTGCTTGCCGGTGCCGGTATTATTGGTCTTGCTCTTGGTTTTGCATTTCAGGATATCGCGTCCAACTTTATTTCCGGGGTAATCTTGTCCATACGCCATCCATTCGGAATTGGTGATATCATTTCGACAAATGACTACTATGGAACCGTTACGAAATTGAATCTGAGGAATACAATTTTAAGAACAGTTACGGGACAGATCGTTTATATTCCTAATAAGAAGGTATTTGAAAATCCTCTTGAAAATTTTACGTCTACAGGTGAACGACGCATTGACCTTTCATGTGGCGTGTCCTACGGGGATGATTTAGAAAAAGCACGCGATGTCGCAACGCAGGCTGTAAATAAATTAGAGCATATTCAGTCAGAGAAAGGGATAGAATTCTACTTTGAAGAGTTTGGCGACAGTTCCATCAATTTCAAAATACGCTTCTGGGTCGCTTTCTCTAAAAATCCAGATTTTTGGAATGCACGTAGCGAGGCCATCATCGCTATCACAAAGGCATTTGACGAAAACGATATTATGATTCCATTTCCAATTCGCACGCTCGACTTTGGTATCAAGGGTGGTGAAAAACTAGATGGCATGCTTAAAACCGCAAATTCCAGATCCGGAAACTCATCAAACTAATCAGAGCGTAATTTAATATCGGCTGTCTTAGTCGGGCAGCTGATCAACCAGGCTTTTCAAGGGCCTTTCAAATGATTCACCAAATATCTCGAACGGCACCTTATTTGATGTAAGTTCTTTAACATGACTGTCCTCGATGACCTGCTGGTAGGTTTCATAACAGTCCAGAGCTTGGTGGAATGCATTCATATCGTTATCACTACAAGTTTCTACATATGCAATTTCATTATCTGAAGATGCTGACAGCCTGAATTTACCTTCTGTATATGTTTCCCCCATGCGTGTAAAAAATGCCAGGCGTTTAGGATAGTCATCACCGCGGCGTTTCATTCTGCAAAACAAGTTTTTAACGACTGCATGGCTGACCAAATGATCATGAAAACCGCTAACGCCATGAACAGCATACGTAATTATAACATCAGGCTTAACAGACTGTATTTCTCTTTCTATTTCATCTTCAATTATTCTCGGATCCAGGTGCTTTAGTTCTCCGTCTGGTAAATCGAGTACGGTCATTCCCGAAAGTCCAAGAGTTTCCTCAACGCACTGCATCTCTTTAAATCGAATGTTGCCCATCTCCTCTTTATCTACGCCCAAGCGAAATCGTTGCTTGGTTGCTTCACCTTTCGTTAAGGTAAGAAGATACACCTGGTGACCCTGGCTAAGCTGGGCGCTCATTGCCGGTGCAGGGCCAAAGGATTCATCGTCAGGATGTGGAAAGATGTATAATATTTTCATGGCATTGATTGTTTATGTTAAACTGAATCTTTCTGGAGCAATTGACAGAAAACTAAAGCATGTATGATCCACCATTGATGTGAAATGTCTGCCCGGATGCATGCGGAATTTTACCTAGTGCCAGAAATACGACCAGCTCTGCTACTTCAACAGGCTGAGTGATTTCATCAAAGACAGAATCCTTTAAGATGTAATCTTTTCCAAGCGTTGTAACAGCATCTTTTGCCATATCCGTTTCGATAAATCCCGGGGCGATAGAATAGGCTACCACACCCCGTTTACTGAAATTACGCGCCATACTTTTTGTGAGCGCCACCATGCCTGCTTTTGAAGCCGCATATGCCGCATATTCCTGTGTATCGCCTCGGTATGACGCCCTGGAGGCCACATTTATTATAACACCCTCCGAATTTTGATCAAGATGTGATTGTAAAAACCATTTACTCAGAAGCGCGGCAGATTTTAGATTTACCGTCATCGTTTTGTCCCAGATTTCAAGCCAGGTTTCATCATCGGTTTCAAAGTCGGCATCTGTGAAAATTCCGGCATTATTCACCAATACATCCGGATGCTCTTTTTTTATAATCGAATTAATTTTCGTGTCAAGAGAAGAGATATTTTCAAGATCCACATGGATTCCTTCAAACCCATCTGACTGGTTCAACTCTGCAGGAAATTCCGACTTTTTCGCTGTCCCAATCACCCGCCAACCATCGTTGAGAAATAGCTTGGCAATTTCAAACCCTATTCCTCTTGAGCATCCCGTTAGTAAAACCGTTTTTCTGTCAGACATTGATAGATTTTTGATAGATTTTGAATTTATTTCAATGTACTTAGCTGCTGCAGTTTAACCAAAGTGTAATAAAGTATCCTGCATTTGCTGCTTATATTAGGAATCCTTTCTATTATTCCACTCCGGGCAGAATATACACATATGAGAATTTGATGAGTATTCTCATAAACTACTTCAATCTGACACACGTTTGTAATGTACAGGTGTTAAGCACTACTTTAAGATTGCTTGATGATCAAAAGATTTGGAATCACTTTTAAGACAATAAATAATGCAACTGACAGAAATAGCAACGGACATTTTCAACCAGACGCTTAGCCATGTCAATCCTTCAAAGATAATTTCTGAGGCGGTTATCTGGAATAAGACTTCAGGTGAGCTTACAATCAGGGGAAAATCTTATGCCATTCATGAAAATCAGCCCGTTTTTGTTATCGGTGCGGGTAAAGCTTCTGTACCAATGGCACTGGGCATCGAAAATGTCATGCAAGGACGGATCAGGGACGGCATAGTGATTTCTCCTGATCCTTTCAAAGGTGAATCCAGAATTCAGGTGTTTACAGGTTCACATCCCCTGCCTGATAAGGAGAGCTTATCATCTTCATATGAACTGGTTTCCTTCCTTCAAAAGATCCCCAATAACTCGTTTGTCATAAATCTCATTTCGGGAGGCACCTCTTCCCTGTTTTGTTTACCGGCGGGTGATCTTGATATTGAAGAAATCAATAACATTTATTCGCTTCTTATTGAATCCGGGGCCAATATTCATGAAATCAATACGGTAAGGAAGGTATTCTCATCCGTAAAGGGTGGCCAGCTTTTGAAGTATCTCAAAGGGAAACAGGTGGTTGATCTCATGATAAGCGATATCACTGACGATGACATCAAAATGATTGGCAGCGGCCCTTCTGTTGCCCAGGATATCTCAGCGATTGAAGCCTTTAAGATTCTGAAACAGTATAAGCTGTACAACTCAATACCCCATATTGCGCGTCAATTCATTGCATCCGAGATGGATAAGGAAATGAAAAATAACTCCTATCGCAATACGGAGGAAATTGATCGCCATTGGTCGTTTATAATAGCTTCTGCTTCTATGATGGCGTCCAGGGCATCTGAAATAGCTGAAGAACAGGGATTTGAAACGACACTCAATCAAGAAGCAGTAGCTGGACCAGTTGATGAGGTTACTCAGTCACTTATAAGTCAAATCCGGACTCTGACAGAAAAGAATAAGTCCCGGCAAGCCATTGTAAGCTTTGGGGAACCCACGGTTCAGGTTAAGGGCGATGGTCTTGGAGGACGCAACCAGGAACTCGCTCTCAGGATGGCGCATGGCCTGAAAGACTTCGATCATCCCATTGCATTTTTGAGTGCGGGAACTGATGGAATTGACGGGCCCACCGATGCTGCCGGCGCTGTTATTACTAATGAAACATACAATCAGGCTATTTCATCAAACATTAATCCAAGACAGTACCTGGAGAACAATGACAGCTATCATTTTTTCGATAAAGCCGGAGGGCACCTTAAACCCGGTCCTACCGGTAATAATCTGATGGATCTGCATATCGTGCTGATTGGTTGATATCCTTACAATCTGATTATGAAATCACATGTGAACTGCGACAGATTTTTTCCCGCCTGAAATCCCGAAGGTTGTAGCAGAAATTTGTAACTTTAAAAGCTAAACCCCAGATGCAAGATTTTAGACAGATCGTTCATGAAAAAGTTTACACTTCAGCCTGATTCAGATTCAAATCAGAACAGTCACTCAGCTCCGGCCAATTTCCTCAAAGGTTTAAATCCTCAACAAAAAAAAGCCGTTACTCACACGCACGGACCTTTGCTAATCATTGCGGGAGCCGGTAGCGGAAAAACCCGTGTTCTTACCTTCAGAATAGCTTATCTGCTTCAGCAGCATAAAGCAGTACCACAGGATATTCTTGCCCTCACTTTTA
Source organism: uncultured Rhodohalobacter sp. (assembly GCA_964625635.1). GTDB lineage: Bacteria > Bacteroidota > Rhodothermia > Balneolales > Balneolaceae > SW132. Next base: position 8,998 of record CAZVEP010000016.1, read on the forward strand.
CCAATAAAGCCGCACGAGAGATGCAGGACCGGATTAAATCACTGATAGGTGATCGTGCATCCAAACTTTGGATGGGAACATTCCACTCTATTTTTTCAAAAATCCTTCGGTTTGAGGCAGAACAAATCGGCTTCGATTCTAATTTCTCGATCTACGATACGTCAGATTCTGAATCAGCCATTAAACTGATCCTAGGTGAGCTTAATTATGATCCAAGAGAAATTCGTCCGCGAACAATTCAAAGAAAAATCAGCGACGCTAAAAATCAGCTCATTACACCAAACTCATACAAAACACGATTTGTAAACAGTACGCTTGACGACATTACATCACGGGTCTTTGAAATTTACGATGTGCGCCTGCGGCAGGCTAATGCCATGGATTTTGACGATCTGCTGATTAAACCCATTGAGTTGTTTGAAAAGCATCCGGATATCCTGGACAAGTACCAGGATCGTTTTAAGTATATCATGATTGATGAGTACCAGGATACGAACCGGGCTCAGTATAAAATGACTAAAATGCTGGCAAATAAGTATCAGAATATTTGTGTTGTGGGTGATGATGCACAGAGTATTTATTCATTTCGGGGGGCTGATATTTCTAACATCCTGAACTTCAAAAGCGACTATGAGAACGCTGAACAAATTCCCCTCGAACAGAACTACCGCTCAACCAAGTACATTTTGCAATGTGCCGATTCCATTATCAAGAATAATGATAAGCAGCTGGAAAAAACGCTCTGGACAGAAAATTCTGAAGGTTATCCGATAACCGTTCTTGAAAATTATGATGAGCGTGATGAAGCGAATCGTGTTGTGCAGCATATTCAGAACCTGAAAATGCGTGAGGGATTCTCCAATAACGATATTGCTATCCTTTACAGGACAAACTATCAGAGTCGTGTTTTCGAAGAAGCCTTTCGACGAAAGGGAATAGCCTATCAGCTTGTGGGTGGTCTTTCCTTTTATCAGCGAAAAGAGATTAAAGATGTACTTGCCTATTTAACACTCCTGGTAAATCCCGATGATGAACAAGCACTTTTAAGGATCATCAATGAACCAAGCCGTGGCATTGGGAAAAAGACACTAAATGACCTGCTGGCAAAATCAAGAAATCAAAGCCGGTCCGTTTGGTCAATTATCCAGAATGTACATGACACAGATATTTATAAGCCGGCCATCAAACGAATTGAGTCCTTCGTTAAGATGATCCACACCCTGCGGTCAGATTTAGAGTCAGGAGTATCTCTACTTGATACAACTAAAAAAATGCTTGCGGCCAGTGGGTACGTCAAAGCACTGATTGAGGAAAACAGTGCAAAGGCACTAACCAGAAGGGATAACATTCTGGAATTGCAAAATGCCATTTCATATTACGAGCAGCATAATACGAAACCGACTCTGAGTTCTTTTTTACAGGAAATCAGTCTTATTACGAACACAGATAAATATGATGAGGATAAACCGGCAGTAACCATGATGACAGTACATGCGTCCAAGGGGCTCGAATTCCCCGCCGTATTTATTGCAGGTCTGGAAGAAAACCTGTTTCCTATGGGCGGACGAGACGGTGAGGAAGCTGACTTTGAGGAAGAAAGACGGTTATTCTATGTTGCTATTACGAGGGCTGAAAAGCAACTCTACTTCAGCCATTGCAAAATACGATACCGATTTGGTGAAGAAAACAGGCAGATGCGATCGCGTTTTCTTGATGAGGTGGACCCGGGAGTTGTCCGAACTGAAACCGGAGCAACCATCAAACAGAATAAAAACAGATTTTCGGCTGAGGAATCACGTGGCAGCCACGATACAACAATCGAATACGACTGGAAGAAGCCCAAACAGTCTAAGAAACCATCACACACCAGTTTCGATTATGAAACTCAATACGACGATGATCCCTATCAAGCCGGCACAACCGTTATGCATCCAACATTTGGGCCCGGAAAAATCCTGCAGCGAACGGGATCGGGTAAAGATTCAAAAGTTGTTGTATTTTTTAAGAAGAGGGGTCAAAAAACTCTGATGCTTCGTGCTGCTAAATTAAAAGCACTCTAAAATTTGCTCAGTTTAGGTGTTGGCTGCTCGTATAATAATAAATGATGATGCCGGAATTTTGGTTTCAGGAAACAATTATCGGGCTCCACTGTACTAACAATCATACTCTGCTTCATATAGGTTCAATTACATTAGTCGTTTGAATAAAGCTACTTTATTTTTTATCCCGGCCCTGTTCTTTTTATTTCTACCGGCCACCACTTACTCACAAATATCTTACAATCCCGTCAGCATGGGGCTTGGAGGAGGCGGTACGTCCTACATCACCGATTATGAAGCACTCTTCACTAATCCGGCTAATCTTCAGCTGAGAGAAAAAAATTACGGGCTTCAAATTACCATCGCCGAGAGCGGTGCCTACTACGACTCTCCATTGAGAATCAGGAACGGTCGTGAGCGGATGAAACTTTTTGGTGAGACGCTTCAAACTCCCAAGGCAGATAGTTACACTTTTTCTGGTGATGAAAGGCAGCTGCTATTGGATAGATACTACAATAATGACCGTGACTTCCGGCAAATGCAGTCCGGCTCTGTGATTAACTGGTTTGGAATTAAATGGTTTGGCGAAGAAAAGAGTTACGCATTTGCATTTAGAACCCGCCAAAGCAGCCGATACAGTGTCGGACGCGGCTTTTATGACTCTGAGCCTGTAGAAGCAGATGACTTACAATTTATCAACCAATCCCTCACTCATCGATATCAAACACTCCATGAAGTGTCGTTTGGTTACAGTGAGTCCTTTACATTTCTAAGTGGCCTCTTTCCGAGAATCTCAAAATTCATCATAGGGCTGGCACCGAAGATCGTATTGGCAGGCCCTGGATTCACCACAGAATACACCAATAATTTTACCCGTGAGCAGACAACAAGTCCATGGCAGCGAGACGCTTCATACAATTTTGAAAGCAGTGGTATATTTTCAAACTATGCTGACGAACTGTCTAACGGTTCAGTTCCATTCGATGATTTAGGTCCTATTACAAATTTGAATGATTTAATGTCACCCAGCGGTTTTGGAGCTGCAATTGACCTGGGTGTAACCTACCTTTTTACCTTTGGTGATGACTTATCGCTGATTAGACGCGGCGAAGAACCCACAGAAAAATCTCTCCGGTTAAGTTTTTCAATCACAGACCTCGGATTGATCCACACATTTAAAGATCCGTTCCGTGCAGAAGGTGATATAACTGTTTCAGACAACCCTGCTCCTCTGCCTGTATCTGACCAATATTATGCAGGTGCCCTGCTGCAGGATTTCACATTCCTGAAATCCGGAGGAAACGGGATACATCCTCTTCAAAATGTTAGTTCGGTTAACAGGGACTCATATCAATCATTACTCCCCACATCACTCCAAACGGGGATACTTTTCCAGATAAACCGCATTAAGATGATGGGCGATTTTAGACTTGGGTTAACTGACAATGCCTTTCATTCAACTAAATTAACGTCATATATCGGAACTGAAGTAAGATTATTACCCTTTTTACCTTTGAGGGCCGGCACGCGTCTGGCAACTGATCTTCCGGGATATTACAGTTTCGGTGCAGGAATCGAGACGACCTATTTTGACGTCAACGCAGCTGTACAGTTCCGAAGTACATCAACAGGTCCAACGCTTGAGCCGGTAGCAGCATCAGCCGTGGCAGTAAAATTCTACATTCCCTAAGTAGTGATTCTGCCCAACTGTCAGCTTAGAGTGTGAATAACACAAATTGGCAGAACCACTAAGCAAGAACTGACGTTATGGTGGCAACTGCTTTTTTGGCTTTCTCTTTGCGACACTTAAAGAAAAAAACCGATTTAAAAGACTTTTTATATGTTTGAAACAAGATTTAAATTCGAAAATTCGATGAGCGACCAGAATGATGGTTTTGATGATTTCGAACAGGCTATTCCGCTGATGAGTGAAGAAGAGGAAAAGAGACTGACGGAATCGGAGATACCGGATAATCTTCCTCTTCTGCCATTAAAAAACACCGTACTATTTCCCGGTGTTGTGGTTCCCATCACGGTGGGCAGAGATCGTTCACTTGAGCTTGTAAAGGAAGCGTACGAAAACGACAAAATTATTGGAGTTGTCGCACAAAAAGATGAATCTGTAGAGAATCCTACCAAGGACGATCTCTATAAGATGGGGACTGTCGCCCAGATCCTTAAGCTCATCAAAATGCCTGATGGAAGTAAAAGCATCGTTATTCAGGGAAAAAGTATATTTGAAGTACTTGAAATAACACAGGAAAAACCATTTTTCCGTGCTGATGTTCAAGCATTTCGCCAGGAAATGGATATTTCAGGTGTTGAACTTGACGCTTCGATCAGGAGCGTAAAAGAGACCGCGAGCAAAATTGTAAATCTGTCTCCAAATATTCCATCTGAGGCGTCTATTGCAATCAATAATATTTCAAGTCCCTCCTTCCTGCTGAATTTCATTTCATCCAACCTTCAGGTTGACCTGCAGGCAAAGCAAGACATTCTTGAAGTACGCAAATTTTCTGAGCGGCTGGATACGGTAATGGAACATCTCAACAAGGAATTACAGGTCCTTAACTTGAGTGAAGAGATACGCACAAAAGTAAAAACCGATATCGACGATCAGCAGCGCGATTTCTATCTGCGACAGCAGATGAAGGCCATCCAGGAAGCTTTGGGCGAAGATAGTGAGCAACAAGACATCACCAAGCTTCAAAAACGACTGAAAAATAAAAAAGGTTTGTCGGATGATGCCCGTGAAACCATAGAGAAAGAGCTTCAGCGGCTTGAAATGACCCCTAATTCTTCACCCAACTATGGCATTATCCACAGCTATGTAGAGTGGATTCTTGATCTGCCATGGGGTGAAACATCGAAAGATAAGCTTGAACTAAAACGGGCCAGAAAAATTCTGGATGAAGATCACTACGGCCTTGAGAAGGTGAAGAAACGAATTATTGAATACCTGGCCGTCCTTAAACTCAAGAAAGACATGAAGGCACCTATACTTTGCTTTTACGGGCCTCCGGGAGTCGGTAAGACATCACTGGGTAAATCTATTGCCAGGGCGCTTAACAGAGAGTTTGAGCGGTTTAGCCTTGGCGGCATCCATGATGAGGCCGAAATTCGCGGGCACAGAAGAACTTACATCGGAGCCCTGCCCGGACGGATTCTTCGTTCAATGAAAAAAGCGGGCAAAGGTAACCCGGTTATGATGCTTGATGAAATAGACAAAGTTGGTAATGATTATCGCGGAGATCCGACCTCTGCCCTGCTTGAAGTTCTCGATCCTGAGCAGAATGACTCCTTTATCGATAATTACCTCGAACTTGAATATGATCTCTCAAAAGTGATGTTCATTGCTACAGCGAATTCACTGGATACGATTCCGGCACCGCTGCGCGATCGTATGGAAATCATCAACATAAGCGGGTATACGCAGGAAGAGAAAGTTGAAATAGCCAAGAAATATCTCATTCCGAAGCAAATCGAAGAAAATGGTCTCACTAATAAGCAGATCAAAATTTCTAAACCAGCTATTGAGCGCATTATTGATCAATATACCCGTGAATCAGGTGTTCGTAATCTGGAGCGCCAAATTGGCTCTGTATGCAGAAATGTGGCAGCTAAGATCGCGGGTAATGAGATTGAGAAGATGAGTATCGGTGTAAATGATGTTGAAGAAGCACTTGGCAAGCGGAAGTTTTTCTCAGACGCTGCAGAACGCACAACGGTTCCCGGCGTGTCTACAGGCCTGGCCTGGACACAGTATGGCGGAGACATTCTGTTTATTGAAGCGAGTGTGTCACGCGGAAGTGGTAAACTTCATATCACCGGGCAGCTTGGCGATGTTATGAAAGAATCAGCCATGCTGGCGATCAGCTATCTGCGTGCCCGATATCAGGAACTCGGAATTCCCAAAGATGCGTTTGAACACTGGGATTTACATATTCACGTTCCTCAGGGAGCTGTACCAAAAGACGGTCCCTCAGCAGGTATTTCACTCTTGTCTGCGGTAGCGTCAATCTTTACACAGCGTAAAGTGAAAGGCACTCTTGCCATGACGGGTGAAATCACGCTTCGCGGACTTGTACTACCGGTGGGTGGAATCAAAGAAAAAGTTCTTGCTGCAAAACGTGCAGGAATAGAGAAAGTGATTTTACCTAAGAAAAATGAGAAAGACGTTGACGAGATCGAGGAAGAAATTCTTGGTGATCTTAAGATCGAATACCTCGAACGTATGGATCCCCTGCTCGACATCGTACTTGAGAAAGAACCGGAAACGGATCCGGCCAACTTCTTCCATGTACCGGATAGTCAAAAGAAAAGCAGTGATGGTGAAGCCTCAAAAAATGATGCCAGAAAAGAGATAGCTGTCATGGATTAAAACTCATTCCATTCGAGTGATACTAAATTCAAATTAAGCCGGTCTTGCAGATGCAGGTCGGCTTTTTTAAATGCTGTATTTCACTGAGATATAAGTAGTTGAATTTGGCACATCTCAGTTGATCCAACGATTTAATCTTAATAAAATAGCAAGCCGATTCTATCTTACTTTCCCTAGTAGTACTTATCAGTGATGAATAGCTATGAATGTTTAAAAATATGGGCCAAATACCGTATCATTCATCATGAGCAAAACAGGTAAAGTTATACAATCTACTGGTAAATGGTACAAAGTCTCTTCGGATGGTGAGATTATAGATTGCCGGATACCGGGTAAATTCCGGCTGTTGGATATTGGCGATACAAATCCGGTTGCTGTTGGTGATTCCGTTAGTCTCACTGTTGGCGACGATGGCAAAGGGATGATCAATGAAATCCATCAACGTAAAAATTATATTCCGCGTAAAGCAACCCGCAGCGGACGTGATGAACAGATTCTCGTTTCAAATATTGACCGTGCCTGGGTGGTTCAATCCATTAAAATGCCGACACTAAAGCGCGGATTTATCGACCGCTTTCTCGTAGCCTGCGAGGCGTATGAAATACCTGCCGGTGTGATCATCAATAAAATTGACCTTCTGAAAAAGGGTAAACAAGCCGAAATTGACTCTATTGAGGAAACTTACACGTCTATAGGATATCCGGTACTTCGCACGTCTATTGAAGATCCAGGAACCATTAAAACACTTAAAGAAGAGACCAAAGACAAAACATCAGTTCTAATCGGCCATTCCGGTGTAGGGAAAACAAGCCTCATCAACTGCCTGGATCCCGATATTGATCTCACAGTCGGGGATATCTCGGCTTATTCTGAGAAGGGCCGGCATACAACGACCTACGCTCGTCTTTTGGAACTTGAATACGGTGGATTTATCGTCGACACGCCGGGAATCAAAGAATTCGGCCTCGTGAACATTGAACCTTATGAGCTATCCCTGTTTTTTCCGGAAATGAGAGAACCAAGACAATATTGCAAATTCAATAACTGCACACATAGTCATGAACCCAAATGTGGCGTGATTGAAGCATATGAGAGAGGTGAAATTGATCCAGAACGCTATAACTCCTACCTGAACATACTTGAAGGACTTGATGAAGGTAGAATTTGGTAACAGGTTTTCTTTATATATTTCTTTTTTAACCGATAAACTGTGTGAAACTATCAAATAAGTTATAGCAAATGAAAAAGTTACTTATAGTCCCAATTCTCACATTTTTAATGTTTTTCTCAGTTGACCAAACTCGTGCACAGGTTGGCAACGTCGGGGATTTGGTCAGAAGTGGTGTCGACGACTCAAACCTTCTTATGAAAAGTTATCTGAAACCGTACGTAAACGGGTTTGGAGCAAACCTCAATACGGGCTGGAACAACTCGGCCCGTCCATATAAGAAATTTGGATTTGATTTACGTGTAAACGCTGCCTTTGCGTTTATTCCAACTTCAGACGAATTCTTTGATATTGGAGCACTTCAAAATCAGTTTCAGGAAGTTGAAGTATTAAACGGCGTCGATTTCACGCCAACGGTAGCGGGCGAAAGTGATACAAGGGCTATTATAGGTCGTAGATTTATCAATCCTTCAAACGGTCAACAAGAAGAACTTTTCTCTTTTGAACTACCGGACGGCACCGGTTTTGGCTATGCCCCTACCCCAATGGTACAGGCAACGGTCGGATTAATAAAAGACACTGACATTTCTTTGAGATTGGTTCCTACCATAAATACGCCTGATGTTGACGGACAAGTAAGTTTGTTTGGAATTGGTGCAAAACATGGACTCAATCAATGGATTCCCGGCGGAGACCTCTTACCCGTTGACATTTCAGTTCAGGTTGGATACACAAAATTTGATTTCAATATTGAGGCAGAAGTAAATCCTGAAACGGGATCTGATATTTATAACTCATTCAATGCCTCAGAATGGGAAGGGCAAGAAATTGTTCTTAAATCATCCGGTTATACTGCTAATTTGCTTGTTGGAAAATCAATCCCCATCGTTAGCGTATTTGGCGGAGTTGGATTTCAAAGCTCTACAACAGATATAGCAGCCAATGGCGCATATCCGGTAACAGTACCCAATGAGAATTATAATCAAACAACCAGACCAGAACCAAGAGCTATAGAATCTGTCACGGACCCGATTGACATCTCAGTAGAAGGTTCCAATTCTGTTCATGCCCTTGCTGGTTTCAGAGTCAGGTTTGGATTTATTGCTGTATCGGGTTCTTACATGCTTTCAGACTACCCGGTCGCCAATGTGGGCGTTGGTCTTAGCTTCAGATAAACTTAGGAAGTGATCATTTAAGATCATTTCTCTTTTTGACGCGGATACAAAAAAAGCCTCTCTTGATTACCGGAGAGGCTTTTTTATTATATATAGTTTGACTTACTAAAGGCCCAATCAATGGGCGTCAAGCCAGTTATCTGAGAGTCCTATTTCAACGTCTAGCGGCACATCAAGCTCATACGCGTTTTCCATCATCTCTTTAAGTTTATCCGGCAGATCGTCAGACTCATCTTCATGAATTTCGAAGATCAATTCATCATGAACCTGTAAGAGCATTCTGGACTTATAGACGGAATTGTTCAGTAGCTTATGAATCCGGATCATAGCTAATTTAATGATGTCGGCGGCTGTACCTTGTATTGGCATATTGATAGCCGTACGCTCGGCAAACCCGCGTACATTCCAGTTTCTGGAATTGATTTCAGGAATATAACGACGCCTTCCCAATAGTGTGGTGACGTATCCATCATCTTTTGCCTTTTTAACGGTCTCATCAATGTACACCTGGATTCCGGGGAATCTTTCAAAATACTGATCGATCATCTCCTTGCCCTCATCATTGCTAATGCCAAGTCTGCTTGCCAGCCCATAAGCACTTACGCCATATGGAATTCCAAAGTTAACCTCTTTTGCTTTACGACGGTGATCTGCGGTTACATCGTCCAGGGAATCGAGCCCGAAAATTTCTTTTGCTGTTCTGGAATGAATATCCTCGCCGTTTTTAAAAGCCTGGATCATGTTTTTATCCCCGCTGATAGATGCAATCACGCGAAGTTCAACCTGCGAATAATCGGCTGCGAGTAATTTGTAACCGTCAGCCGGCACAAATGCCTTTCGGATCTCTCGTCCCCGTGCCGTTCGGATCGGAATATTCTGGAGATTTGGATTCGATGATGAAAGGCGTCCTGTAGCTGCAACAGTCTGATTCAGTTCGGTATGAATGCGTCCGCTCTCCTCATTCACAAGTTTAGGAAGTGCATCCACATACGTTGAACGCAGTTTACTTAGACTCCTGTAATCCAGTACCATGGAAGGAATGTCATATTCGGCAGCTAGTTTCGTAAGCACTGATTCACTGGTGGAATATTGACCTGTTTTAGTTTTCTTCCCTGCCGGAAGTCCAAGCTTATCAAAGAGCACTTCACCGAGCTGCTTAGGCGAATTGAGATTGAATTCTTCATCCGTCAGATCAAAAATTTCTTTTTCCAGTTTCTCAATATCTTTCGTCAACTCCTCAGAAAACTTGTCCAGCATCTCCACATCCACACTGATGCCCTCCTTTTCCATATGCGCCAGCACACGGATCAGTGGAAATTCAAGATCTCTCGCGATATCATCTAATTCATCTTCTTCCAGTTTCTCCTTCAGCACTTGCCAGAGCTGATAGGTGATATCTGCATCTTCGCAAGCATAGTCAGCAATTTCACTGTAGGGAAGCTCATCCATGGACTTCGCAGCTTTCCCTTTGCCAATTAGAGACTTTATAGAAACCGGTTTGTAATTCAAATACGTTTTTGCAAGAGCATCCATACCAATTTTTTGCGATGCATCCAGCAGATAGCCGGCAACCATTGTGTCAAAGACAGGCCCTTCTACTTTCAGCCCTGCCCGCAACAGGACGAGATAATCATATTTGAAATTCTGGGCGATTTTTAGTGATTCCGGATTTGTAAGAAGCGGTTCAATCAAATCCAATACTATATCCTGCGGCTGTGCACCCTCTACATTTACAGGAATATAAAATGCCACTCCCTCTTTAGCCGACAGGGATATTCCCACTAAATTCGCGACAATTGCATCTTTACTATCAGTTTCAGTATCAAAACTAAGTTCCTTCGCATGTTGAAGCTGCTTAACTACATTCTTAATGTCTGTCTGGCTAACCGCAGTCGTATAATTAACAGCTTCCTTATTCAGTACTTCGGGGCCGCTCTTCTCCTCTTCTCCCACATTGCCACCGAAAAGAGTTCCCTGGCCACCGGGTTCTTCCCCAAGGTATTTACGCGTGAGCGTTTTAAACTCCATTCTCTTGAAAAAGAGTCCGAGTTCCTTCTTATCTGGCCCGTCCCATCCCAGCTGTTCCCAGTCAACCACATCCGGCACATCAGTTTTTATAGTAACCATTTCCTTTGCGTGAAGTGCCTGTTCCTTGAAGTTGGTAAGTCCTTCACGGGCGCGTTTTGCCTTTATGTCAGGGGCAGCCTCTATTGCTTTTTCAAGAGACCCATATTTTTGAACGAGTTTGGGAGCCCCTTTTTTACCGATACCAGGCACGCCTGGAATATTATCTGAGGTATCTCCAATCATGGCAAGCACATCAATCACCTGATCCGGATAGACACCAAAATAATCCATCACACCTTCGGGGTCGATGATATTAAATCCCCCATTTTTGTTATCAGGCTTTACCATCACCACGTGATCCCTCACAAGCTGCATAAAATCCTTATCAGGTGTCACCAGGAATGCTTCTACATGATCTTCGTGGGCATCATAGGCGATTGTGCCGATAATATCATCGGCTTCATAACCATCTTTTTGAATATTCTGAATCCCGAACTGTTCGATCATCTCTTTAATCAGCGGTATACCCACGCGGAGATCATCTGGCTGGGGTGGACGGTTGGCTTTATAATCTTCATCCATATCATGCCGAAAGGTTGGAGCGTGAGTGTCCCAGGCTACAGCGATGTGTGTCGGCTCTTCTTCCTCAAGCAGTTTTACGAGAGTGTTGGCAAATCCCAGAATGGGTCCTGTTGCAATCCCCTCAGAGTTTTTCAGTCTGCTATTTATGAAAGCAAAATGAGCCCTGTATGCCAGCGCCATTCCGTCGAGAAGGTAGAGTTTTTTCTTCGCCATTGAATCTTTTTAGATGGATTTTAACTTTGATTTATAAAGGAATCAGCTTTTGTAAACATTCCGTTCTAAGATACAACAGAGTCCCTGCCTATAAAAGTCGGACCTATATTAATCCCCGTAACTGATTTCTGATGTCTCACTGTCTCTTGTTTTGTATATTATCTGATGGTGTCTGCTATTAGTCACCCGCTAATATTCATTCACCAAGATTCCACTGAACTTAATCTGATTATCCTTGCAATTTGCCAGTTCTATTGTAGTTCCTACAGATTTCTCCAGAAAATCGGAAATTGCTATTCGATATGCCTGTGAAATCGCCAGCAATCTTGGCGGTGAGGTTCACTTCCTAAATATCATTGAAGAACCCTATGACTTCCCGTCTCGTGTGCAGGAAATACTTGAGGCCCGGAAACAGGAGCATGAAAATAAACTGTCACATATGATCAGGGATCTTCATGCTGTTGATGAATTCCGAATCATCAAGATGAAAGGAGTCGTAAAAACCGGCAAAATGCTAACCACGATGCGCCAGGTTGTTAAAGAGCACGACCATAATCTGATTGTCATAGGGTTGGGCGGCGAAGCGGATCTTAAAAAAGTGTTGTATGGAAGTATTACGAATAACCTGCTGATGACAATTGATATCCCCGTTTTGGCTATATCAAAACATATCGATTACAGAGAGTTGAAAACGATGTTATTTGCCACCGACATGAGAAAGCGCGATCTGAAGTTCATTAAAGAAATGCGCGAGTTCTGTTTTGATATAGGTGTAACCCTAAGGGTAATTCATATCGCTGAAGAGAATGAGGAATTAGACAAGAAAACTCTGACAGCTTTCAACAAAAAGCTGAAGAAGATTACCAAAAACCCGGGAGCAGAAATTATCGTACATCACGCCGTATCTTTTACCGAAGGTATCACTGAATATATTGGAAGCGACAAGCATACATTGCTGGTGATGACCCGCTATAAAATGAAATTTTGGGAGTGGCTGCTTTCAAACAGTACCGTTAAAAGTCTGGCACAAATGACATCTGTTCCGCTACTCATGCTTCCTGCTGATGTAGAATAAGTTACGGAAATCACCTATGTTATTTATACATGTATTTATAGAAGGTGTCAATGACATCAGCCCGGAATAAATCTAACCCATAAACATTGACATTCAGCCATTTATGCCCACTTTAAAGGATTATAGGATAGTTGCTATTCCGCTAAATCGTAAGCCCATTATATCCTTTTTAAAAGATATACCTCCTGTTCCTAAAGGTGCATCTATACGAATTCTTGGTCAGCGCCCCAGCGTTGGATCTGAAACGGAATGGATAGAACGGCTCAGGGAGAATCCATCTATCTCCGAACTACTCTGGAGAGATCATCCTGAAACTTATTTGACTGAAACCACAACCGATCGGCTTTTACCTGTCGAATACCTTCGTGAGGATGAGGGGTATCTTATCCGGAATCTCGGCGGATGGAGCCCGGTTTATTTCGGACTCATTGAAGCTGATGCCTCAGATTGGGATAGTGATCCCCTGCTCTCAGAAGCCGTGCCACTTACCAGCTACAAAAACGATATTCAATATTTCGGTCCCGATTCAAATATCGTAAAGTCCCGCCTCGAAAAAGAATTTGGCACACGCGATATCCAAGCTGTTACCAGTGCTGTCATAAGATTACATGAATGGAGGCTCTCCAAAAACTTTGCCCGCTCATCTGTTGACATGATGAATTATGCAGACCTTTTGTTTACTGAACTGGTTTCACAGGGCGAGCTCACCATGAGTACCGAAAACTATCCGGCCATTCCAAGAGTACTTCTCATTGACGAACTAATGGGACAGCATGTACGAATTGAACTGGCCCGGCGCGAGTTTGTAGCCAACAAAAATTCAAAAGCTGCTGCAGAAATTTCAGGATGGCAGAAAGAGTACAAAAATAATCACGGTCTTTCCCTCATTCTCAAGGGTGAATATGTGATGGGGAGACAAAGACGAAGTACCGTTCTTATTGCTGAAAAACTGAATTTCGTTGCCAAACAACCCGGAGCAGAACCTTTTCATGAAGCAAAGCTAAATGCCAACACTCACAAAGGCTCGCCTGAAAACTGGCCCGTGATTACAGGTAATGGAGAAATTGTCACTTCTTGCGGCAGAATGCGACTTATTATAGAACAGGGTTTAATCATCCAATTGAATCACATTTTTGGACATAAAATACAGTGCATATCGTCGCTTGGATTTATCATTGAACCCTTTGTCTCTGGCCCCACACTACAGGAGTATTTGCTTAAGGATCCCTCCCGACTCACACCGGATCTCTACTCGTATATCCTGATTCACCAGCTTATTTGTGAGGAGATTGGTGTGGAAAACGGTGACTGGCATTCAGCAAACTTTATTATCCTTGAATCAGAGAAAAGCCCTGTTTTTAATAACGAAGCCAGAATAGTTCATATCGACTGGGGTGCAGCCCGTCCGCTCAAAGATGACGAACTCACTACAAAATTGAAGCAGGAACGTCTTGATCAGGTAAAGAATATTGCATTTTCATTTCACGACGAGGAGATGGCAACCACAGTGCAGAAAATTCATGGCGAAATTACCTCAAATAAGAAACAAATGATAAAGCTCCGCAACCTGGCGACCACCATAGTCAATCAAAATAGCACATCATGAAACGATCTGAAGATTGGTGGAAATCAGCTGTTATTTATCATATTTATCCCCGCAGTTTCCAGGACTCTGATGACGACGGAATCGGGGATCTGAATGGTATCCGACATCGGCTCGGCTATCTGAAATGGCTGGGTGTGGATGCATTCTGGCTCTCTCCTGTTTACCCCTCTCCCATGGCAGATTTCGGCTACGATGTCAGCAATCATTGCGATATAGATCCAATGTTTGGCACATTAAAAGATATGGATTTACTGATTGAGGAAGCCCACCGAAAAGAACTGAAGCTAATTCTCGATTTTGTCCCGAATCACACGTCGAATCAGCATCCCTGGTTCATAGAATCCAGAAGCAGTCGCACCAATTCAAAACGGGATTGGTATTACTGGAAAGACCCGGCAGATGATGGCGGGCCACCAAATAACTGGATCAGCCGGTTTGATGGAGAATCTGCATGGAAATGGGATGAAGGTACCGGGCAGTATTATCTTCACACATTCCTGGAAGAACAGCCCGATTTGAACTGGCGGAATCCGGAAGTGAAAAACGCAATGCTTGATGTGCTTCGTTTCTGGTACGATCGGGGTGTAGATGGTTTCCGGGTGGATGTATCCTACCGCGTCATGAAAGACCCTGATTTTCGTGACAATCCGGTCAACCCCAACTGGAAACCGGGAATGGACAGGTCATTCAGGCTCATAGAAAAGCATACCAAAAACACACCCGATATCCACATGTTCAACCGGTGGATCCGTGAAACCAATGATGAATATGATAACCGGGTGACCATTGGCGAGATGAACCTCACCGTTCCGGAACTTGCGGCTCATTACGGAACAGCGCAACAACCTGAATTTCATTTGCCGTTTAATTTTCGGCTTGTGTTTTCTGATTGGAAGGCGGAAAATATCAAGAACCTGATAAAACAGTTTGAAGCCACTCTTCCTGAACACGGCTGGCCCAACTGGGTGCTCAGCAACCACGATCAGCCGCGATTTGCCTCAAGGGCGGGTTTGGAACAGTCTCGTAACGGACTTCTTTTTCTCCTCACGGCCAAAGGGACTCCCACTCTATATTATGGTGACGAGCTGGGTATGCAGAATGTCGCCATTCCAGCTGACCAGGTTCAGGATCCTTGGGAGATCTTGTCATCTGGCCTTAGTCTTGGACGTGATCCTGAACGGACCCCTATGCAATGGGATTCATCAACTCATGCCGGATTTTGCTCAGAGTCTCAAAAACCCTGGCTGCCGGTTGGCCCAAATAGAGATCAGGTGAATGTTAAAACAGAAAAACAAGATCCAGCTTCAACACTGCGCTTTGCTCAGCAAATTTTAGAATTAAGAAAAGAGAATTCGGCCTTATCAATCGGAGACTTGATTCTGCTGAGCACAAACAATCCAATACTGGCATATATTCGGAAAAGCGGCAGTCATCAGTGCGTTATTGTGATGAATATTGGTGATCAGGTTCATAAAATTGATCTGGCAGAGGCGATTGACAAATCAGACTGCGAAGATATTCCAACCGAAGATCTCTCAGTTATGATTTCAACAGAAATGGATAATTCAACCACTTATGACACTGAAACGGGTATACTATCACTCAGGCCAAATGAGGGTATTGTCTTAGGCTGATAATGAACCCAAACGGTCGTGAGATTTACATAGCCAGCGTTTTCAATGCGTCGATCTCTTCCGGCCAGCGATCTGTGTTAGGTGTCTCAAGTATAAGCGGAATTCCATCAAACCTATCATCTGCCATGATCAACTCGAAGGGTGTCCAGCCGATATACCCATCGCCTAAACTATCGTGACGATCAACATTGGTTCCGCACTCTTTTTTTGAATCATTCAGGTGCATCGCCATCAGTTTATCAAAGCCCACGATCTTGTCAAAGGCTTCAAATGTCTCATAAAAGCCTTCTTTTGTTGATATATCATAACCGCCTGCAAATGTATGAGCGGTATCAATACAGACGCCAACTCTGTCCTTTTGATCAACCTGATCGATCATTTCCGCGAGGTGTTCGAACCGGAATCCCATATTGGTACCCTGACCTGCCGTGTTTTCAATCACCGCTTTCACAAATTCGGTTTGATCCAGCGCGATATTAATCGATTCAGCATTTCGGGCCAGGCAATCCTTCTCTGAAATTTTATTAAGATGGCTACCGGGATGAAAATTGATCATTTGAATCCCCAGCTGTTCACATCGCTGCAGTTCAATAAGAAACGCATCGCGGGATTTTTGAAGCTTAGCCTCTTCAGGATGGCCCAGGTTGATGAGATAACTGTCGTGTGGAATAATGGCATCCATCGAGAACCCATATTGCGCGCAAGCCTCCCTGAAGCCTTTGATATTATCTACTGTAAGCGGCTTTGCTTTCCACTGTCGCTGATTTTTGGTGAAAAGGGCAAAACCAGTCGCTCCGATTTCATGAGCCCGCACCGGTACATTTTCCACACCTCCGGCTGCACTCACATGTGCTCCAATGTATTTCATTCTAAATCCTTCTATTTCGTCCTATAAATTGGCTTTTCAATGAATTAATTACCGAACATGTCATCGTAATCTTCTATGGCCGCTTTGATGACGTTCGCAGCTTCTTCTTTGCCATAGACGCGTTCAACATTTACATCCAGCTTTTGTCCGGGAATCATTTTATAGGTACCGAAATAGTGGCGGAGACGCTCGATGATTATTTCGGGAAGGTCTTCAACATCATTTATATCCTTGTAGTACTGATCATTACTCAAAACAGAAATGATTTTATCATCAGCTTCGCCCTCATCTATCATATGAAGGCCTCCGACTACTCTTGCAGATAATATGACTTCAGACCGGTCAATCGGGCGTTCGCTCAGCACACAAATATCCAACGGATCACCATCCCCTATCTTGGTCTGTGAGGAAAGGCTTCCCACACGATCGCCGCAATAAGTTCTGGGTATAAAACCATAAAGCGATGGTGGTAATGAGGAACTCCGCTGTGGCCGGTCCACACGCATATATCCGGTTTTCTTGTCAACTTCATACTTAATCGTATCGAACGAGGTAATTTCAACAAACGCATTGACGATATTTGGAACGTCTACGCCCACTTCAAGTCCATGCCAGGGATGAGGTCGCCATCGGTAAAAAGGATTGGGGAAATTCAATAGTCTCTGTTTTAAGTTAGTTTATTTTGGTGTTTTGTCAGTTCATTATTGCATTCAGCCTCTCAAGATTATCCTGAACCCTGAGAGCGTCTATCACTTCCCCGATGTCACCCTTCATGATGTCGTCGAGGTTGTAAAGTGTTAAATTTATTCTGTGATCGGTAAGCCGCCCTTGTGGAAAATTGTAGGTGCGTACTTTTGCACTACGGTCACCTGAAGAGACCTGGCTTTTTCGTTCAGCCGCCCGCTCAGCCCTGATTTTTTCCTGCTCAATCTCGTAAATTTTCGACCGCAGCATGGTTAAAGCCTTGTCCTTGTTTTGATGCTGAGACCGTTCCTGCTGGCACTCTACCACAATGCCGGTTGGTTCATGAGTAAGACGAATGGCCGAATCGGTCTTGTTCACGTGCTGACCACCTGCACCGCTCGAGCGGAATGTATCAACACGTATGTCGCCCATATCAAGCTCCACTTCACCTACCTCTTCAATTTCGGGTAGCACGGCAACTGTCGCTGCTGACGTGTGAACGCGGCCCTGTGATTCTGTATCGGGCACTCGCTGTACGCGATGAACGCCACTTTCATATTTCATCTTTCCAAACACTTCGCTGCCGCTTAGTTCAAAAACAATCTCTTTGTAACCACCCATATCACCTTGCTGGACAGATAGAAGGTCCATTTTCCATTTCTCACTATCAGCATAGCGGCGGTACATATCAAATAAGTCTCCGGCAAAAATAGCGGCTTCATCGCCACCGGTGCCGGATCTTATTTCAACGATACAATTTTTAGAGTCGTCCGGATCTTTTGGAATCAGCTTATATTTAATCTGTTTCTCAAGCGCTTCAAGTTCATCTTTCAGCTCAGAGGTTTCCTCACGCGCCATTTCGGTAATTTCAGCGTCATCGTCCATCTCCATCAGCTCTTCATTCCCTTTAATCTGATGATGGATCTCTTTCCAGCGTTCAAAATCCTCGACAAGTTCTTTTAACTGCGTATGCTCTTTGGTAAGCTCGGTGTATTCACTGGGGCGATCGTAGATAGACGGATCCGCCATCGCCTGATTGATTTCATCGTAGCGCTCGCGAATTTGCTCCAGTTTTGCTTCTAAATCCATGGTATAAATTCTCTAATCTATTGCAGCCCTAAATATATCGATTTTTTTATCCTGATATGAATCGAATCCGACATCAAATTTAGATGATAGTTTTGTACCTTCAGGCATTCAAAGTCCGCAATTTAAAACACGTTAAATCACGCTATTTGATGAAGAAAAGTTTAGAAACAGGATTTACTATCGGATTCCTGGGAGCGGGGCAGCTTGCCCGGATGTCAGCTTTGCAGGCATTTCGCTACGGTATCCAGATCGCTTCATTTTCAGACCGGGAAGAAACTGAGCCTCTCGAGTTCATGACGCCAAACATCTTTAAGGGCGACTTTACAGATGTTGAATCTATGATTGAATTTGCCAAGAGTTGTGATGTAATCACCCTTGAAAATGAGTTCATCGATTCTGATATCCTTTTTGAACTACGGGAAAAAACCGGGACACCTATTTACCCTTCTCCGGAAAGTTTTGAACTGATAGAAAATAAAGAGATTGAAAAAATCACTTTTCAGTCTGCCGGCATTCCTGTCACCCCAAGCCGTATTGTATCTTCTCCTAAAGAAATAGAAGATTTTGCTGATGAATTTGGCTGGCCTGTTATGCTGAAATCATCAAAAGGAGGCTATGATGGCTATGGTAACAGAACGGTTGAAAAAGCATCTGAATCCGAATCTGCATTTGATGAACTAGGTGGAAATGATGGGCGTGATATCCTCGCTGAATCGTTCGTTGATTTCACCCATGAACTTGCTGTTCAGGTTGCTAGAACAAAGGAAGGTCATACAGCTGTTTATCCCTGTGTAGAGACAGTTCAGGAAGATCATATTTGTGTAGCAGTAAAAGCCCCGGCACTCATTAATCCGGTTCTTTCCAAAGAAGCACAGCGCCTCGCGAAGCTTGCTGTTGAGGCGATTGATGGTGTTGGGATATTTGCATTCGAATTTTTCCTCACTACGGATGGACAAATTCTTCTTAACGAAACCGCACCCCGCCCCCATAATTCGGGCCATTATACTATCGAAGGATGCATTACATCACAATTTGAAAATCATGTGCGTGCTGTGAGCGGACTTCCACTGGGTGCGACAGATCTCAATTCTGAATCAGTTGTAATGATCAACCTGCTGGGTACTCACAAACGAAAAGCCCGGGTAGATTTTGCGGAAGATGCTATGAAAATGTCAAATGGCCACCTGCATGTTTACGGTAAAACCGGCAGCAAGCCCGGGCGTAAAATGGCTCATTATACTCTATTGGGTGATGATCAGAATGCTGTTTATGATGAAGCCATCAGAGCAACACTGAATATTCAGATTTGATGATTAATGAATTAACTTAGCTGTTTGCACAGTTTAAAAATCTCAGTTTGAAGAATGTAAATAAATTTAAAGTCATTCCGGCCTCCGAGCCTGAATCTCCTGCTTTTTTCTAAATAGATCATAGATATACTGAATAATATCTGTCAACCTAAAGCAAATTAACGTGAGTAAGCAACCAAAAATAGGCCTCGTAATGGGCAGCGACAGTGACTGGCCTACAATGAAAGAAGCCGCTGACATACTTGATGAACTTGGAATCATTTATGAGAAACGGGTTGTTTCAGCCCACCGAACGCCTGACCTGATGGCTGAATACGGAAAAGAGGCCCGCACTAACGGACTGAAAGTAATTATTGCCGGAGCAGGAGGTGCTGCTCATCTGCCCGGGATGCTGGCCGCATACACGACACTGCCAGTCATTGGTGTTCCGGTAAAAACATCCGCACTTGGCGGAGTTGACAGCCTTTACTCCATTGTTCAGATGCCCAATGGTATACCTGTTGCTACCGTTGCCATTGGTAAAGCTAAAAATGCCGGGCTTCTGGCTGCACGCATTCTCTCCACGTCTGATGATGCTATTGCAACTAAGCTGGAAGCATACCATCAGGCAATGGCAGAAGAATCGGTTAAAAAGACTGAGAATCTCAAATAGCAGATCCCGCCATCAATGGATAAGAAAACAGGTATCATTATCGTCATTTGCCTGATCGGTTTTATTTCATTCCGTCTCTATATCGCATTTAATGCGGGGTCATTCTCAGCCGGTGCCGATAACAAACAGGAATCATTTGATTTCCCGACCGGTCTGCCTGCCGTTTATACCGGTACTCTGCCGTGTGCGAGCTGCCCGGGCATCAATACGCACCTGCTTATTGATTCCACGGGGTTCAGGGAAGTATCAGAGTATATTGATGAAGACGGCGGACCTGTTGCAACATTTGGCACCTGGGAAACATCAGGGACTGACACACTTTTCTTAAATAGTGATGATGAACGCTATAAAACGTACCTGATTGAAAATGACTCCCTGCGGATGCTCGATCAAAGTGGTAACAGAATTGAAGGCGATCTTGCTGAAAACTATCTGCTCACCTACTCAGATATGGAGAATCAGATTCGGGATCGGCATCAAGAGCTCCGTGCGGATGGATTCACTTTTATCGCATCGGGAAATGAGCCGTTCTGGTCGGTACAGGTAACAAACAAAGAGTATGTGATCTATCAAACGCCACAGATGCGGAAAAGCGGCTCGCTTGAACAACGCCGGTTCGACGTGTCATCCAACTCACTTGAGGCCCTTTTTGGAAGCGGAGAAACACTTCAACTGAACATCAACAACGAGATTTGCCAGGATTCCATGAGCGGATTTATGTTTTCACATACCGTTACACTCCATTACGAAAACCGTGAAGAGACAGGATGCGGGCGTTTTTTGAATGAGGTTTTGTCTGCTAAGTAGGTTCATGGAAGTCATCGGATGAGTCTTTAAGCAAAACTGAGATTTACTTTATTTAATCGGTAATCAAGAAATAACTCATCCGATGACTTGACTCCCCCCCCCAGTGCCCTTCTCTATACGATAGAGGGGGTCTTTAATTAATTCAAAGACTTTTATTCATTATCCAAACCATTGGTTTCACTATAATGACATAAGTCTTAAAGAGGAACAGACGGCATATTTAATCAATTGTCGATGAATCATTTCTCTCATCACAACTCCTTTTAATATGACATGTACTTAGATCCACCTTGACACAAGCACTGTTTTTCATATTACGTGGAAAGATCTATGTTGGCATAGCTTTGAAATAATTGGCTACCCATCCTCATTGCGATTATACTCAATCACACGACGATACGCCTCAAGCACTGCTTCGGTTGCCTCAAAGGGCAGTTCAACAGCAACATCTTTGGCTACTTGTCTGGCGTTGGATGGCGCAAAGGGCATTTTTACTTCTTTCAGCGCTACGGCATCACCACTTGTGTCACCAATGTAGGCCATTTCATCGAGCCGGATATCGAGTGTTTTGCCCAGAAGCTTCAGGCCCTGAAGCTTATTGTTACCCGGCATCAACACGTTAATTGAAATTTCCGTGGTATGTATCTCAAGATCGGGATCAATTTGTGGAATATGCTTGAGCACATGTTCGTAAATCTCATTAATTATAGATTCATCCGGGCAAACAATACCTGCGTCCATCATTTTTGTAAACTCAAGAATGGCATTTGGATAGTTTGGCAGTACTTCTTTAATGATCCAGTCTCTTACCTCTCTGATAGGTGCCAGTGTCTCATCTTCATCCTCGAGCGCTGTCTCAATTCGATTTCCCTCCCAGTGGTAAAGCCCTGCGCTTTCAAAGACAAACGGATGACGAATGTTCAGCCACTGCCCCACCGCCTCTGCATAGGGAAAAGGCCTGCCCGTACACAGCGTGATGGGCGGAATACTGGAATCATCTAAACTCAGCTCATTTAGCTCACGAATTGAGTTAATAGCGCTCCATGTAGGTGTTTTAAATGGAATGGAAATACAGCCGTCAAGGTCTGTAACAAATAGTTTGATCATCCGAAATGGGGGTTAACTGATAACGGGTTCTGAATTGCTTTTTGATGTGAGAGAAAAATCTGGAAAAAAGAGAGATAGAAACAGGAAAACAAGTCCAATACCTGTCATCAGCTGATAACGGTTTTTATAGTTGGCGTATTCCTGGGACGAAAATTCACCACGCTCAAGTTCTGACAGGCGAGATAAAAATGGCTCGATTGTATCGCTGCCCCGGCTGATTTCGTAGTAGTTTCCACCACCGATGGAAGCAATTTCGCGCATATTGTCTGATGACAAGGCAGAGACCACTTCATTGCCCTGTTGATTTCGATGATATCCCCTGAGGGCTCCGTTTTCATAAATAGGTATTCGGCCGCCGGCAGATGTTCCGATTCCCACTGTAAATATCATCACACCGCTTTCGTATAGCTCTTCAGCTGCCTCGGAAAATTGGGGACCGTGATTTTCTCCGTCGGCCATAAGCAAAAGTACGTTAGCTGCATCATTGTTCTCTTCGATGGATTGAAACGTCTCCCGGGCTTTAACTAAAGCAGCCTCAAAATTTGATGTAAACGACGGCATCTGCTCTGTTTTAACGATATCGAGATATAGTCGCAAGGCCGAATAATCGAGGGTAAGCGGACTCTGAACAAACGCCTGGCCGGTGAATACCATCAGACCTACCCGGTCTCCTTCCAGCCGATCAATCAATCGGTTGATTTCAAATTTTGCTTTTTCCAGCCTGCTTGGGGAGATATCCTCCACATTCATACTGCGGGACAGATCCAGGGCAATCAGCATGTTCACACCACTTCTCTCAACTTCGCGGATTTCGGTCCCGATTTTGGGTCCGGCAAGGGCCAGAACAAAAAAGAGGAGTGCAAGCAGAAAGCTGTAAAAACGGATCCTGTCACCTGTTTTCCAGAAGTTGAGTCGCAATAGTGATAGGAGACGGTCATCAAACAGCTCTTTCCGGTGTTTATGCCGGGCAACGCGGAGCCACCAAAATGCTCCCCATATTATAGGAATTAGAAGGAGCGCAAATAAGTATATACTATTTTCCCAGATCATAGCGTCGTCGTGTCTTTTTGTCTACCGTGCAGGGCCACAAAGATAACATAATTTCGTGAAAGGAAAGATCCTGATACATGAAATCTCTGATTGGATATGAATAGTCATTAATGAGATAGAAGTGAATCTCACTCATGGATCTATAAACCTGTAACCGTATAACTTATTGCATTCGATTCGTGACCATCAGTTGAAATACATGTCATACGTTATAAAAATTCCGGTCATAAGCTTTCGCCCTGAATATCTTCAGAAAAGTTACCTCTATTGCAATTCTTTTTGAGGAAGAGATTCCTTTTTGGATAGGTGAATTCCTTAAATTTGCGGGCAGTGTAGATTCTTCCTTCTTTTTATTCGTTTTCCGGGTGAGCTAACGGCCGGGAGTTTAAACGGCGCGGAGATTTTGATTTAGTAAAAGTAGCGAAATCTATTTCACGCAACCAACTTTGTTCGCAGCCTGTACGCATTCGATTTGAAAGGATTCTTGGGTGTATCCTTCGATAGCTGCTACGGCCTGAGTGCCCGATGAACGGATGGCAGGATTACCAATCCCAGCAGAATCAACCCCAGCAATCCGTAGATAAGCTGAAGCGGTGGGTCGTCATGGTAGCCGACCATCAGAATTTCAAAACCAATCCATGCAATGAGTGCAGTACTGACCAGCAAAGCCCCCGTCCAGGCCCAGTCTGCCCTCATCCAGATTCCGTAAAACACCACCACGGGAAAGATGCCCAGGATCGTGAGCAGGATCAAACCGGGAATAAAAAAATTATCAAAAGGTGACCCCTCCAGCAGGGTTACCGGCATACTGAGTACTGCGCCGGTTGGATCCGCAACAAGGGCAAACCCGCCAAACAGCCCGCTCACACCCTGAAAAAGAATGAGTGCCATCATGAGATACAGACTAATCGAATTATGTGTTTTTTGAGATTTCATAACTCTTTGATTTATTTGTTCTAGTGCAGCTTATGGTTTTTAGTGAACTTCTATTCGTGTCTAATGAAAAAAATCAGTGATCATTAGAAAGTGAAGTCCGGTGCAGTCAGCAGATTGCCTTGGCAAGGCTTCACAAGAGCTGCACAAATCAGGAGCGGCTTACTCACGACAAGCATCCAAATCTCAGGAAAAATCAAAGTCCTCATAATGAATGGCATCATCAGACACGCCCTGATTCCTCAGCTTTGGTAAAAGATCCTTGCGCATTTCTTTTGGTCCGCAAATAAAAATCTCCTTTTCCCGGATTCCTTCGATCTCCTCGGGTTTCATAAACCCTTCGACATCTGCTCTTATCAGGTTCATCCTGAAGCCTTCCATCTGTTCTTCCAGATCCCTGAAAAGCTGAAGATGGGTAGCCTCTTTTTCCGTATTTACGCAGTAGTAAAGTTCAGCGTTTATATCGGATTGAGGCGTCCGTTTCAGGTCGTTGGCCCAGCTGATAAATGGTGCTATTCCAACACCCCCTCCCATCCACACCTGATTCTGGCCACCCACACGATAATCAAACCTGCCATAAGGCCCTTCAAGCAGAGCAGTCGCACCCTTTTCCAAATTCTGATGCAGCTGATTGGTATAATCTCCAAGTGATTTAACCATAATGGTGATCTCACCTCCGGGCAACTTATCACATACCGTGTAAGGATGCGATTCACGCGACAATCCCGGGGAAATAAAGGTGAAAAAATAAAACTGTCCCGGGGTATATCTGATATCATCGTGGTCCGGTTTTAAAGTAATTTCCATCACCTTGTCATTCAGTCTTTCCACTTTCTCTACTCTGAAGCGGGCTTTTTTAATTACGAAATCAAAAATAACAGACTTGTACACCCAGGCGGCAATACCGGCTATGGACAAAACGGATAAATAGATCGCCAATGCGGGGTTGGCCAAGAGATTGAGGTCCAGAAAATAGATGTGCGCCACACCCAGAATAAAAAAGATCCCCATGAACTTGTGCGATATTTTCCATTTATCATAAGGCATCCGGATCAGAAGGGTCAATACCATCAGGAGAATCAATCCCCACAACGCCCAGCTCCCCATATTTACTTCGAACTGACGGTGCACGGGAAACAGATACCACAATAAACGACCGGGATCTTCCGGAATAAACCGGAAAGCAAGCATCACCGGATGAACAATTATCAGTAAAAGTGCGGCTTTACCCATTGTGTGATGAACGTGATAGATCTTATCGAGTCCGCCGAAATAGTCTTCCAGCCACTTAAATCTCGTCGAAAGCACAAACGTAAGCGCAAACAGTGCAAACCCTGTAAGTGCGGCGACCTGACTGCCATAGACAAGCAGAGGCTTCAGGTTATTCCGTATGGTCGACTCCGGAAAGGAGATCAGCCATAGCGGAATCACCATCAGCGCAGCACCCCAAAAAAACCATGTTCCTAATTTCTTTTTCATGAATTTGTATTCCCCTAATTGAATTTGCTGTAATTGACATTTTGAGAATGAAACTTCCAAGCCCCGGCATTGCCGGATAGTTTATACATATTGTAGAGATTCACTGTTTAATTATAATTTCCTGCGATGTATCCGGCATAAGTACTGCCAGAAACAACGTGCGGTGCACTCAGGCTTGATTCATAGCTTCAGCCCTCCGCCGCATACTACCTGCCTGCGGGATCAAAGCCGACACTAAAATCACAAGCGCCAGAAAGACAACTACACCAAAAAACCATTCGGCAGCTCCAGGAAACACCGACGTAATAAAGAGGTATTCCC
>CAZVEP010000016.1:35337-45042 GCA_964625635.1 uncultured Rhodohalobacter sp.
CCAAAAAACCATTCGGCAGCTCCAGGAAACACCGACGTAATAAAGAGGTATTCCCGTGTAAGACTCCAGATGATGGCGGTGGCAAGGATCACAAACAATGCCAGCTGTATGAACTGAACGACTGAATAGCCCTGCAACTGTAATTCAAGATACCTCTTGCCACTTCCATAATCGCGGATTATCCGTCCCAGCTGAAGAACAGATCCGGCCATTATCAAAAAAATCACTGTCCAAAAACCCATCATGGCCTTCGCAATCACCCCCATCCCCACAGAGCCGAACCCATTCCATTCCGCCCAGTCGCTCAGAATATGAGATATCAGTGGCCAGCTCCTGGAACTGTTGGTCAGGATCACAATACCGTCGCCCGTTTCAGGGACAATATGAAAATGGGTCATCCATCCGTTCCCCTGTCCTCCCCCGAACACAGCTTTCTTCTCGTTTGGCAATATTTCTATGAAATGACCCAATCCATAGTAATCAGCAACGAATGAATAAATTTGATCCACCTCAATGACCGGTGAGTAAAGCTCCCACAGACTGTTTTGGGTGAGAACATGATCAGCTGAAGAAAATGGATCCATCATACCTGAAGCTGCAAAGGCGGCAATATCTTCCACACTGGCAAAAAGCCCGCCTGCACCTTTTCCTGAATAGACATAGACAGGTACGGTCTCACCGTTTGTTTTATGTCCATCCGGAACGGAAGTTGAAAAATCTTCACTCCACTTGAAATACGCACTCTGCATCCCAAGGGGATTTAAAATCTCTTCCTTCATATACGCAGCAAAGTTTCTTCCGCTCACATCCTCGATAAGCAGCTCGAGCAGATTGAAACCTACATTTGAGTAGTTAAAGGACTCTCCGGGCTCCCGGATAAAATTAACTTCCCGGGTGAGGCTCTTCCGCAGTGATGGTTTTTCTTCTTTCGGATCATATTCCAACCCAAGGGTACCCAGGGCAAGCCCGGAGGTGTGGCTTAACAGATGCCTGAATGTGACACTTTCCGTCTCAAATTCTGATTCCGGAAACTCCCAGCTTACAAAGTGCCTGTAAACCGGGTCATCGAGTTTGATTTTACCCTCTTCCGCAAGCTTCATGACGCCCCGCGCGGTCACTGATTTGGAGATCGATTCAACCCGGCAGATGGTTTCGGGCTTCATCCTGGTTTGATTATCCTGGTCAGCCAAACCATAGGCTTCCGACCCGCTCATTTTTCCATTCTTTATCAGTGCAAAGGCAATCCCCGGAACCTGATAATTCTCCATCCAGCCGGGAATACGCTGATTCATCGCATGCTGAAAATCAGATTGAATGAATGCAGCATCTACCTCATCTTCACTTCTTTGAAGTGTAAAAATAAGAGCCAAAACGACAACTATGAATGGAATCGACCCGGTTTTCATTTTTTTGGTTAAATTTAAATGTGCTGTCCTGCTTTATTAAAATTCCGAAACGGCATCTCTCAACAGATCTTCGGGAAAAATTTCGTTATTAAATATTTTCTTCTTCCAGTCCGGATATATCCGGTCGAGCAACATGGCCTGAAGCATTCCTGTATAATAGAATCTGTTTTCGCCGCTTCTATTCACTGCTCTTGCTGCTTCATTTAATTGATTTCTGAAATGCTTTTCCCGATTTGTGTAATTTCTGAAATCACTCAGCCCTCTGATTTCATCCACAGGTTCATAACCGGGCAGTGTGCCGGCAACCATGCCAATTTTCAGTTCGGTATATTTTGCCAGGCCCTCAAGCCATTCCCTGTTTTTCTCATACTCTATCATTTCGTCTGTCAATTCTGCTCTCCTTCTCCTTTCATCCCTTTCCAGGATATACTCACCGATATACCGCTGAACATCCGCTTTGCTTTCAGATTCATAGGCTTTCAATAACATTTCCGCTTCGTTATTCCAGCCGTTAATATTCATTTCCAAATGCCAGGGATAGTCATCAGACCTTCCAGCAAAGAATTCAGCTTTTGAAAATTTCTCTCCGGAATACATTCCCTGATATGCATGAAATGCTTCGTGAATCATAGCGGAAACGTAGCTTTCCGCATCTCCCATAACCAGGTTCCAGAATATTTTGTATGGGAATACCTGACTAATCAAGGGCGGAAGTTCATTTTTGAATCCGTTATAAAACGACACTTCTGCATACTCTCTTGTCTGAAGTGTACTTACCCAGACTGAGCCGACTTTGGCAGTAAAATTTTCAGGGGTAACAGATGGATCAGGCAGGTGCTGATAATAGTAGACACCTCCTTCAAAGCGATCGTCTTCCATTTCTGTCCACTCAGATCCATGATGTGTATCATAAGGAACTTTGAGCCATCCGGCTTCAGGGTCTTCCATTCCAACCAGAAATGCGTACTCTTCGTTATAAACGATTACAGGTATTTGAGTCTCCCCTATACCCGGCCAGATCTCTTTTATAACATTTTCCTGCAGGTTGAAATACTCGGCTATATAAGCCTTTTGGGTGGCTGTCAATCTCTCCGTAACTGAGGATGTGCTGCTGAGTGTCTGGTTATATAATGCAGATACCGTGAGCAAAACAATGATTACCAATGCGACCCAGAAGAGTGCTTTCAGAATCACCCGAATTGTTTTTTTCAATGTTTCCATTTTTCAGCCATTTTTCTTTTACAGTTTAAAATGCCTCACCGAACTGGATATAAAAGCCGCTGGTCCCCCTGCCTAACCCGAAGTCAATCCTGATATTCGTGGGGTCATCCTTGTTTACATTAAACCGGAGTCCGGCTCCTGCACTCCATTTTACCGACGACAAATTAAAGTCTTCATAACGGTTCCAAACCTCTCCCAAAGCGCCAAAAACGGTAAAACCAAGCCTGCCCAATAGATTCTGCCGCAGCTCGGACTGAATCTGCGCTGCATTTAAATCACGGTATCTGCCTGCGTAATATCCCCTGCCGATCATAGCACCTCCCAGTTCAGACATATCCAGAAAAGGAGGGCTACCTGAGACTGATCTGAATAGTCCCTGAAAGGCCAGTACCGACCACCCGTTACGGTTCATTTGAATATATTTCCTGGCATCAAAGAGAAAGGAAGTGTACGGATCTGTACTGCCCAGCACTGAAGGATTCGCCAGAAACGAAAATTCTACAAAATGATTATGCGTCGGCGTCATATTACTGTCTCTTAAATCCCAGCGGCCCATCCACCCGATACCTGTCGATACACTCCCATTGGCTCCCCGATCATCAGGAACCGGCAGTTCGTTGCCGTCAGTTTCCTCATAAGATAGATTGAATACCTTGCTCCACCTGAGAAACGGTCCTGTAAACAGACCTCGCCTGACCTTTTTTAACGCTGTTTGCTCAATATGAACCTGGGTAAAAAGAACATTTATTTCATCACTGTCCGTGGTAACCGGCCCGATACCCCAGTAACTATTTGGAAAGTAGTTTGTAAAGTAATTTCCGTTGAAGACCCACTCCTCTTCAGACAAAATGATATCAGACAGCAGGCTTAAAAGTATTTGATTCTTCGTGGTATATATGCCTGAAAAAAACAGGCTCGATGAACGGGTCTCCGGGCCAGCGCCAGCTGGTTTAAATTGAGGAACAACTACAGCACCAAATATAAAACCTGTTTCAGGCGTAGTACCGAGTGCCGGCAAGAACAAAATTTTATTCTGATAAGGCGCTTCACGAACTGTTGCTGAGTCCTGGGCAAACAGTGGGTTCACAAGAAAGAATACTGCCGTTATCAATATGATAACGCTTCTTGTTATTTGTTTTCCCGGTTTATATATGAATGACTGTTTAATCATTGAGCATATAGTCTGTTCATGAATTTACCCGTACTTCCTCCGGTGGTCTTCGTGGCGAACGGGGTGCACGGGAGGCATATCCCAGTCTTATCAGCAGAATGGGCTGTTCATCTTGATTTAAATCCAGGTGGTCCGACAGTTTCTTCCTTACGGATTCAACTTCACACGGCATATTCAGGTGCGCATGAGCTATTCCAAGGGAAGCAGCCGTTAGTGCGGTTCTCTGAAAGGCTCTGCCGGTGTCTACCCAGTGGTGCTTGTCATTCTTTTTACAGATAAAAAGAAATAGATGTGAAGAACTCCGAATCTGTTTTTCTGTCTTGGCTGCTTCACGATCAGCCGTCACAAAGGTTTTCATGATGATGCGGCCCAGCCAGCGGGGAATACGTGGGAACCCCATCGCCTTTGCAGTCAAGCCGTCCCTTTCAGTTTCAGCCTCTTTTTTTGTGAAACGTATCCAGGATATCAGTTCCTCTACAAACCGCTCGTCATTAAACTGAATTCTACCCGCCTCTTTCACAAGCTCAATGATCGGTTCAACATCTTTATCCTGCGTATCAAATGTTTTCACAGCTACAGTATCATATTCAAAGGCCTTCAAAAGCTTATCCATGTCGGTCTCAGGAATTTCCTGTCCATCATACATGCTCCTGTTTGATTGTCTGACCGGAATAGCCTCGAAAAGCTCTTTTTCCTTCCCGATGCTCTTATCAGTGAGGGTAACACGCAGGCACTCTTTATTTTCATCCTCTGGAAAATATTCAACCGTGCTTGCTAATCCATCCTCCCTGGCAGAGATCACCAAATTTTCCAAGGCACATCCCAGACTGATATAAAGTGCGTGATTATCTGGATCCACAACAGGAAGAGTACGATCAAAGTCAGGATAGATCCGAACAATATTCCCGTCATTCGAAAACTTCCAGGGCTGTGTATTGTGGCCTGAGGGTGCAAGAGTTGCGTAATATATTAGCTTATTTATGTTCATTTAATTTTGCTTTGAGACTATCTGTTCGTCCACTTTTTAAATTCTTAGGATTCAGGTTGTTACTATTCCGATTGATGTGATCATTCACTTTATTCCTCACGGCTGCCTGCTCCACGAGCATTAGAATATGACCGCCGGATTCAAAACTCATCAATTCAGAACCTTTAATAGTGGAAGCTGCAAATTCGGCATTGTGGTAGAGCTGTAACAGATCATCTTTTGCATGGATGATAAGGGTCGGTGCTGTGATTTCGGCTATTCGTTCACCCGGCAGCTCGGTTTCATTATCAAAAACAGCACCGGCCGAACGCGGTGCCGCCGGGTTCATTTCATCTACGAAACGGTTTACTTTTTCTGTCTGTGTGGGTGTTAGTCCGGCGATTACCTCATCATTTGCGCCAATCACACCTAACAATTGCTTTTTAAAGAGTTTTGATAGGGTCCAGTACAGAAAATCATAACTGAAAATGGTTTTCAGAATTCCCCCTTTTTTATTTGCATCAGCTTGATATTCAGAGTCTGAAGCCACCACTCCACATGAGATGCAGGTGAGTGATGGTACGCGACTCGGATACTTGACGGAAAAGAGTAGTGCCGATGGGCCTCCTTGCGACATCGCCACGACAGCAGCTTTATCTATACCGAGATGGTCGAGTAAATAGGCATATGCGTCTGCCTGTTCATCCCATGTGACATTTGGTGGAAGTGTAGATCCGAGGTATCCGAAGCGCGACGGAGCAATCCAGTAAAATTGATCATCCAATACTATATCAGCAATTAGCTCTCCCTGATCATAACCGCCTCCGCCACCGTGAATTACCAGGACAGGATACCCTGAGACATTTCCTCCTGCACTGTACTCTATGTCGCCAAAAGGTGACGATATGACTGTACTCTTTCCACTAATTCGTTCATAGGCGCGCTTCATATCCAACAGATACCAAATAAAACCTGAAATAATTACAAAGAGCAGCCCGATAAATATCCACCAAAGAAATGTTTTTCTCATTATATACCCCCTCCCCCCTGTTTTAAAATCTGTTTTATTTGCATCACTTCACGATTAAACCGATCCGGGTCTCCCATGAACGGAGTATGAGCTACGTCATCCATCACAATCAGGCTTTTCCCCTCGGGTGCCTCCACAAACTGGTAATATTCTTCAACCAGTTTAGCGGGAGTATTATAATCGTTCTCACCCACTATAAACCACACCGGGACTTCCAGGGAGGTAACATCCCTGAATAGATCAAAATCACGCAGCTCATCCCACATCGGCCCGCTTCCGCGACTGGCACCACTGAACCATTGAATATAATCACCCGGCGTATATTCTTTGGCTCTGAACGATATCCATACCAGTTTCCTCATTCCCACATCCATTCCACCGCCAAATGCATCTTTCATTTTAGCGAATGTCACATAGCGTTCGTGCTCGTCGTAAAATGGTGGGCCAAGCTCTTCAAACTTTCTCTTTTGATATGCTGAATCGTTCTCCTCAACCTGCTGTTTCAGCCAGTCGTACGAAATTTCTTCCGCCCTCAGTGGATCAACAACCTGACCAACCGAAATAAAAACATGGTAATCAGCAGGGTAACGCTGAACGGTCAGAATCCCGAACTGTGTCCCCCATGAGTGGCCAAGCAGGAAAATTTTCTCCTGATCAAAACGATCTTTGAGGTAGTCCGTCAATTCGTGAGCATCTTCGATAAAGCGCTCAAGCGTCAAGTTCTCTTCCCTGAACCCAATGTGATTAGATTTTCCTGCACCGCGCTGGTCCCAGTGAACCACCACATACCCCTTTTCCAGTTCCTTGTTAAATTTCCTGTGGACAGCCATCTGAGCCGATCCGGGTCCGCCATGCAGCCATAATAAAACCGGATTGGATTGATCTTCCCCGCGAATAAGAATCCACTGCTCCAACCCTCCGATTTCAACAGCCTTGAGTTCTGAAACCGCATTGGGCATATCAATTTCAGGCGTGCCCGCTGAACAGCCGGCAAACAGCAGAATCATAAAAATGGAAACCAGATCGAATTTAAAATTTCCCATCTGATTCACCTCCTGATCAGGCTATCAATAGAATTAAATTCGGATGAAAGAACATGCCACAAATATCAGAATCGATGAGATATACCGATCAATCTTTTAATAGTACCACCTTTTCCATTTCTCATTAATCCTTTTATATGTCACTTTAGAAAAATCGGAAAAATCAGTCATAAAGGATGTCTCTGATCGGCTACATACTTCGTAGTGAATGAACATCAACTCTTGTAGGGATATATACTATACGGTCTTTCCGGGGGACGTGAGTTAATTCCCTACAAAAATTTCAGAGATTTCTTTACTCCTCAGGAGGCAGGGTTCTCAACGCATAATTCTTACTGATCAGGTAAATTTCAGAAAGTAGCCATAATGTTAGATTTGTGCAGAAAAACCTGGGAGGCAAAGACCATGAAACGCATTAAAATCAAACTGGATGTACCTGAATCAACCATGGACTACTATCACCTCATGGAACAGTGGGAAAATGAAGGAGGGGCTATTCCCGTGAAATCGAAAGAGGACCTTATTCCGAGCGACCGGATTCCTTTTTCAGCCGGTGATACCATTCGTATAGCCAGCGGCAGTATCGACTTGATAGAAGAAGCCTTTTACTACATCGTGGATGTGGATCTCGTTTCAAAAGCCGAGGCTGTTACGGCGGAACTTGATGAATCCCGATCCGGCTCCCTCCCGGGTAATTTATAACAAAAAAACGGAGAGAAAACCATGGCACATCCAAATCAATCTGCTCGCATTGGTAAGCTTTTTCGGGCGGTACTGGCACTATCTCTATTGTTTTTTACTGTTTTCTTAACCAATACTGACACACTCTTGGGTCAGGGTAGCCGGTTTGAGGCAGGAGATGTATTCCGCCTTGCGGAAAATGACACGGCATCGCAGCAGCTGATAACTGCCGGCGAGTGGATTGAAATTGCCGGATTTGCGGAAAACGACGTGTACGCCGCCGGAAGCAGTATAACCCTTATGGGCATGGTGGGAGATGATGCGGTTCTGGCCGGGGAAACAATTCGCATATCCGGGACCGTGAGCGACATGCTTCTCTCCGCTTCCGAGAGCCTGGTTATGGATGGTTCGGTTCGGGGCGATATGTTTGCGGCGGGTGAAGAACTGCGCTTAACTGAAAACACGGTCATTGACGGTAAACTATTCATGGCGGGTAACGACATTAAGATCAGCGGAGCCACCGTAAACGGCAGAACACGAATCGCGGCAAATTCAGTGCAGCTTGACGGAGAGTTTAACGATCATGTGGTTATCTACAGCAATGATGTGGTTTTTGGGCCGGATTACCGTTCGCTCGGAGATACCAAAATCGTGAGCAACGAAGAACTTTACAGAGAGAACCTGGGGGTAATTCCCGAACGGCTCATCCTGGAAGTAAAACAACCCTCCCTGCTGCCCGTAGTGTTATTTCAGGCCTGGTTTTATCTCTCCATGCTGGTAACAGGCGTTGTGATGATCTATCTGTTCAAACCCGTCACGGGTGATTTGCACCGGTTTGCCACCGAGCGTTTCTGGAAAAATACCGGGATCGGGTTTCTACTGGTAATCCTTACGCCGCTGATGGTCATACTTCTCATGTTTCCTGTCATTACCATACCACTTGCTTTACTGATATGTACTCTGTTCACGGTATCACTTTACCTGAGCTACCTGGCAGTTGCAATGATGCTGGGCCTTCAGTTTATCCAGTGGTTCAGCAAAGAAATGACCCGAATGACCTATTACTGGTCGCTTGCAGTAGGGCTTGTTTTGATTGCCATTATCAATAATGTGCCATTCATTGGTCCTTTTTTCAGCGCTCTCCTTCTCTTTTTCGGAGCAGGTAGTTTCTGGGCCTTTGCAGTGAAAAAGTATTATGAACCGGTAACAATCGATGGTTGAGAACGAATCAGATAGCAAGGCTTAGTGGTATGGATCTCGTTGACAAGAGTACGGCATTGGAATTCAAGCTGATCTTCACAACGAAGACAAGAGACATTATAGTCTTATAGATAATTGTCGTTATTGTGAGCTTTCTTTCTCAATGGTTTTAAAAAAAACTGACCTATAGTTTTTTCCATTTAGGTGAGTTTTCAAGCTTGGATTTCGCATCCTCATCAGCAAAGAATCGCACCAATCCACAATCACTGCATATTGTAGGATGAAGCCTGGCGTGATACATGAACCCTCCTAGTCCCGGCAGGTAGTTGGCTGCATAGCCTCCTCCGGAAATTCCTTTTTTATTGATGTAAATTTCATTTCCATTACAGTTTGGGCATGGGTTGATTTTACTCATTATGATTCTCCTTGGTATAATGGCTTGACGGTCATGAGGCAAGGCACTCCATTTCCTAAAGCCTTGAAATACAAACTCGTCTTCACTTACTGATGATTGTGTTTAAAATTTACTGAATTTCGAACTTAAACTTATTGGATCTACAGGAAACCTTGTGGGTAATTTAAAAAATCAATTAACCCCAACTTCCACTGAAAACTCTACAATCCAGTTGAGACCATGAGTTTGTATAAGCAGATATTGATATCTTTTTAATAGCATGAAATGACTTGCTTTTACAGATTCTGACTGAGTCCCGGTGCAGTTGACCTGGACGAAGGGAAGAATCTGTAGAAGCAATATATTGTAGTATTGAAAAGTAAACATGCATTAATTTTGCGCTCCACCCATAAATTTTCCTGTAGATCCAACTTTATTGATCAGTGCACTTGCCTAATTTTGCTAAATGAAAAGCTTGAAGTCTTCAGCGTGATATTACATCCAATATCACCGCTTGCTATCATTATTACTCTCTATCCCTTCTTTATCCCAAAGTTAAAAACATCAGGACGCGCATAGTGCCCAACCACAT
>CAZVEP010000017.1:0-44298 GCA_964625635.1 uncultured Rhodohalobacter sp.
TCGTTTACTCGTTTACTCGTTTACTCGTTTAAAAGTTGGATGTGAATTATTGGGGTCCAATTTTATATATATCGATACTTAAGATTTTCAATTAATGATTTAAAAATTCACGAATTTCGGCGCAATATAATTCCCATCCCACGGAGGGGACAGAAGAATTCGCGTTCAGCGGATCTTCAGGGGTGGGTCCCATGCAAGGCACCGGGTTCAGGGTTCAAAACTCATGACTCACTACCCACTACTAAAATATAAAGCCACAAAACAAACACTATGAAAGACGCATATATCATTGACGCCATTCGCACACCCATCGGGAATTTTCGTGGTACTCTCTCCCCTATTCGGACAGATGACCTGGGCGCACATACGATCAAGGCACTTGTTGATAGAAATCCGGATCTTGATCCTGCTCAGATTGATGATGTAATCTTTGGCTGTGCAAACCAGGCGGGTGAGGACAACCGGAACGTGGCACGCATGGCACTGCTGCTGGCTGGTTTGCCTCATACAGTGCCCGGTGAAACGGTAAATCGTTTGTGCGCCTCAAGTATGTCGGCTGCTGTACACGCCCGTCGGGCTATTGCAGCTGGCGAAGGTGATCTGTTTATTACAGGCGGCGTCGAGCATATGACGCGCGGCCCATGGGCAATTTCGAAATCCTCCAAACCGTTTGGCAACGATGCCGAAATGCATGATACCAGCTTTGGCTGGCGGTTCATCAACCCAAAAATGGAGGAGCTTTACGGCACCGAAGGGATGGGTAATACGGCTGAGAACCTTGTCGAGAAATATGGCATTGAGCGGGAAGCTCAGGATAAGTTTGCGGCATGGAGCCAGCAGAAAGCTGCGAAGGCAAGAGAAACGGGTCGGCTGGCTGAAGAAATTGTACCTGTGGAAATACCCCGACGCAAACAGGATCCACTGCTGTTTAGTAATGATGAGTTTATACGCCCGGACACAACTCCTGAAATTCTTGCAAAACTTCGTCCGGCTTTTAGGAAAGATGGGAGCGTCACGGCCGGCAACTCTTCGGGTCTAAACGATGGATCTGCGGCCATGCTGATTGCATCAGACTCCGCTATCAAGGATCACAATCTAGATCCAATGGCCCGAATTGTATCCTCCGGCGTGGCAGGTGTGGAGCCCAGAATAATGGGGATCGGGCCTGTTTACGCATCCGAACTCGCACTAAAGCGAGCCGGACTCACCCTGGACGACATGGGCATCATCGAGCTGAACGAAGCCTTCGCCGCTCAAGTCCTCGCCTGCACCCGAAAAATGGGCCTTGATGATGATGATGAACGCATCAATCCAAACGGCGGTGCCATTGCACTTGGCCACCCTCTTGGCGTCAGCGGTGCCAGAATCCTGCAAACAGCCGCTATTGAACTTCAGAAAAAAGGGAAGCGGTACGCGTTGGTTACGATGTGTATTGGGGTTGGGCAGGGATATGCTGTTGTTTTGGAGAGAGCTTAGTTTATTAGGAAATTAGTTAATTAGTTTATTAGAAAAATAGTCGATTGGTTATTTGGTGTACAAATACATGTTCTTTCTTTGATGGTGTATCAAAAATATCGACTCTATATTATCTGAAGTTATCCGATTGAAAATTGTTAGGTATTTCCGCATACTTGATCAAGTGACCTAATACTTCTTATTTGTGACAAATAATATCAAGATCATGAAAGAAGAAACAGATATAAGATCATTCGAAAGCTTAAAAGTTTGGCAGTTATCAAGAGAGATCAGAAATGATCTTTTTGAACTTTGCAAAAGCTTTCCTAAAGAGGAACAATATAAGCTATCTGATCAAATGATTAGAGCTTCACGTTCTATTGGGAATAATATTTCTGAAGGGTATGGCCGTTATCACTATCAGGAGAACATTCAGTTCTGCAGGCAATCCAGAGGATCTGGTTACGAACTAATTGATCATCTGATTACAGCAATAGATTGTAATTATATTAAAAACAAAGAGTTTACAGACTTAAGAAATAAAGTGATCGAATGTATCAAAATGATAAATGGATACATTGGCTATTTAAATCGGCAAAAGTCTTCAAATTCAGTTAAAGAGCCATTTGACATATACGATTCTGAAGAGCAGAAATTTAATCCACCTAATTCCTCAGTTTCCTAATTCCCCAATCACCTAATCAACTAATCACCTTGATCTACGAATTCAACTCCTACAAGCCCGTCATCCACGAAACAGCTTTTATCCATCCGCAGGCCGCTGTCACCGGAAATGTGATTATTGGAAAGGACGTATACATCGGGCCGGGCGCGGCAATTCGGGGTGACTGGGGAAAAATTGTGATTGAGGATGGGTGCAATGTTCAGGAGAACTGTACGATCCACATGTTTCCGGGAGTGATTGTTACACTTCACAAATCCGCTCATATCGGCCATGGAGCTATCATTCATGGATCAACTATAGGTGAGAATACACTTGTTGGGATGAATGCCGTAGTGATGGATAACGTAGAAGTTGGTAGGGAGTGCATCATCGGGGCGCTTGCATTTGTGAAAGAAGGCACAGTTATACCGGATCGAAAGGTCTTAGTGGGCAATCCCGCAAAAATTGTTAAAGACGTGACTGATGAAATGGCTGACTGGAAAACAGAAGGCACCAAATGGTATCAGCGCCTGCCTCAGCAAATGCGCGACACCTGGCAAGAGTGTGAACCGCTGAGGGAAATCCCTGCAGACAGAGATAAAGACAGGGAGAAAAATGAGCAATCCGAAGATTATAAGACGTGGGGAGAAAGAAAAAAGTAGCACAATCCATTTGCTAAAAAAGACGTGCGTAATCTCTTTTTAAAAGCATCTGGTTCGTTAAAAATTTCTAAGCAAAAAAATCTGCACATTTATAATTATTTATAATTACATATAGCAAGCGTACAGACTGATCAAGAAAAAGTCCGACTATATGGAAATTACACAGCTACTAAATGATGTAAGTTCTGGAGATAAAGAAGCTTACAATAAGTTATATCCGCTTGTTTACAATAAGCTTAAGAGAATAGCCCAGCATCAGCTCAATAAAGAGTATAATTCCCGTACTCTCAGTAATACCGGATTAGTTCATGAGGCATACGAAAAGCTTGTAGATCAAGACGCCGTACACTACAATGGCCGGACACATTTCTACGCCATCTCTGCACGGTCAATGCGACAAATCCTGGTTGACTATGCCCGAAAGCGAACGGCTCAAAAACGCGGTGGCGA
This sequence comes from uncultured Rhodohalobacter sp., assembly GCA_964625635.1. GTDB lineage: Bacteria > Bacteroidota > Rhodothermia > Balneolales > Balneolaceae > SW132. Next base: position 3,232 of record CAZVEP010000017.1, read on the forward strand.
CAACCACAAGATCACGCTCGACGAAGAGCGACTCAGTCTTGATAGCCACGCAAAAACCATCATAGAAATCGATTACCTGATGGATGAGCTAAAAAGCTTTGATGAGCGAATGTATCATATCGTTGAGCTCAGGTTTTTTGGCGGCCTGAGTATTGATGATACGGCTGATAATCTCGGAATCTCGCCAAGTACCGTAAACCGGGAGTGGATTAAGGCCCGGGGCTGGTTTTACAAAAAAATTCACGAAAATGAATGAGAATTAAACCTGTTTACGCATTTATGTAAAAGCAATAAACTGCTCTGCATTATGGATACCAAACACTGGACTTTTCTAAATTCTATCATCGATCAGGCGCTCGAACTGGAGCCGGAAAATAGGCTCAACTTTATAAATACCCGGGATAGCCTAAGCGATGACATGCGCAAAGAGGCGATCGAATTTATAAAATCAATCGAGAAATCCGATACCTTCTGGGACGATCTGATGGAGTCGAGCAGTGAGCTCATAGATCATATCGATGAGAATGAAATAGTGATAAACCCGGACTCAGATACGTCAATACCTGAGCAGATTGGGCCATACAAGGTCATGAAAAAACTGGCCAGCGGTGGCATGGGAAATGTCTACCTGGCCAAGAGAACTGACGGGCACCTTCAAATAACTGTAGCACTTAAGCTTCTTCGGCAGGAGTGCGTGGACTCGCACCACATTCATCAGTTCAATATTGAGCGAAATGTACTTGGCAGGCTCAATCACCCGAATATCGCTCGCATATATGATGGTGGTATTACCGAAAACGGGCGTCCATATCTTGTCATGGAATATGTGGAGGGAACACCTGTAACAGAGTATTGCCAGACACATCAATGCAGCATCGGAAATAAGATTATGCTGTTTGAACAGATTTGCGAAGGGGTAAATTTCGCTCACTCTAATCTTATCGTCCACAGAGACCTCAAGCCCGACAATATTTTCATCAGCAAGAACGGCAGCTGCAAGATACTTGATTTTGGTATTGCAAAAATAATTCAGCCGGAAGATACTCCTGCCAACACCGGGGATTCCAACTCACACCTCAAACCTTTTTCAATCTGCCATGCAGCTCCTGAACAGCTGACTGGCGGAGATATTCGCACGGCTACCGACGTCTACTCACTTGGTTTGCTGCTGCACGAGCTTCTCACCGGTACGCTGCCCTACAATTTATCAGGAAAGTCGCCCGCGGAAGCAAATACAATCATTCGTGAAACGCCTCTTTCTCTACCTAGCTCCCAGGTTCAGAACCCGGAAATTTCTAAATCTCTAAAGGGTGATCTTGATGATATAATAACCAAATGTCTTCAAGCAGATCCTGATAAGCGTTATCAGTCCGCCGGCGAGCTACTGGCAGATCTGAGGAATTATCGGAATCAGTTGCCGCTTTCTTTCAAACAGCATCAAAAAGCCTATAAACTAAAAAGGTTTTCGGTCCGAAACAGAGCCCTGCTGTCGGGGGTTATTGCTGTGATAACCATTTTATCTGCGCTCACGATTTACTACATAAGCATAATAAAGACGGAGCGCGAAAAAGCTATTGCAGAAGAGCAGCAAGCCTCATTTATTGCCGGATTCATGGTTGATCTTTTTGGAGCTACGGATCCTCTGAGAAACGTTGATGATACGCTGGATGTGTATGATATTCTACAATCCGGAGTTGATAAACTTGACAATTGGGAGGGAACTGATCTATCAAAAGCAGATATCATGATTTCTCTTGGCAATGCTTACAAGAAAATCGGTGACTTCGAACAGTCCCGCACTCTGCTTGAAGATGCGTTTAAAATATACATATCTGATTCAGGCGATTCACTTGCGCCAGAGATGCTAAAACCAACTCTGGAGCTTGCCGTACTCCATAATGATGAGAGAAATTTCAACTATGCAGCGCATTATTTCGACCGCACGCTACAGATAATCAATGATAAACAAACCGTAAAGCCTGGAATTTTAGCTAATATTTACTCCGGATTTGGTTCTACGCTTACTGAACTTGATAACCCGGAACTTGCTATTATTTATCTCGAAGATGCAATTGAGGAAATTCTAAATTCAAATTTGTCTGACACGCGTCTCACTAATGTTCAAACAAATCTTGCCAAGGCCTATAGAAGAAATGGGGAGTATCAAAAAAGTGAAGAGCTTTATATAAAACTGCTTAATGCCCTGCCCTCTGATAATCAGATGACATCACAAGAGTCTATCATTCATAACAATCTTGGATACCTATTGAAAGTGCAGGACAGGCTGGATGAAGCAGCCGTTCATTATAACCGTTCGCTTGACATAAACCGATATATTTATGGTACAAAACATCCCAATACCCAGATTATAATGAACAATCTGGCATCGTTGTATTCAACAGCCGGCCGATTTGAGGAGTCTGAGCAGATTCGGCTTGAGCTGCTCGATTATTCGAGAGAAGATTTTGGTGATAGCCATTGGAGAACCGGGTCTGCATACGAATCACTTGGAATTTTAAAAATAAAAGAAGGCACCCTCGATGATGCCCAGGACTTCTTTGAGAGAGCCTCTGAAATTTATGAAGAAGTACTCGGTGAACATCATATCTGGACCGAACGTGCTATACTTTATTTTTCACTTTGTCGCTTTAATACGAATGAGGCTGAAAAAGCAAAAGAAACGTTTCGGCAAACAGTTGCATCGTTAAAGGAAAAAAGACTTACTTTTTCCAGGTATGATGTAGACGTAATGAACAACCTGATCGATAATTTCGAATCTTATCCATCCATTTCTGCAACTTCAGACTTTGCGCTTTTAAATGAAATAAAGTGATTCTAAAAAAGTTTTGGCAACCGCGACAATTTTTTCAAAATAATTCATTTTTTTGAAACTGTTCCTGATAATTCTACGCATTATAGAATAGGCACCCTTAACTCAAACCCATCCACCATGAAAAAAACAGCTACATTAATTTCTTTTCTCTTATTTTTGATAGTATTTGCAATTCAACCACTCATGCAAGGTCAGCTTTTTGCCCAGGGTAGTGGTATCGTAATCAATCAAAGTACCCTGGATGCAAACACAGGAGCAGTGACATATTATACCTATACCGACCAAGCTTCTGCCGTATCAATAATCAACCAGACAGGCGCAAATCAAACGTGGGATTTTTCAACATTTGCTAGTGAAGATTCCATTTCAGCAACAGGCACTATAGAATCTTTTACTAATTTTGCTGGTGAACCCGGAGCTGATGAGGCTCATTTCAGTAATGCAAATATAATGATAAAAGCTGACATCGAATCATCATTTGAAGAATCAGGAATAGTATACGATATAAACATAATCAATTATTCTTACAGTGGGCTGAGCGAAACCAGCCTTGTAGATTATGGAGTATATTCAACCAATACCACAACTGTTAACGGGAATAGCTCTACTACCCAGTTAATCACTCGCAATTTTCCATCTAGAACTGTCTATACTTTTCCCCTTGAGTATGAGACGACGTGGAATTATACATATGACTTTGAAGTCAACTCATCAACGACGGAATTCTCTGTTGACGCTGAAGTTGATGGATGGGGAAAAGTTGTGATCGGTAATATTGAAATTCCTGTACTTCGTGTTACAGAAACAACAACATCCAATAATGGTGTATTTATCGATATCACTGCAAATTTTATAAACGAGGAAGGCTTTCCAGTAGCAAGTGTTGATATATCCGAAGATACTAATACTGGAGCATATCTATCAGATTCGGGCAGCATTCAAGTAGCTTTACCGGATAATCTCACTGCAGTATCATCAGAAACATCTCCGGATCTTCCACAGACAGTTAAATTGGAGCAAAACTATCCTAATCCATTTAACCCAACCACCCAGATCTCCTATCAGCTCGATAGCCCATCTGAAGTCACCCTTTCCATCTACTCTATCACCGGTCAAAAAGTCCAGACGCTTATAAATGGTGAGTTTAAAGCAGCCGGCGAGTACAATATCTCATTTGACGCCCAAAATCTTGCAAGCGGTATGTATATCTACAGACTCCGAGCAGGCGATCAAATGTTTACCCGAAAAATGACCTTGCTTAAATAGCCAGGAAACTTTTTTAAGGCTGCCCGGAATTGACGGGCAGTCTTTTTTCTTTCCAGTACTTTCCCGAATCAAAGATTCAGTTCGTATCTGCTTGCGACTTTCATCTCAACTTCCCAATTTAAGTCCGCATCTAAGCAATATATAAATAAGTTCATATGTGCGGACGTTACGTTTTAAAAGCTACTCTTGAAGAGCTTCAAAAGACCTATGGAGCTGTTCCTGATGGCACATTTACTGTTGAACCCAGTTACAACGTGGCCCCCTCCCATCATATGCCCGTCATTCTTGAAACTAAGAATAGCGACAAAAGAATCATCCGCCCGCATCGCTGGGGACTTGTCCCATTTTGGGCCGATAGCCTAAAAACAGGCTACTCCATGATTAATGCGCGGGGTGAATCCTTGGCGAAAAAGAAATCATTTCAAAAGCCGTTCAAATCTCAGCGATGTATTGTCCCGGCCAGTGGATTTTATGAATGGAAGAAAACCTCATCAGGAAAATTCCCTCATTTTATTCAGCGAAAAGAATCTGATCTGATGCACTTTGCCGGATTGTGGGAGCATTGGGAAGATCCGGAGAACGGGGAAACGGTCAACAGCTACACGATTATCACAACTGATGCCAACGCCCTTATAGAGGAGCTTCACGATCGAATGCCGGCAATGCTGATGCCAGAAGAATTTGATACCTGGCTTGATCCCTCCTTTCATGACACCAACGCTCTCCAGGATCTTATTCACCCCTGGCCCGATGACGACATCAAATTTTATCGCGTTAACCAGGAAGTAGGAAATGTCCGCAATAATCAGCGTGAGCTGATAGAACCGTATCAAGACCTTTTTTCATGATGAGAGGGCGTCTCCCAGATCGCTGACCCGGGCAGGAATACCTTATCAAACGGGGGTAACTTCACCCAATAAAAGGAAGAGTAATTAAATTATATATTGATATATGTGTGATATATGTGTAAACTTACTTTTCCTTAAAGGAGAAGTTTATGGACAAGGAAAAATATCCACCAATCAATGTACTTAACGTCGTGCGCGGGTTTTCAAACCCCAAGCTCAAATACCACATCACCCCTTACCGGTTCGAAACAACCAAGGGAGAACAGTTTCACATTCGGCAGATCAGGCAGATGCACAAAGAGCGTGTGGGAAAAGGCGTGCATTACCATTATGTCGTAAAAACTGAAACCAATCGTTTTTTTCATCTCGTATTTGATACGTCAACCCTCTCCTGGCGAATGGTTCAAGAAGTGGATGAAATGCTTTTTTTCAATGAATGAACAGTGGGAATACCTTTACAAGACATGGCATTTCTGTGCTTCTATTGTTTTGCATGACGAATAATCAAAAAGCGGCTTCTCATACTTAATCCAAACTGCAAACCCTTAGAAATACCATGTCTGGAGTTATGTTTTACATCTTTCTCGCCAGGGCGTAAACGCCATTTCCCTTTTCATTTTTTGTATAAAGATCAGAAACGTTCATCAGCAGGCAGAACGGCAATACGATGGGATAGTATATCAGTAGAGGCAAAACGGCCAGAAGACCCAATTTGTTAAATGCGATCATAGGCCATTTTACCGAAAGGACCCATGCTTTGTGTCCCCAGAACCCATAAGTATAATGGACTTTCTCCGGCTGAAGTCCTGCTTGTTTTAGCTTGGCAGAAATCTCTTCTTTTGAGTATCCGGGACGTGCATGCTCTCCCACAAATGAATCATCTTCATCACCGTCTTCTTCAGAATAGTGAGATGGCGAATGCATCAAAAAGTATCCTCCCTCCTTCAGATGGCTGCTGATGTTCGTCATCACCCTCACATCTTGCTGAATATGCTCCAGCACATCAATACAAATCGCCATATCGAATGTCTTATCAGACTCGAACTGAATTAAGTCAGCATAGTAGAACCTGATTCTTTCTTTCTCTATCTCATCCTCAAAATAGTGCTCATTATCTCTCAGATAATCCTTTTTTACATCCACAGAGTCAACTGTGACGTTATTGAACTTATTTAAAATAAAGCGGTCGTACTGCCCAAAGCCACAACCTGCATCAAGCATTTCCCAATCGCCAGATTGGTCGAGTGGTGAAGCTGTTTTACCTAAAACACGGCGAATATGCCAGCTCCGAAGAAAAAACAGGTCCAGCAGGAAATAAAAAACCCGTCGAAGGAATCGGGAGTTTTTGATGATGGCAGAAAACTTGTCTTTTACCGGATCGTACTCAATTTTACTCATAAACCTGTCGTCTTCTCAATTCCCGGCATGAATTTATGCACCCGGTTTTTATTCACCATTTCACCCAGGAAGCCAATAGAGAAAAATTGAACCCCTATCACTATCAGCAAAATCCCAAGAAACAGCAATGGCCTGTCCCCAATAGGCTGATCCAAGAATATTTTTAGTGCGGCTATGTAAACATTAATAACCGCTCCTACAACTGTAAGCAATACGCCAATGGTGCCGAAAAAGTGCATGGGCCGCTGCATATAGCGGTGCACAAATAACAGCGTCACCAAGTCCAAAAAGCCATTCATAAATCGTGAAAGGCCAAACTTGGTTGTGCCATATTTCCTTGGATGGTGCTTCACTTCCTGCTCCTCGATATTACCAAAACCCTGCCATTTGGCAAGAAGAGGCACATAGCGATGCAGTTCACCATAAAGATGAATATGACGGGTTACTTCCCGTCTGTAGGCTTTGAGGCCGCAATTAAAATCGTGTAGGTTAATACCGGTGGTCCAGCGGGTTACTGCATTAAAAAAACGCGATGGCACTGTTTTTGAAATTGGATCGTGGCGAACTTTTTTCCATCCGCTCACAAGATCGGCCCCATTTTCGAGCTTCCGGATCATAGCCGGAATTTCGAATGGATCATCCTGAAGATCGGCATCCATTGTAACAATAAACTTGCCTTCGGCTTCCATAAATCCAGCCTGGAGTGCCGAACTTTTTCCATAGTTGCGACGCAATTTAATGCCTCTTATGCAATTATCATTCTGGCTGAGCGCTTCGATCTCACTCCACGAACCGTCATCCGACCCGTCATCCACAAATAATATTTCAAAATTATATGCTTCAAGAGCTTTTCCTATACGCTCTGTGAGTTCACGAATGGATTCTTTTTCATTCAGCAATGGTACAACAATGCTGATATCCTTTTTATGGGATAACCTTTTTTCTTTTTTATCTGTATTTTGTTTAGTCAATGCCTTGCATATTCTTTAGAATATTTCCATTCTAACGTTTTGGGACGATCAAAAGAAAATAACAGATTTCAGTGCTATGAAGAAACTCTATTACTCAATTGGTGAAGTTAGCGACATTACTGCAATTGAACCTCATGTTTTGCGCTACTGGGAAACGATATTTGATGATTTGAGCCCGAGAAAAAATAAAGCCGGAAATCGTACATATCGCGAAGAAGACCTTACCTTTATCCTTCGGCTTAAAGATCTCATTCAGAAAAAAAAGTACAGTACAGCAGGAGCCAAAAAAATTGTAGAAGATGGCGAAACTGAAATGGATTTGCCCGGAGATGAAACACTTTCAGTACACATTAAAAAAGACTTACGGGAAGTAAACCTGTTTTTAAATAAACTACTGGAAAAACTGTAGGTGATAAATTCCTGCTTTTAACTAGAATTCAGACCTGAATCAGGCACCTGCTTTTCTTGAAAATCCAACCATCAGCATAAACAGAAATTCAATACAGATTAAAACGGATACGCTGACTAAGTGAAGAAGCTGAAGAGTACCCGGAATATTGAGTCGCTCCATCCCAAGCCCGAGCAGCATCTGTAGAATAATCAGTCCGAAAATGGCGTATCCAATCTTCACAAGCCTGCCAGGTACCTCACGTTTTTTATTGAAGTAGAGCAGGACAAACGATAAGATCACTACAAGCCAGGAAAAACTTCTGTGAACGGCATACAGCAAGTCAGTGGTATCTATCCATTGTTCACGGGGTAATCCCAGTACGTTTTTTGCCACATCAATCGATTCGCGAACTTGTGTACCTAATACCAGCTGCACCAGAGTAACAAAAAGAATTGCTCCGGATACAATCATCAGAATTTTCTTCGTTTGCGGCGTCAAGACTGTTGCCAGTTTTTCATTCATTGCCCTGAATGATGCGAACAACAGCGTATTGACAATAATCATCGCAAGGATCATGTGGATGGTAATCATTCCGGCACTTAAACCAGATTTAACTACCTGCCCCCCGAGCCAGCCTTGTACCAGCACAAGGATAAAAGCAGCACCGGAAGAAATAGTTACGACCGGATCTGTTTTTCTATACCTGAACGAAAATATAAACGTAAGCGTAATTAAGAACCCAATCAGCACGCCGACCAGACGGTTGATATATTCAAGCCACGTATGGATAGGATTGAATAGTGACGCATCGTATTGAGACGGCAGTTCAGAAGCTGACGTTGGGGGAATCCACATGCCAAAGCACTGTGGCCAGTCAGGACATCCAAGCCCGGCTCCGGCCGCGCGAACAAGTCCGCCGATTAAAATGAGAACCAGCGTAGCAATAACTGTGGTGATTGCAGTTTTTTGATAGAGATTAAGTTTCATTCAGTATTCACAATGATTGGAGATTTTAGGCAGAATAAATTCTTCTGAGATAATACGCTCTCTATTTGAAGCGGATATTAAGGTAACATATCACGTCAAAATATTTTAAATTTAAGACTGTCATTTACAGTCTTTCTATATGGAAACATCAGGTTCACAATCAAGTTCTTTTAAGATTGCTGCCAGTACACTGAGGGATTACTACGAGCTAACCAAGCCCGGGATTACTTTAAGTGTGGTTGCCAGTATGCTCATTGGTTTTATCATGGGAGCCGCCGGTTCACTCGATTATCTGCTAATGGCCCATGCTATACTCGGAACATATCTCATCGCAGCTGGAACATCTGCTCATAATATGTTTCTGGAACGCGGGCTAGACGGACTCATGCATCGTACAAATAGCCGTCCTTTGCCAGATTCAAGAATAAGTGCACAAAACGGATTTATTTTTTCAACCGTTTTGATTTTTGCGGGTCTCGCATATCTCATGGCAATGGTTAATATTGTGGCGGGAATTGTATCTCTTGCAACCACCATTATTTACCTTTTTGCATACACACCGCTAAAACGGATTTCAGCACTTAATGTATTTGTGGGAGCTGTTCCAGGCGCTTTACCGGTTATCGGGGGCTGGGCAGCATCAACAGGCACTATCTTTGAACACGGGATGTGGATTCTATTCGGTATCGTGTTTTGCTGGCAGGTTCCGCACGTTGTTGCAATTGCCTGGGTTTGCAGAAAAGATTACGAACATGCGGGTTTCAAAATGCTTCCCAAGAATGATCCTAAAGGCCTGAAGGCGGCAACATGGGTGATACTTCCTATGCTTATCCTGTTTCCAACTATCTATAAACTATTTGCGATGGATCTGGTGAGCTGGATTTATCTGACAGGATCACTTCTTACAACAGCTGTATTCCTATATTACGGTATTAAATTCGCCGCTGACCGTTCTATAGCGACAGCAAAGGGGGTTATGTTTTCCTCGTTTGCGTACCTGCCTCTGATCTGGATATTTATCTTTCTTGATTTGATTATTTTCCGGATCTGGCCCTGATAAAAATCAGATTAACGGCGGATATTCAGAAATATCTGCCTCGCTCATCATTCCGTAAATTGTCTCGAATATATCTTCTGCATTTGGTTTCGTGAAGTAATCACCATCGCTGGCGTACGCTGTTCTGTGCGCTTTTGCTGATAGACATTTAGCTTCAGAATCCAGATGATAGTATCCCTTATGCTTTCCAATCACCTGTTGCATCATAAATGCAGTGGCACCTCCCGGTACATCCTCATCAACAAAAAGTATACGGTTCGTCTTCTTCAGTGACTCCAAAATCATCTCGTTCCGGTCGAAAGGCAGAAGTGTTCGCACGTCAATTAACTCAACGGAGATACCTGTTTCTTCAAGATCAGGGAGCACTGACTCAACCAGGTTAAGTGTCGAGCCATACGAAACGACCGTGATATCATCACCCTTTTGTTTGATTTTTGGAATACCAAGAGGAACGGTAAACTCACTTAGATTATCTGGCAGTTTTTCCTTCAGGCGATACGCGTTCAACGGCTCAATAATGAGAGCCGGGTCATCACCCTGCAATAATGTATTATAAAACCCTGCCGCGTCAGTAAGGTTACTGGGAACACATACGTGTACGCCCCTGAGTCCATTCAGAATTACACCCATTGGAGAACCGGCATGCCATATCCCTTCCAGGCGATGCCCTCTTGTACGAACGATTACAGGAGCTGCCTGCCCCCCTTTTGTTCGGTATCGAAGAGTTGCAAGATCATCACTAAGTCCCTGGAAACAGTAAAGCAGATAGTCGAGGTATTGAATTTCTGCAATCGGCCTCAATCCGCGTAGCGCCAGGCCAATACCCTGTCCTAAGATTGTTGCTTCCCGAATCCCGGTATCTGAAACTCTTGTTTCTCCATATTTTTCCTGCATGCCTTCCAGGCCGAGATTTACATCACCGAGCTGACCTGCATCTTCCCCAAATACCATCACCTCGGGATACTTTTCGAAAAGCTTATCAAAATTATCACGTAATACTACACGCCCATCAACTCTCTTGGTTTCTGCTGAATAAGCCGGTTCCACTTCCTCTATCAACAGCGGAGATCGTTCGGTTTCACTTACAAGATGTGAATCATAAAGCTTACGATTCTTATCAACCAGGTCTTTAAGCCAGGTCCTAAATTCTTCAATAGCTGCCGATTCTTTCCCTCTCAGTTCAACGAGTGCTTTTCTTGCAATAGAAATAATATCTCTGCGGTACGGACGAGACTTTCGCTTAAGCTCATCTTTGTACCGGCTAAGCATCGAAAATTCGGAATGAGACTCAATCAGGTTAGACAGTTTATCATTCAGCTGGTCTTTCTGATCGAGAATAGGTTCCTGAAATGATTTCCAGGCTTTCTTTTGCTTTTCTTTGACTTTTTCCCTGGCCTCTTCTTCAATTTTATCAAGCTCTTCTTTCGTGCCAATGTCTTCTGAAATTATCCATTCCCGAAACTTACGGTTGCAGCAGAATTTTTCTTCCCATTCAAGCCTCTCTTCTTTCTTATATCTTTCATGAGAGCCGGATGTGGAGTGTCCCTGTGGCTGGGTAACTTCCTGAACATGTACCAAAACCGGAACATGCTCTTCCCTTGCAACCCGCTCCGCTTCTTCATAAGCATCTACAAGTGCGGTATAATCCCAGGCTTTAGCTGTGATAATTTCGATCCCCGGCTGTCTTTTCGTACGCTTAAACCCTCTCAGCGCTTTGGAAATACTTTCTTTTATGGTTTGATACTTTTTTGATACGGAAATTCCATACCCGTCATCCCAAACTGATACAATCAGAGGTACCTGAAGTACACCGGCAGCATTCATCGTTTCCCAAAAGTGCCCCTCTGAGGTACTAGCGTCGCCAATGGTCCCCCATGCAACTTCGTTACCATCGTTTGTAAAATTGGTCTTTTTGCCTAGCTCATCACTCTGCCGATATACTTTAGATGCTTGTGCAAGCCCAAGCAATTTTGGCATCTGCCCTGCAGTTGGTGACAAGTCTGCAGCAGCATTTTTCATCTCAGTTTGAGCTTTCCAGCTGCCATCCTCATTAAGCAGGCGGGTGGCAAAATGCGAATTCATCTGACGGCCAGCCGAGTTAGGGTCTTGTTTAACGTCGGGATTGGCATATAGCTGGGCAAAAAACTCCTCAATACTGAGGCCATCAATTGCCATCATGAATGTTTGATCACGGTAATAGCCGGCCCTGAAGTCGCCATTTTTAAAATATTTTGCCATTACAATTTGTGGTAACTCCTTGCCGTCGCCAAATATTCCAAATTTTGCCTTGCCGGTGAGAACCTCTTTCCGGCCCAGATAAGACATATGCCGACTCTCCCAGACAAGTCTGTAATCGTCCAGGATTTCCTGTGCCTTTTTCTTAGAATATTTAGTCTTATTCTTTTCTTTCGTTGTACTCATAATTCTTTAAGAATTCATTACCACACATATCTTTTCGCTCTCTGGAATAGCGGATTTATAATAAGGTCTTCTGTGTGCTAAACCAAGGAATAATTACTCAGAAAACCGCTTTTCTATTCCGTGAAGCCGCCTTTTGTCATTGAGAGCGGTTCGAGGGCTTTTTTCAGCTCATCCTCTGAAAGATCAGTCATTTCTTTCGCAACATCCAAAACAGCACGATCTTCTGCGAATGCTTTTTTAGCGATTTTAGCTGCCTTATCATACCCGATTAATGGGTTAAGAGCCGTGACAAGAATTGGATTCTTACCCACCATTTTCTTTATCCGATCTTCTTTAACTTTAAACCCTGTAACAGATTTCTCAGCAAAATTTTTAGCCGCATTTCCAAGTATCTTTATCGACTCTAGTAAATTATGAGCCACGAGAGGCAGCATTACATTTAGTTCAAAATTACCTGACTGTCCGCCTATTGTTACAGCGGCATCATTACCAATAACCTGAGCTGCTGCCATTGTAAGAGACTCTTCCATCACGGGATTTACTTTGCCCGGCATAATTGACGAACCGGGTTGCTGGGCTTCGAGTTCAATCTCGCCAATCCCGCTGTTCGGGCCGGAGTTCATCCAGCGAAAGTCATTACCAATTTTCATCATACTTACTGCTACAGTCTTCAACTGGCCACTTAGCTCAACAGGTGCATCAACTGATGCCTGAGCTTCAAAATGGTTTTCTGCTTCTTTGAAATCCACACCGGCTAAACGGGATATTTCAACAGCGAATTTCTTGCCGAAATCCGGATGTGTATTGATGCCTGTTCCGACCGCTGTACCGCCCTGCGGCAATTCCTGAATCCTTTCTAATGCTGACTTGAGACGTTCAATTCCCAGCTGAACCTGGCGTGCATATCCTCCTAACTCTTGTTGCATTGTCACAGGCATCGCATCCATAAGGTGGGTTCGCCCGGTCTTCACAACATCCTTAAGTTCCTCTCCTTTTTGGACAAGGGTTTTGTTCAGGTAGCTCAGAGATGGAATCAGGTTTTCAGTCACAGCCACAGCTGCAGCTACCCGAATAGAGGTGGGTATCACATCGTTGGAGCTCTGGCCAAAATTCACGTGATCATTCGGGTGGATTGGGCCATCACTGCCGGTATAGTGCTCATTGGCACGGCGTGCTATAATTTCATTGGCATTCATGTTCGTCGATGTTCCAGATCCCGTCTGAAAAATATCAACTACGAAATCATCATCGAACTTGCCGTCTGCAACCTCACCAGCTGCTTTTTGAATGGCATCAGAAATTTTCTTATCAAGCAGTCCAAGATCCGCATTAACTTTGGCAGCCGTTTTTTTTACTTGTCCTATAGCTGCTATAAACCCGCGGCTAAATCGAATACCGCTGACAGGAAAGTTATCGTAGGCGCGTTGAGTCTGAGCTCCGTAATAGGCATTTTCTGGCACTTTTACTTCACCCATAGAATCTTTTTCTATTCGATAGTCACTCATTGTCTCACATGCTTAATTCAGATTTTTCTTAGATCTGAATATACGGTATTTGAGGCTCAATCAGAAAAATGAGAGGAGTAGAATCAGAGATCCTTTTGGTACATTCGGTAGGTTTTATCGTGCTCACCGCCAATTTTTTCAGCAACACGATTCATCTGTATATTGTTTTCGAGAATCCAGCCAATTTCTGAAGCATATTTATTGTATCTCAGACCGTTCTCTATTGATTCTCTGTGAAGAAGTGCATCTATTCCCTTACCCTGGTAGTCGGGTTTCACACCCATCAAAGCCGTTCTTATCTTAGTAATTTTTCTTCGATTGAATAGTATTTTCAGAAATCCGAATGGAAAAAGATTACCATTCATATTCTTCAATATCTGGTTGTAATCGGGCAGTGCCACAGAAAAAGCTACAGGTTCACCCTTTACCTCGGCAATATGTGCGTAATTATCATCAACAACTGCTTTAAGATCTTTTGCCAAATATTTAAACTCAGCTTCTGAGAGCGGAATGAAGCCCCAGTTATCTTTCCACGCTTCGTTGAAAATTTCCTGAATAATCTTTATTTCTTCGTCGATTTTTTTCAAACGAATTTTTCTGATCCGGATATCAGGTAATCTTCGCTTTACAATTTCAACCGCGCGGCTCATTCGCTCGCGGTCCACATTATCCTGATTTACTTCATAAGTTAACAAATCCATTGCTTTTTCAAGCCCTATCGACTTGAGAAGTGGGTCATAATACTCTTTATGATAAGGCATTAGAATAGATGGGTATTTCTGAAATCCTTTTACCAGGATACCAATTTCATCCATCATTCCGGGATTAACAGGCCCCATCATTTCTTTCATTCCCCTTGAGCGGAGCCATTCTTCAACCACACGAAACATTAGTTGGGCTGATCTCTCTCTGTTAATGCATTCGAAGAAACCGAAAAACCCGGTTTTCGCATCATGATAATCGTTATATCGATGATCAATAATAGCCGCTATCCGGCCTACTAGTTTACCGTTATTATATACGAGGAAGAGCTCTATTTCGGCATTATCATAGAATGGATTTTTATCGGTATCGAGGAGCTTTTTTTGCTCCATTCTAAGCGGCGGAACCCAGTACTCATCGTTTTCATAAAGGCTGTAAGGGAATTCCAGAAATTCTTTTTTCCCCTCTTTAGTGTCAACAACAGAAATAGAGTCTGTGTTTGCCTTTTTACTCACAGTACTTACGATTCACCTATTAACGACTGGCCGTTGGTATCGATAATACCTCGCCTGAGGCCCACTTTTTTAAATGCGCTCAGAATCTTGTCGAGTTGCTCGTCTGTATGAGTAGCCATATAGCTGGTACGGAGAAGCGCTTGGTTTTTAGGTACAGCAGGCGGTACTACAGCGTTTGAATAAACGCCCTCCTCAAAAAGCTCTTTCCAAAATTCAAAGCAATCAAACATATCACCTATCACAACCGGAATTATAGGTGTTTGACTTGACCATACATTGAAACCCAGATTCCTGAGTTCTTCACGCATGTAATTTGAGATTTTATCCAGCCTGTCAAGTCTCCAAGGCTCTTCCTGTAAAATTTCAAGTGATTTCAGTACAGTGGCAACGTTGGCCGGCGGCATACTTGCACTGAAAATATGTGCTGGAGAGTGATGCCTGATATATTCAATTACTTCCCGGTCGCCAACCAGAAATCCACCCAGCGAAGCAAATGATTTAGAAAAAGTCCCGCTGATAAGATCAACGTCATCCTGAAGATTAAATACAGACGCAGACCCGCGGCCCCCCTCACCTATCACTCCGATAGCATGAGCATCGTCCACATAAAGTCCTGCATTATATTCTTTGGCAATTTCCACAAGCTCCGGAATATTTGCAATAACGCCCGACATTGAGAATACCCCGTCAGTAACAATGATTTTTCCTGCATCAGGGTCTGACTTTGCAATCAAGGTTCGCAGATGATCCATGTCATCATGCCGAAAACGGACTGTCTTTGCATTCGACACCTGCGTGCCTACAACAATACAAGCGTGATTATCACGGTCAGAAAAGATAATATCATTCCTGTCGGCGATCGTTTGAATGGATCCTTCATTCGTTTGATAGCCTGTGCTAAAGAGCACGCAAGAATCTTTACCCATGAAGTCAGCAAGCTTTTCTTCCAGCTCAAGGTGTAAATCGAGGGTCCCATTCAGATACCGCGATCCCGTACAGCCAGTACCATATACAGCGAGAACATCCTGTGCAGCCTTAATGGTGCGGGGATCGTTCGTTAGCCCAAGGTAGTTATTGGAGCCAGCCATGATAACTTCACGACCTTCAATTTGAACGGTAGAACCATCCGTCGCCTGAAGCGGCTTAAAATAGGGATAAAGCCCCATTTTTTTGATTTCATCAGCTTTGGTGAAATCATGGGCTTTTTTAAATATTTTTTGGTACTGTTGTGTATCGGCTTCAGTTTGGCCCATTACAGAACTTTAGTTTAAACTTTCTGAATCAACAAATATACCGAGTATTACGGTTCCATCAAATTAACAAAACCATAACACGGACATAACCTGCTAATCCCTATTTAATATTATCTTTTTTTCGTTACTCAATGCGGCTACTTCAAGCAGCCTACCTTTTAACTTCTTAACTCTCTGTTTCATTCAAAAAACAGCAGTTATTATTTTGTGCCGGAATTAAAGCAGTTTTTGAAATCTGATAGATTTTAGATCAAATCAACTTATTTAAACGTGTACAAGATGGAACTGTTACACGAAATATCAAATTTCTCTCATTCATTTCCGAGTACTTCATAGTAGTGGGTCAACAATGTACTATTTATTTTGTCCCAAGTGTAATTTTGAGCTTTCTCAAATGATTTTTGCCCCAGCCTTCTTCTTAATTCAGCATCCTTTGCCAGTTCTTCTGCACGACTTATAAACTTTTTCTTTTTACTCACCGGTATCAGAAATCCATTTTCGTTATGGTCTACAAGTGACTTACTCCCCTGTGCATCAGCTACCAGGCATGGAAGACCAGATGCCATTGCTTCCAATGTTACATTCCCGAATGTTTCGGTATCAGACGGAAAGAAGAAAACATCACTGCCGGCATAAGCCTTCGATAGTGCATTACCGGTCAAAAATCCTGTGAACACTGTATTATCCAGTTCTGACTCCAGCTCGGTTCGCGCTGGACCATCCCCAACTATTAACGATTTAGCGTGCGGATATTTTTTCTGAATTGCACTTATTACGCTTGCAAATAACTTTAAATTTTTTTCCCAGACAAGCCTTGATACAAATGTAAAAACGACATCTTCTTCGTTGAACCCCATTTCCTCTCTCCACTTCGGATCTCTTTTCGATGGGTTAAACTGATCCGTATCCACACCTCTTGCCCAGATTTTCAATACTTCGGGTGACCGGCCAATATTTTTTTCGATCAGTTCTTCCGCCATGGATTTAGTTGGAACGTAAATATGCTCCGAATGCTTGTAAAACCATCTCAGGTACGACCAGCCTATTTTTTCCAGTAGTCCCAGCTTATAGTATTTCAGATAGCTTGTAAAGTGGGTGTGATAGGATGTTACAATTGGAACCCCCGATTTATCTGCCCATTTCAAAGCTTTATAACCAAGGATATCCGGGCTGGCAATATGCACGAGATTTGGGTCGAACCGTTTTAACCTGTCTCTGTTTTCTTTAGGAAACCCTGTTGAGATACGATATTCGGGACGTCCGGGCATTTTTACAGAGGGTACAGAACACAGCTCACCAACATGATCAAGATCCGGATCTTCAACAGTCGGCCCAAAAACCAAAACGTCTGCACCGTTTTCCATTAAATAGGAAACCCAACGGTTCAGTGTAAGTGAAACTCCATCACGAATATGATTGTAATTGCCCGTAAAAAGAGCAACCTTCAATTGACTCATGTAGTTTTATAAGCAATGTTCATCTTCGTATCTTTTTTAGATACATTTTTTAATCAGCCTGACAATATACAATTAAATGAATGCATTTGTTACCGGTGCAACCGGGTTCATAGGCAGCCATCTCGCAGATCACCTGATGGAATCCTCCAGCTACAATGAGGTCCGGTGTCTGGTTCGGAGCCAGGAAAAATGGCTTGATGGAAAACCATACACCCGGATTCATGGCGATTTAAGCTCAATTCCCGTACTCAGGCAAGCTGTTACAGGGGTTGATACCATTTTTCATCTTGCTGGTGTTGTCTCAGCTCGCTCTCAGGACGAATTTAACCGCGCAAATGTAGATGCGACTGAAAATATTCTTCGTGTTGCAGATCAGGCCGGTGTAAAAAATGTTGTAATATTATCCTCGCTTGCTGCAGCCGGACCAAGTAACGGTTCGCCTAAGACAGAAAAAGATACAATGAATCCCGTGAGTATGTATGGGCAGTCTAAGAAAACAATGGAGGAAATGATTCAACGAACTGCGGGTAAGTCGATGTCGGTTAAAATACTTCGTCCGCCGGCTGTATACGGCCCGCGTGAAGACCAGATTTTCACATTATTCAAAATGATGAAGTACGGCATTACCCCCATTGTTGGCGATGGATATACTCCTAAACTTTCTATTGTGTATGTGGCTGATGTTGTGAATGGAATAATGAAAGCCGCTGAACAGAACGATAAAGGTATTGAAACCTATTTTATTTCAGGGCAAATCACTTGCTGGCAGGAGATAAAAAAAATCGCTGACACAATCTTTGGAAAAAAAAGCCTGTCCCTTAAGATTCCGCCTAAAGCTGTAAAAAAAGTTGCCGGATTTATTGAAACAACTGCAACATTATTTGGTTCATATCCCGTTGTTAATCGTGAAAAGGCTCGGGAAATGATTCTTGAGTGGACATGCAGTTATGAAAAAGCTGAAAAGAATCTTGGCTACCGTCCTGAGTATACACTCGAAGAAGGACTTTCCCGAACACTTCACTGGTATAAAAAACATAAATGGCTCTGATTTCATGACTCAACTATTGAAGGTAACCCTGTTACTCATTATTCTATTTCATACGATCGACGCCACTGCTCAATACAGGCACGATATTTCGCAAGAAATCGAGATTCCGAATATTTTGGATATCGAGAATTCCGAAGCCCACTTTTATGTGCTTTCAGAGTCTGAAGGACTTGTTGTTTACAGAGCATATCCCGACTCACTTCAATGGCTCTACACGTCAACCGGAATGCAGAGAAGGGGAAACACTTTGCATGCAGATATCCGCTTTGCTTATCTCTACGGAAATTCGCGTCGCCTCACAGTCATTGAACCCACATCTGTACTTGGCGTTTATTCATCAACAGTACTGCCGGATGTACCTGTCTCGACGCGGCGAATTGGCAACAATCTCTATATTGTAATGAGAAACGGAAAGCTGGGATCAGTAGGTCTTGAAACACCTGAAAGCGTAGATTCAGATCCCGCAGCGGTTGACCCCGACCGTTTTGAAGGCCGGATTGTTAATGACCTTGCAACGGATGCCAACCGGTACCTTTATGTCTTAAGTAATAACAATCGCATCGATATCTATCGATTCGATTCAAATGAAGATCAGCTGGTAATAGAGGAAAGCGTAGAATTAGATGAACTTGTGGATAAAATTTTCTTCGCCGACAATGAGCTGATAGGATCAGCAAACGATGGTAATATATTTTTGATAGATTCAAACGGCAGAACACGATTGCAGAATGATTTAGATCAGCCAATTGATGATATCGCTTTTTGGAATAATGAAGCCGTTATCAGAACCACCGATGGACATCTTCGGATAGGTATTCTTGGAGATGATCTGACGCATTGGAAACAGAATGAAAGGGCTAAAAATCTATTTTCAATTAATAAAGACAGGCTGTTTGTTACTGAATTCAACTCTATTTTTCCAGTCCTTCGAACACCTAATAACTTGTATTCAACTGAGCAGCAAAATGAGGATAACCGGCCATTTTCGATTGAACCGATTGAAACCATTACCCTGCCCTTTCCCAAACCACTGCTCTTACCGGTTGAAATAGCGGGTTATTCAGGGAGTTTATCAGACATTACATTAAGCGTTAATAGTTCACTAAACGGTATTCATGTCCGGGGTAATTCAATCTTCTGGCAGCCCAGCGCATCCAGTACCGGCCGGCACCAGATTATTGTTTCTGCAACTACTCCAAATGGCAACAGCACAGAAACATCTTTTACAGTTGACGTAAAACCTTTCAACTCCCCGCCACGGTTTACACCATCTAGAGAACAGTCGCTCCCGGCAAATGAAACGTTCGAATTGCAAATCTCTGCATTTGATCCGGATGGCACGCATCCGAATCTTATCCGCTATCTTGGTGTTGACCTTCCAAGCGGCGCATCATTAAATGAACAGACCGGTGTTTTTTCCTGGGAACCTACGATTCGCCAGGTTGGAAATCATCAGTTCAGGGTCATAGCAACCGATCAGTTCGGAGCAGCCGCTTCACAGGATTTCAGAATGCAGGTAATTGATGTACCAGAATCTGCAGTAGAAGACACAGAAAATAGTATTGATTCGCAGTGACCGACTTTCCCGTAGCAGGCCTTCTTGATTGGTATCAAATCAATAAACGCAGCATGCCCTGGAGGCAGACGTCCGATCCATATAAAATCTGGATCTCTGAAATCATGCTCCAGCAAACCCAGGTAGCCACGGTTATCCCATATTATGAGCGTTTTCTTGACAAATTTCCCGTTGTAGACGAACTAGCAGCTGCACCACAACAAACTGTTCTGAAAATGTGGGAAGGCCTTGGATATTACTCGCGGGCACGGAATATGCACAAAGCCGCACAGGAAGTTGTTGCCAAATATGACTCCAGATTTCCTGGCACCTACAAAGAGCTACTCAATTTAAAAGGCATCGGGCCCTATACTGCAGCCGCCGTGAGCAGCATCGCTTTTGACAGACATCGGGCCGTCGTTGACGGAAACGTTATTCGTGTGCTAAGCCGTTTTTTTGGAATAAGGGATGATGTGAGACGATCTGCGGTTAAAAATGAGATTCAGTCTATTGCAGATTCCATCATACCAGAAAATAATCCGGGTGATTTTAACCAGGCTGTTATGGAGTTGGGGGCTATAGTCTGCACACCCACTAATCCGGAGTGTGAGAGCTGTCCACTCTCAGTTGACTGCACAGCATATAAATCTGCCGAAACTGATTCAATTCCCTACAAATCCCCCCGTAAGAAAATACCGCATCATACGATTGGCGTAGGCCTTGTCACGAACGGTTCAGGTGATCTGCTCATTGCACTGAGGCCGGATGATGCCATGCTAGGCGGTTTATGGGAATTCCCAGGTGGAAAGAAAGAAACAAGCGAATCCATTGAGGAGACAGTAGAACGCGAGCTCAATGAAGAGCTTGGAGTAACTGTAGAAGTGGGCGAAAAATTTATGGATCTAAAGCATGCCTACTCCCACTTCAAGATTACCCTTCACGCGTATTGGTGTACTATTTCTGATGGAGTCCCTAAACCTAAATCGAGCAACGAAATCAGGTGGGTCTCACTCGAAGAAATTGACGAGTATCCGTTTCCAAAGGCTAACAAAGTCCTCATCAATAAACTGCTTGAGCTTCCTGATCGGGATAGCAACGGTACGTTGTGATGTCTGGCACTTCTCCACTTCGCAAGCGATCCAGATCGGCCCTCCTCGAACTGAAACCTCTCCTGGATGAAATCAACGATAGAGTTGAGCAGCCTGACTACATTCCATATGACCCGGTTCAGTTCATGCATGCGTTTGATGACAAGCGAGACAAGGAGATTGCGGGTTTTCTTGCGGCAACCATGGCCTGGGGCAGACGCGATATTGTGGTCTCTAAAGTAGATGACCTTCTCAAGCGTATGAGCTACGATCCCTTTGAATTTGTAATGAATTACACACAAGCTGAATACGCGGCTTTCAGAGGCTTTAAGCACCGCACGTTTAAACCAATTGATATGCACGGGCTCATTTTAACCCTTCGGGAAATTTATCGAAAATACCCAGATTTTGAGACGTTTTGGAAGGAATGCTATGAAGCAGGAAAAAATGAAATCCGGCCATTTTTGGCAATTTTCAATGAGAGATTTTTTAGCCTGTCACCCGATCTTGCGCCTCGTACAAAAAAACACGTATCCAATCCTGAAAACGGCAGCCCCTGCAAGCGACTCTACATGTTCTTACGTTGGACCATCAGGAAAGACAGCCCCGTCGATCCCGGTATCTGGAGTTTCATGCCGCCCTCTGAACTCCAAATTCCACTCGATGTGCATGTTGCGAGGCAAGGCAGAAAATATGGGCTTATCACGCGCCGGTCGAACGACTGGAAAACTGTTAATGAGCTTACCAAAACACTTTCTTTTCTGAACCCGGAAGACCCTGCCCGCTATGACTATGCTCTCTTCGGGATTGGCGCACTGGATTACACGCTGCCGCTCAAATATCACCTCAACAAAGTTTAACCACGTATTTGTTCTGTTAACCATTAAAAAAATTTGCGAGCAGGCTATCCCGAAATTTCACTTATTCTCTGGATGATCGTTATTGTATAAGCAACCGCTGATGAGAGAATACCGGACAATAAGATGAATATCACAAATCCGGTTACATACGCTGACAGGATCTTTATCCAGTCCATAAAGCCGGAAGGCCTGAAATAAAGATTGTAAATCCATAAGATCACCCCGGCTACAATCATGGCGGGAACGGTTGAGTTAATGAATGGATCTGTCAATGGCTGTCCTGATAACCCCCAAACCGGCAGCAACAAGGGAAGAGCAATCATTGATGCCCCAACTGAATACGTATTAATTACAATGTGATCGAAAAAGCCCTCTGTTTTGCCACTTAAAAACAAAACAGCTCCAATCGATAGCGCTATGATTTGTACAATAAACATGGAGAGCGGCAAAAACTGTGTAGCTGCCCTGACGGAAACAATCTGTGTCCATTCCCCCATCATCCTGATCACTTCCGAATCGGCCGGCAGGTCACTCAGGTCTGGTTCAATACTATAATCCAGGGCCAGTGTGTTTATAGAAATGACTAAAATCATACCAATCAAAACGAATTTAAATGGATGCTGATATGATTCATATTCACCGTTTAGGAAAGAATCGATAACCTGGCGTGGCTCAGTAAAAAGCACCCGGAGAGTGCGTATATATTTTTTAAACATAGATATAAGCTTTGAAAATCAGGGCATAGTATTTAATCTTGTCGGGTAATGAAATTTTTTAATTCCTGATACTGTTTTATAGGTAGATTTATTGCTATCTTTGGAATCTGTCAACTAATACAAACTACATTAACAATATGATTGGAGTAAACGTAAAAGATAACGAAAGCATTGATCGCGCGATTAACCGTTTCAAAAAAATGGTAACCCGCTCACGGCTTTTAAACGAATATAAAGATCGTCAACAGTACACTAAGCCTTCTGAAGAACGGCGTGAAGCCCTTAAGAAGAGCATTCGTGAAGAACGACGACGTCAAAGAGAGAATTACTAATTCTCGTCTATTTGTCGATCTGAGATATATAGGTTCTTTCTATTATCTCAATATTTGATTTGATCGACATTTCCGCGGGAGGCGCAACCACCGAGCTTAGGCCCATTTTTTCCGCTTCCCGTATTCTCTGTTCTCTGAACCGAATTCCTCTTATCTCTCCACCGAGACCAACCTCACCTATAAATATTGCCTTTTTACGAATCGGGTGATCTTTTATGCTCGATGACAGGGCCGCAATAACCGCGAGGTCAGCAGCCGGATCAGAAATTTTAAGTCCTCCGGCAACATTCAGGTATACATCCTGACCAGCGAATGACACGCCGGCTCTCTTTTCAAGAACCGCGATCAGTAATTGCAGCCTGCGCTGATCAAATCCATTGGCTGTTCTCTGAGGCGAACTGTAAGTACTGGCAGTCACCAGCGCCTGTACTTCAATTAGAATAGGCCTTGACCCCTCCATGACACACGTTACGCAGTTTCCACTGATTGACGTGTCGAGATCTGACAGAAACAGTTCTGATGGATTTTCAACTTCATAAAGTCCATCATGCTTCATCTCAAAAACACCCACCTCCTGTGCGGGGCCAAACCTGTTTTTCACACTGCGGAGTAAGCGATGAAACTGACTTTGATTCCCTTCAAAATGCAGAACCGTATCAACCATGTGCTCCAGAATTCTCGGCCCCGCGATATCTCCTTCCTTGGTTACGTGGCCGATCATCAATGTTGTTATTCCTTCTTTCTTTGACAGCTGCTGCAGCATGGCCGAACACTCTCTCACCTGTGCTACAGATCCGGGAAGCGATGTCAGGTTCGAACTATAGGCCGTCTGAATAGAATCAATAATCAGGAGGTCGGGCTTTATGCGCCTCGCCTGATCAATGATTGAATCGATATTGGAATTGGAATAGATATACAGCTGGTCACCTGAGACATTCATTCGGCTCGCTCGCTGCTTAATTTGTGTGGGTGATTCCTCACCTGCTACATAAAGTATTTTCCAGTCTGGCTTTGATTTAACCAGTTCAAGCATAAGCGTGCTTTTACCAATTCCAGGATCACCACCAAGCAGCAAAAATGCACCTTTTACGATCCCGCCACCAAGTACCCTGTCCAATTCAGCAATTCCCGTTGACCGGCGATCGTGCTCTTTACTTTCTACATCAGAAAGGAGAACAGCTTTCTGAATGTCTTCATCATCACTGATATCAACTTTATGCTTCTTACCTGAAGATTTTGTCTCTTTGATTTCTTCAAACGTATGCCATTCATTACAAGATGGACATACACCCAGCCATTTGGGAGAATCGTAACCACAATTTGCACACTCGTATCTAATCTTTGATTTCGCCACTCTATGAATCTATAATTTTTTTCGGATCATCACTGTTTGTATTTGCGCCAACAACTGACCGGTTAACATACCATGAAGCTGCGATAATGCCCAACCCAATGCTGATATAGTATGTAATGATTCTCCACGCAAATACTGCAAGACCGATAAAAGAAGTACGTGAGATTAACGGGCCTAGGAATACGGCAAAAAGCCCCTCTACCCCACCTGAGCCACCGGGTGTTGGAATAACCAGAAATGCGAGGTTCATTGCCAGGCTGCGAAGAACAAGAAGAATCTCCGGTCCTGGAAGAAGACTCAGAACAACAATCACCGGCAAAGCGACCTTACAAAGCCAGCTCATCGTTGTAAAAAAGAGGGCTTTCATAAAAAACCCTATTGGTTTCTGCCTGATTTCATAAGAGTACTGCTCAAGATTTTCAGCCTCAGCGTTCATTTTGTCCGCCAGCCTGTTTAAAAACGGCCACTTAAATACCCAGGCAATTATCTTTTTTATCGATGATGGATTAATCATTAACCCATACGTCAGGAATCCGGCATAAAGCAGAAGGCCGGTATAAATAAGAACCATGGTAAGATTTCCTACGAAACCAATTTCCGGCGGAATTACCTGGTAATAAAATCCTGCAAGCAAAAGAATGGGTACTGCAAGAGCATACCAGAATTGATCGAGCAACACTCCATACAAGACGATTGCTGAAGATTTGCCTAGTTTTATACCCTCACGTGTCATCGCATACGTTGCAATCGGTGCGCCTCCGATTGTAGATGGAGTAACGGCAGATGCAAAGTCCCATGTAAGCATAATCCTAAAACATTTTGCCCAGCTAATTTCTTTATCTGCCAAATATCGAAGTTTTGCAGCGGAAAAATAGACCCTCAAAAGAGTTACACCAATGGCTATAAAAAGTCCCGGAAGCCGTTTCGGCGCCAGATGATCTAAAACGCCCGGTGTGTAGGTAAGATATATAACCAAGCCCATGCTCGTGACACTCAGAGCAATGGAAATAGCAATATATTTAAATGAGATTAAGCTTATAGAGGAAACGCCTTTATGTTTATCTGTATCTGACAAAGAGTAGATTTGTTAAGTATCAGCTCTGATTCCTCTGAATATAGCTATAAAAGAAAGAGATCTCCGATAGTTAATACCGGAGATCTCAATATAATGCAGTTAATAAACTAATTATGCGACGGTGATATCTTCGTTGAGATACACATCCTGAATAAAGTTAAGCAGTTTAACACCTTCATCCATTGGACGCTGAAATGCCTTACGGCCACTAATCAGTCCCATACCGCCTGCACGTTTATTGATAACAGCGGTTTTGACTGCATCCGCAAAGTCATCTTTACCAGATGCTCCGCCTGAGTTAATGAGTCCTGCACGTCCCATGTAACCATTGGCAACCTGATAACGGGTCAGATCGATGGGATTGTCGGTTGTGAGCTCTGAGTAGATTCTCTCATCAAGTTTTCCATAGGAAGAATCGCCCGTGTTCAGCGCTTTGAATCCGCCGTTATTCGTTGGGAGCTTTTGTTTTACAATATCTGCACCAATGGTTGCACCCAAATGATTTGCCTGACCTGTAAGATCGGCTGAAGCATGATAGTCTGTATCACCTACTTTAAATGCTGAGTTCCGCGTGTAGCACCAAAGTACTGTTGCCATACCCAATTCGTGCGCATATTCGAATGCCTGTGCGACCTCAACAATTTGCCTGTTTGACTCTTCAGAACCAAAGTAAATCGTGGCTCCTACAGCTGCAGCGCCCATGTCGTAAGCTTTCTCAACGGAACCGAACATGATCTGGTCGTAAGTGTTGGGAAATGTAAGCAGCTCATTATGATTTATTTTTACAAGAAATGGAATCTTGTGTGCATACTTTCGAGCTACTGAACCCAGTACTCCAAATGTCGAAGCAACTGCGTTACATCCTCCTTCAATAGCCAGTTCTACAATATTCTCCGGATCAAAATACTTTGGATTTTTGGCAAATGATGCGCCAGCACTATGCTCAATCCCCTGATCAACCGGCAAAATAGAAAGATATCCGGTACCTGATAATCGTCCGTGATTAAATAGTTTTTCCAGGTTACCAAGAACTCTGTTACTGCGGTCGGAATGGTACCATACACTGTCAACATATGAATCAGTTGGCAGATGAAGGTCAGTTTTTGGGATTGTTT
Organism: uncultured Rhodohalobacter sp.; assembly: GCA_964625635.1. Taxonomy (GTDB): domain Bacteria; phylum Bacteroidota; class Rhodothermia; order Balneolales; family Balneolaceae; genus SW132. Next base: position 29,979 of record CAZVEP010000017.1, read on the forward strand.
TACAAACGTGATTCAAAAGTGAATCAGCATCTTTACCTAAAAGTTCTTCAATTCCGTCAATAGCGAGTGCCATGTTCAAACTCCGTTCTATAGTTATAAATTATTTAATGGTTGAATATACATGATCAATAGCCAAATGGCTATCCATTCCTGATGTCGAAACGCTTCCAATTCTATGAATTTACTCTTAATTGGAAAAATAATGCTATGAAGACAAAAATATCATAACTTTATTGATTCAGAACATTTCGTTACAGACAATTCAGTAATCTTTCGTTGTACCTATTATGCTCATTAAGAATATCTCTCTGCCATCTTCCCCGCTTTTTCTTGCACCTATGGAAGATGTAACTGATTCACCTTTCCGGCAAATTTGCCGGTCGAAGGGTGCCGACATAGTCTATACTGAGTTTATCAGTTCAGAGGCTATCATTCGAGATTCCGACATTGCTCAGCATAAAATGTCGTTTGAGGAGATTGAGCGTCCCTTCGGAATCCAGATATTCGGTGGTCGTGAAGAAGCGATGGAGGGTGCTACAAAAGTCGCCAAAGCCAATAATCCCGATCTTGTGGATATAAACTTTGGCTGCCCGGTATATAAAATTGTTAAAAAAGGAGCAGGCGCCGGATGTCTGAAAGATTTGGACATGATGGAGCGTATGGCCGGCACTGTGGTTGATGCAGCCGGAGATTGCCCAGTTACTGTAAAAACACGCCTGGGATGGGATGATAATACAATTCGAATCAGCGAAGTTGGACTGATGCTGCAGCGTGTTGGAGTGAAAGCACTCACAGTACATGCGCGAACACGTGCTCAGAAATATAAAGGCGATGCACGGTGGGAATACCTGAAAAAACTGAAAGAAACACCCGGCCTTGAAATTCCCATTATTGGTAACGGAGATGTGGATTCCCCTCAAAAAGCGAAACAAATGCTGGATGAAACCGGAGTTGATGGCGTTATGATCGGACGCGGAGCCATCGGTAATCCCTGGATTTTTGAACAGACCAAACACTATCTCGAAACAGGAGAACTTCTCCCTGACCCAACGATTCAAGAGCGGCTTGAACTGTGTGGCGAGCAGCTCAGGCTTTCAGTAGCTCATCATGGCGAACGATATGGCGTCATCATCATGAAAAAACATTACGGGCAGTACTTGAAGGGAATCCGGAACGGTAAAAAACTCCGGGGTGCTATCATGCAGGAAAAAGAGATGAAACCTGTTCTTGAACTGCTCTTGAACTTCAAAGAAGATGAAGTTTACGCGTTAGCATAGTTTCAGTGTTCATTTTTATCAGTATTCAGTGTATCAGTTGACCGGGTAATCTGATTTAGTTTGAGATTTATACTACCTCCCCACCGGTTTGATAAACTTTTTTTGGACTATGATTTCTTTCCGGTTATCCCCAGAGTTCTTGTAACGACGGATGAATTCCCTCTTCATCAATTTTAGCGGTAACCCGCGCTCTTCACCCAGCAGAAGTGGTCCGTCGGGGTCAACGATGTTTGCACCTCGGGCAATAAGTGTTGCGGGGGCCATTGCAAGAGAGGATCCGACCATGCATCCTGCATCCTGCCATAACTTCATCGGCTTCTTTTATACAACCTCGCTGCCTATAAACGGAACGAGCACGTCGGGTACTTTCACATCTCCTTCTTCGGTTTGATACTCCTCCAGAATAGCCGCAAGTATCCGCGGAAGTGCTAAAGCTGAACCGTTCAGCGTGTGAGCCGTATGAATTTTCCCCTTCTCGTCTCGATACCGCAACTGCATACGACGCGCCTGGAACGACCCAAAATTGGAACATGAGCTTACCTCAAGCCACCGCTGTTGACCCCGGCTCCAAACCTCAAGGTCGTATTTTTTTGTCTGGGTGAATCCCATATCGCCCGTACACATGAGTAGCGTTCGATAAGGAAGTTCAAGTTTTTCTAGAAGCATTTGGGCATGCTCTTTTAGTTTTTCAAGTTCACTATCAGATTCATCAGGATGAACAATATTAACTAACTCAACTTTATCGAACTGGTGCAGTCTGTTAAGTCCACGGACCTCTTTTCCATAGCTTCCGGCTTCGCGTCGCCAGCAAGGCGTATGTGCTACATATCGTACGGGCAGTGCATTGGATTCAATAATTTCGTCTCTGTGAAAATTAGTTACAGGCACTTCCCCTGTTGGAATTACAAAAAACTGATCGCGCTGAACCTCATACATCATGTCCTCTTTGTCGGGAATTTGACCCGTTCCGCGGGCTGACGCTTCATTCACAAGATATGGAGCCTGCATTTCCTCATATCCTGCTGCCGAAGCTTCTGAAATAAAAAAATTAATCAATGCTCGCTGAAGACCTGCCAGTTTACCCAAATAGAATGGAAATCCGGCACCCGTTACTTTTACGCCTCTTTCGAAATCGAGCCATCCTTTTTTTTCTGCAATATCCCAGTGTGGAAGTGCTGATTCATCTTTTGACGGCTCACCCCACGTATGATAGACTTCATTATCCTCTTCACTATGCCCTACCGGCACTGAGCTGTCCGGGACGTTTGGGATTTTATACAACAGGTCATCCCGATGTAGTTTCAGCTCAGACATTTTAGCCTCCAGGTCTTTAATCTTCTCTTTACTCTCTCCTGTCTCTTTAATGATTTGCCGGGCCTCTTCCTTCTTACCTTGCCCCATTAGCTTGCCGATCTCTTTTGAACGGGCATTACTTTCTGCCCTAAGTTGATCCGTTTCCGTCACGGTTTCACGCCACTCTTCGTCGATTGCTATCGCCTTATCGACAACGGACGTATCGCTCTCACCTTTGTTAATCATTCCTTGTTTTACGAGGTCTCTGTTTTCACGGATGTACGTTATATCAAGCATAATGAGGGTACCCTGAATTTCTTTCTGGATTGAATGCGGAAAGATAAAGCTGATCACATCGCTAATGAAATCTTTTTGCCTATATTTGATGGGAATTGAATACTAAATTAAGAAGTCAGGCAAGCAATTCTTATATATAATCCCTAATTTATTTAGGGTTTACTCAACAGGAATTAGAAATATTAAGTTAGAAGCAACATGAGTCACCAACTCGACGAAACCGACATCAAAATACTGAATCATCTGCAACAAGACGGACGCGCCCAGAGAAATACAATTGCCGATATTGTGCATCTGTCGGTTCCTTCTGTATCGGAGCGCATGCGCAAGCTCGAACAGCGAGGATTGATTTCTGAATATAATGCCATCCTGGATTCCAAGAAATTCAACTTTGACATCACGGCATTTATATTTGTTGAAGTTGACGGATCTGAAAAATATACAAGTTTCGTTGATCACGTAACGGAGCACCCCGAAGTTCTCGAATGCCATTCAATAACAGGCGATGGTTCTCATATTCTGAAAGTCAGAACACAAAACACCGAATCTTTTGAGAAGTTTCTTTCTCTGATCCAATCATGGGACGGCGTCACCCGGACACGCTCCAACATTGTGTTGAGCAGTTTTAAAGAGACCCGCACCCTGCCGATTGAGCGCACCGCCAATATCAAAAAATAGGTACAGATCTACGTGTCCCTGATTTTCTCAGTCTTTCTTTTACTCCTCTCACCAGGATATACCGGATTGGTTCAGACTGAACAGCAGCCCTCGCACAGGATTGCCCTCTCTTTCTCAAACGACGACTTTATTCCTAGTGAGCTTCAGCTTGCTCTGCTGGAAGATCTCAATATTCGCCTGTTTGAGATCTCAGATCCCTCAGTGGCATCTAATCTTACAGATTCCAGATATCGTTTTCTTATAGATGCCGGTCCGGAATTTTCCGTGCCGGGAGTATTGGCTCCTCAGATCGGTGAATTGACCGCCGGGGTCTTGACTCGTATTGAAGAATTTCGAAGGCAAACAGGCGATCGGATTGCTGCCATAAGTATATTCCGATATCCATTTGAAACCTATGGGGACTTTTCACAGTTAGCCTCAGTGTTTGCAGATTCTTTAGGTGAAGAATTTTCAGATCCGCTTTACTATCACTCTGCATTTCCAGCCTCTGATGTACTCCCTGATGGATTTAATTTCACATCCAAACGCGCGGAACCCGGTCAAAATCTGCAAATTGTTTTTCCTGTGATACACGTCAAACCGACGGAAAATCAATATGAAACCTATAGATTGCTCAACGATATATTTTCTGATCTTGAACAGAGGGAAGAGTCAATCACAATTCTGCCGGCTCGCTGGTTCTTTAATCAGATCGAACAACGAAGTGAGCTGCGGTTTCTCTTCGGCGATTTCACAAGTGGAAAGACTATCACATTCCCTCTGCCAGAGCAGCCTGAGCCCCAACCATACATGAACTGGAGTGTATTGCTCCTGTTACTTATTTGGGGAAGCTATGCTCTTCACTTTCGTTATCAGCCCATTTACAGCCAGTCGATGACGCGATATTTTACCAATCACGCTTTTTTTGTAGACGATGTGATGGAGAATCGATTGAGGAATATATTACCGGGTATTATTCTGTTGACCCAGCATGCACTTTTAACAGGCCTCTTTGTATTTGCATGCACAGAAGTACTTATCTCATCCTTAGGTCTTGAGGTTATACGAGATTACTTTCAGCCATTCATGTTTTTTCAAAGCACAACACTTTCTCTCTTCTTGTCAGCAGTATTTGTGGCTGTATTACTTCAAACAGTTTCAGTAATATGGATCTATGTTTCAAATAAAAAACTGAACTCAGTTAGCCAGGTGCTGAATTTGTACAGCTGGCCGCTTCACCTAAACTTGTTTGTCGTTACATTTCTGGTTGTATTTAACAGAGTCGGATTTAATGAAATCTGGACACTCATTCTGGGTTCTCTGTTTATGCTCATTTGGTTTTTCAGTTACAATATTGCAGCCATCGACAGTTCAAGATTTCTGGAGAAAGGACGCGGTATCTTCCTTACAATAACGGTGGGCGTTCATGTATGCCTTGTTATGGGGATTCTGATCTATCTCTTCTTTACTCCCTCCGTACTGGAGCCAATCATTTTTGCGATTGAAGTACCATAGGATAACCCGCCTGTCATCAAACATACAAGAATCTTAATTTGGCCTCACTCTTCAGGTCAATTCGAGGTGCATAATAATGAGTCTCTCCGCCGGCAAATTTTGACCTTCAAGAGCCAACCGGTAAACTAAACTTGAATTTACGCTAGTTCGCGCTCTCGTAAACAATTAAACTGTTAAAGGAAGGGTGTGATAGCACTCATTATCGCTTATACCATGCAGTATGTGTTCAGACGATAACGGCAATCAAATACGTTTGCTCTACATAATCTGCTTGCGTAATCTCGCTACGGGAATTTGGAGCTGTTCCCTGTATTTACTCACTGTACGGCGGGCAACCTTGTATCCTTTTTCTTTGAGAAGGTTAGTGAGTGCCTGATCACTGTAAGGTTTCTGCTTATCTTCATTATCGATGATTTCCTGCAGATAATTCTTCACTTCACGGTTCGATACGTCCTCACCATCTTCTGTTTGAAGGCCTTCACTGAAGAAGTATTTTAGCTCGTAGACACCGTGGTTGGTTTGAACATATTTTCCGTTAACAACCCGGGAAATGGTAGAAATATCCATTTTAATTCGCTCAGCAATATCCTTCAGGATCATAGGCTTTAGTCCTTCACCGTATTTAAAGAAATCTTCCTGAAGTGACACGATTGTCTTCATCGTGTTCATTAGTGTATTCTGGCGCTGAATAATAGAATCTATAAACCATTGGGCCGACTCAACTTTATCCTTGATGAACCGCTTTGCATTCTTGTCGGACGACTCCTGCTCGGGCTTCTTTTTGATGTTATCCCACATCTGTTTGTACTCCGGCGAAATTCTCAGCGGCGGCACATTGCGCCGGTTCAGGCTGATGACAAACTCTCCATCCTCACCTTCAGTTTCCGAAGGCTCATAATACACCTCAAAATCAGGTTCAATGTACTGCTGATTATCTTCGTCGGGATTTGATACGGCACCGGGCTTTGGATCGAGCGACCGAATCATATCAAATGCTTCTTTTAACTCACCATCATCGATATCGAGTTGTTTTTTAAGCTTTGAAAAATGCTTTTTTTCAAACGCTTCCCAATGGTCATCCACAATCATTATTGCATTCTTGCGAACGGCCATGTTGCCTTTCTGATTTTTGAGTTGGCAGCTTAAGCAGTCTCTTAAGTCGCGCGAGGCAATACCAATTGGATCCAGCTGCTGAATTTGTTTCCTGACCTTTTCAATGTCATCGGCATTTACAAGGACGCTCTGATTAAAGGCAATATTATCAACTACAGCCTCCGTTTCACGCCTGAAGTATCCGTCTTCATCCAGCGAACCCAGAATCTGATCGGCAATAAGTTGCTCATCCTCACTTAAATCCAACAGAGCTACCTGTTTTTCAAGCTCTTCCAAAAGAGTATCATGGTAGGGATCAGGTAAATCTTTCCAATCCTCATTGCCTCCACCGCCGGAATTGTAGTTACTTCCCTCATACTCAGTATTGTGCATAAAGGAATCCCAGTCTACGTCTTCATGCTGGTCAACCGGCTCAACTTCATCCGACTTTTCATTCTCCTCCCATTCCGGATCATTTTCCTGAACCCTATCTTCAAGACGATCCAAATTGTCTTCTTCAAGGACCGGGTTCATCTCAATCTCTTCTTTGATACGCTGCTCCATTGCAGCCGTCGGAAGCTGAAGCAGCTTGATAAATTGAATCTGCTGCGGCGATAGCTTTTGCTGAAGATTCTGGCTTTGTTTTAGATTTTGACCGGTCTTAATCATGGCAGTTTACTACTTCTAATCTCAATGCACGCAGTTATAAAATCGTCATACCAATCTGTTCCGTAGCGTCTTTTAAGCGCCGATTCTAAAAATTCAGCTACATAAATACCTTTACTTTCACCGTTCTCGCACCCGGATGAACACGTTTCAGGAACGTAATCAAAATTGGCATACACTGTGCCTGCAACTTTTTTTAAACGTATAGGAAACAGGTGGCAGCTCAATGGCTTTTCCCAGCTAAACTCGCCGCGGTAATATGCGTTTTGAATCGCACAGGTCGCTGTACCCCTTTCATTCTCTTCAACGAAGATACAGGCTCCACCGTTGACGCAATTTAATTCCAATGAGCCATTTGTGTTTTTTCGAACCACGCCTTCTTTCCTGGCAGTTTTTACGGCTTCAGGGCTAAGACGATTCTGCAACTGGCCGAATGCTTTTTCCAGTACAGAAACCTCACTTTCATCGACTGGGGCGCCCGCATCTCCTACCACACAGCAAGCGCCTTTGCAACGGCTGATGTCGCAGGCAAAACGAGTTGTAGCTATATCCTCTGAAAGTATGACGTCATGAACTTTAAACATTACAGAACTAAAGGATTATATAGGGAAACAGCAAAACAGAAACGTTTCTTACCTTGAAATATGTCGCAGTTTTTTTCTGAATTAATCTACTCAAAAATAGATCAAGAAGCTGAGAAGATCGGTTAAGCGGCCCGGGGTTATTAGCACTGTCTGATAATTAATATGCATAGAATTACTCTCCACAAACTTTCACCGGGTGATTAGTAAATAAGTACTTTCGCAATAGAAAATTCACTTCCATGCTATGATCATGCTTAACCCGCTCAATAATACACACGGTCTCTTTCAACTCTGGAAACTCTTCCAACCCACTGTAATCTTATTCATTTAAATCCCTCATCATCACCCGGATGGCTCTTTCAAGCTGCTCATCTCTGCCTTCAATAATAACTTCAGGCTGGTTTTTTACTTTGATATCCGGTTCTGTCTGGTTGTTCTCCATCCATTCGCCGGCTTTGTTTTTCGCACTCACCGGTACCACACCCCAGTATCCACCATTGGGAAGTCCTTCCCATCCGGCCCAGCTACACGTTCCGGGAACGGGCATACCCACGGTAAGTCCGAGCTCCATATCTTTGTATCCCTGGGCATAACAGTGTCCGTCAGAATAGTTGGATTCGTTGAAGAGTGTCAGCGTTGGCTTAGTCCATCTCGAGGTCGGTTCTCCCCCAACTGCCTTTCTTGCTGTAGCATAGGTATTGAACTCCTCTCCCGAGAAGAACATCACGAGGTCGGCTACAAGGTCACCGCCACCGTTAAACCGTGTATCCACGATCATAGCCTCGGTATCATAATATTTGCCCAGCATATCTTTATAGATATCACGATAAGGTCCATCGCTCATACCCGGAATATGTACATACCCCAATCTTCCGTTCGAAACCTCTTTCACCTCATCAGCATTGATCTTCACAAATCGGTCATATAGCAGTCTGCCTTCTGCACCAAGGCTAATAGGCTTGACCCTCACCTGTCGGGAATTTTCTCCATTTTCATCTGAGATCTCCAACAGCGTATATCTGCCTGCTTTACGGTTGAGATAAGACGCCACATCCCGATCCGGTGTGACCATTTCCCCGTCTATAGCCTGAATAATCATACCTGGCTGAACATTCAGATCAGCTTTATCCAACGGGCCACCTTTCAGAACTTCCACGATCCTGATGCCATTGCCTTCGTGCTCGTAATCCATGAATATTCCAAGCGAGGCCGTAGCATCAGCATTTTCGATACTGCTGCTGTAGCCTGCACCAGCGTGAGAAACATTCAGCTCACCCAGCAGTTCAGACACCATTTCAGCAAACTCATAAGCGTTGCCAATATATGGCACATATTTCTGGTACTCTTCATAGAGCATGTCCCAATCGTTGCCGTGGAAAGTGGGTTCATAAAAGATATTCTTCGTGCGGATATAGATGTGATTCAGCATTGTTTGGCGTTCTTCCACAGCGTCAAAGTCCATTTCACCGGCAATTTCAATTGCTTCCGAGCTGCCTTCGGAAAGATCCAGTTTAGAGATCCTGCCTCTGCTCAATAAGTAAAGATTTTCCATCTTTTTGTCCCAGGCAAGGCTCCCGCCTCCTGTGTTCAGCCTGATCGCCATTTTGGTTTCGCGTGTCCTCAGATCTGTTTCCCATAAATTATAGTCGTCCTCGAAACGGGTCAGATAATAAAGTTTGTCTCCTTCCTTGGACAGTGTGGCGTCCGACATGTTGCTGGAATGGATCGTCAGTTTTTTAGTCCAGTCTTTCATCCGGTCAAAGTCGATAGCGAGATCCTCTACTTTTTCATCCTCTTTTTCCTCGTCTTCGTCATCTTCACCTTCAGTATCTTCATCATTCATCTTCTCAATTTCCTGCATGAGTTTGAAGTCTTCCTCACTCATATTGAATTTATCCCAGGCCTCCTGATCAAAGAACATGGTGTAGACATCACTTTGAAAACTGCCGCTGGTGGCGTAGCTCTTCAGACCATCCTGATTACTAAACCAGATCATCTGTTTTCCTTTATTTATCCACTTCGGGGAATAATCGTAGTAGCCGCTTTCTGTAAGATTGTAACGGCTTTCTCCATCGGCTGACATGAGCAGTACTTCGCTATTTTGAAGCAGTTTACTCCAGCCAATCAGCAGCCATTTACTATCCGGGCTCCATCGGAAATATTTATCGCCATCTCTCATATGGAACAGTTCGTCAGGGGTCAAAAGGTCGGTTGTCTCTTCGGACTCAAGATTCTTCACCCTGATCGTTCGTCTGTCAGCAACGTATGCAATTTTGTTCCCGTCAGGTGAAAACCTTGGCAGATAATTGCCTACTTCAGTTTCTATCAATGCTGTTTCTTTTAGTAAGCTGGAGGCAAAAAAGAAGGGTTCCTCCTCATCTCTCACGATTTCGGTCTGATAAACACTCCACTTACCATTTCTTTCGGACGCATAAACCACCTTGTCTCCGTCAGGGGTAAACGTAACGTGCGCCTCCGTTTCAGGGGTATCTGTTATACGCTTGGTCATAGATCCATCAACAGAGGTTACAAAGACTTCACCACGGGCAATAAACGCAATTTCTTTCCCATCAGGTGACACCACCATCTCATCCACACCACCGTTGATGGTGATAAATTTATCAGTGTTAGCTTTAGCCTGTGTCCTTATTGTGACGGAAACCTTAACCGGGTCAGAACCTTCCTCCATCGTGTAAAGCTCGCCATCATAACCAAAAGCCATCTTGCTATTTCCCATACTCAAAAAGCGCACCGGATGGAGCTCAAAGTTTGTGAGCTGTTCTGCTGCTCCGCTGTTGGTAAGGTCTTTCTTGAAGACATTAAAACTTCCAGCCCGTTCGCTAAGGAAATACATCTCTTGCTCATCCTCAGTAAATAACGGCTGACGATCTTCACCTTCAAAAGATGTGATCATCGTATGCTCGCCGGTTTCAGTATTATATGTCCAGATATCGCGGGTTATTGACGATGTATGATGTTTTCTCCACTCATTTTCTCCTCCCTTTTTATCGTGATAGAGCATCGTAGTTCCGTCTGAGCTCAGCTGTACATATTCAGCGGGCACGGTAAGAATCTGATCGACCTGACCGCCATTAACCGGAACGCTATAAAGTTCCGGCTGTGAACCTGTAGGATATTGCCGGTGACTGGCCAGATCCTGACGTACGGCTCCAAACAATACGGCATCATCATCCTGGCTAAAGGTATAGGGATTTTCATCATTTGAATGAAATGTCAGGCGGGTAGCATCACCCCCAATGGCATCCATCACATAAATATCAAAATTACCGTACCGGTCGGAAGCAAAAGCCAGTTTTGATCCGTCTTTACTCCATACCGGCATAAAATCATGGGCCTCGTGAAATGTCAATTGAGTTGCATTTCCTCCTTCTGCAGGTACGGAATAGAGGTCTCCTTTATACGTAAATGCAATAGTGGCTCCATCCGGAGAAATGCTTGGGTACCGCAACCATTGGGGGTTTTGCTGGGCAAATACAGCTGTACCAAAAAGAGTGATTAATAATGCGCTCAGTAATTTTTTCATGTAAGTATCTGTATCAGATTAAAAAAAGAAGCTGATTCCATCTGCGTTTCCCCTCAAAATAGGATGCCGGTTTGCGATAGAGCAGCTTAGATTATAGCTTCAATGTGTATTAGCCGGAGTAAAATAAAGTCGAATTTACTGGAAAATACCAAATAAAAACTACATCACTGGAATGTCTTATGACATTCTTGAATTTCTTGTCGCAGAAAGCAGTAACGTTATGCAATGACAGAACAGGCCGGTTGTCGAATGTTTCCCAGAACGCACTACCTAAGCTCGAAATACTTTCCTGCTTTTTGACGAATTAATCCTTTCATTTCGAGATTAAGAAGTACTGCAGAAAGTTTGTAAGGCTCTGTTTTCATCATCTCTGCCAAATGGTCAATATGTAGTGATGCGTCGCTCAGGAATCTGCAGAGCGTCACCTGAATATCGGTGAGATCATCCTCTGACTCCCATTTTTTAGCTGCAGAAACTTGTGCAGAATCTCCGGTTGTTTTAGTACCAGTTAAATTGGGCAGTTCATCCAGAATATCATCCATTGACTGAACCAGCTTTCCCTGTCCTGAGCGAATCAGGTAGTTGCACCCTTCCCCTTTTTTATAGCCCAGCTGATGCGGTACTACAAAGACTTCCCTATTTTGATCGAGTGCAAGCCGCGCAGTAATCATACTTCCGCCTTTCACACCGCTTTCTATAACGAGTGTTCCGTGACTTATTCCGCTAACGATACGATTACGCTCGGGGAAATTAACTGCATCAGGTTTTGATCCCGGGGGATATTCCGTAATTACGGCCCCATTGCTTTCGATGATCTTTGCAACAATCCCACGGTTTCTGTTCGGATAAATTCGATCTATACCCGAACCTAAAACAGCCACTGTGCAGCCGCCTGATTCTACAGCTGTTTTATGTGCTTTCGCGTCTACGCCATAGGCCAGGCCACTGTTCACACTCAATCCTGCCGCACAAATTCTACGGCTCCATGTTTCAGCCTGATCAAGGCCATAACGTCCCGGATTCCGTGTTCCAATAACTGCAATACCTGGTTCTGAAAGCGCCGCCGGATCCCCTTTCAACCACAAAATAATCGGTGGGTCAAACGTTTGCCGAAGCAACATCGGGTATTCCGGATCATTTAATGAGATAAGCTTTGCGCCAGCAGACTCTGTTTGTTTCAAAATCCGGTCTACTTTCTTCCAGTCATCAAACTGTGTAAGGCTGACGGCACGTTCTTTTCCTATCCCTTCAATTCTCATCAGATCAGGAATAGTCAGCTTAAACAGGTCTTCAGCATGATCCACACCGGATGCTTTCCATACCAAACGTGCGGTTCTTACCCCAAAATTCGGGACCTGCATCAGCCCGATTAGTGCTCTATGTTGCTTCGTAATCTCCAATTTCCTGAAGTTTCTCCCATATCTTCTCTTTTAAAACGTCAATATTGTGGCCGGTTGCTGCCGATATTTCCACAATTTCTACAACGTCATCAATCTCAACAGGCTCATCGAGTTCAAAACCTTCTTTAAGATCCATTTTTGTGATGGCAAGGATCCGTGGTTTGTCAAGAAGATCCTCACGGTACTCTTTCAATTCATGAAGCAGAGCCCTGTACTGACCTTCGACATCCTCATCACATCCTACCAAAAAGAGAAGTATGTTGTTGCGCTCAATGTGTCTTAAAAACTGGATTCCCAGTCCCTTTCCCTCGTGTGCGTCCTCTATAATTCCCGGAATATCCGCCATCACAAAACTGCGATAATCGCTAAAAGTTACTACTCCAAGATTTGGTTCCAGTGTTGTAAATGGATAGTCGCCCACTTTTGGACGTGCTTCTGACAGAGCCGATAGCAGTGTGCTCTTTCCGGCGTTTGGAAATCCTACCAGGCCAACGTCAGCTATAAGTTTAAGCTCGAGTTCAATAGCTCGTTCTTCGCCCTCACGCCCTCCCTGAGCATGTTGGGGAGTCTGGTTTGTTGCACTTTTGAAATGCCAGTTTCCCAGTCCACCCTGCCCGCCTTCTGCAACTAAAAGTGTCTCTTCATGTTCAGTTATTTCTCCAAGCCTCTCTTTGGTATCTGCATCATATACGACAGTGCCAAGCGGTACTTTCAGTTTTACATCTTTTCCATCACGGCCTGTTTTCCTTGATGTATGGCCATCTTTACCGTGTTCAGCTTTCACATATTTTTTGTAGCGCAAATCCAGAAGAGTATTCAGCTGTTCATTACCCACTAAGATTACATCGCCGCCTTTTCCTCCGTCGCCGCCATCAGGTCCTCCTCGCGGCACATACTTCTCTCGCCGAAAGTGTGACATACCGCTGCCGCCGTTTCCTGCTGTTACATATATCTTCGCATAATCAGCAAATCTCATCTCTTTACCCGGGTCATTTAAGTTATTTCACTCCAGCGAAAACGGCTTTGAATATTACGATAAAAGCGAATGGATCCTATTTCTTTTTGGGCTTATTGAGTACCATTCGAAGCAATCTTGATACTTTACTTTTCATTTTGCGTCTTGGTACAATGAAATCCAAGAATCCGTGCTCCAGCAGATATTCAGCCGTTTGAAATCCCTCAGGCAGGTCCTGGCCAATCGTCTGACGAATAACCCGAGGCCCGGCAAAGCCGATGAGTGCGCCGGGCTCAGCAATGTTAAAATCACCGAGCATGGCGTAACTTGCTGTCACCCCGCCGGTAGTTGGGTTGGTCATGATTGATACATAGGGTACACCTGCTTTCTCAAGCCGGGCAAGTTTAGCTGATGTTTTAGCCATCTGCATCAAGCTAAGAACACTCTCCATCATACGCGCCCCGCCCGACTGGGAAATGATCAGAAGAGGACGCTTCTCTTCGAGGGCTGTGTCAATAGCCAGTGCCAGGCGCTCTCCCACAACTGACCCCATGCTTCCGCCAATGAACGCAAAGTCCATACACGCAATGACCGAATCAAGTTTGTCCATTTTACCTTTTCCAACGCGGCAAGCGTCTGAAAGCCCGGTTTTTTCCTGAGTAGCCTTCAGGCGATCCTTATACTTTTTTCGATCCTCAAAATTGAGAGGGTCGGTGGGGAGTATATTATCGCCAATTTCCTCGTACTCCCCTTCATCAAACAAGAACGAAAAATACTCTTTACTGCCGATTCTGAAGTGATAACCACTCAGAGGATCAACCCAGAGATTGTCTTCCAGCTCACGCCGATGGATCGTTTCGCCGGTCGTGGGTACTTTTACCCAAACGCCTTCAGGCATGTCTTTCTTTTTGTCGGTCTGAATATTAGAATCTTTGCGTTTAAACCAGGCCATTGTATTTCATTTGATTAATGATGTCGGGTTAAAATAATGATTCTGGCATCAAGCTAAAATCTTATCACATATATTTTGAGCTTTCTTC
>CAZVEP010000018.1:0-44192 GCA_964625635.1 uncultured Rhodohalobacter sp.
GAATTTACCGGCAGCAAAGTTGTGCGCAGCGCTACAAAAGGAATCTATACCGATCAGCCCGAGTATAACAGACTTTCCGATATCGAAAGAAATATTGCCCTTGAAGACTCCATCGCGTTCATTACAAACCGGACCTCGCAGGGGTCATTCAGGGAAATTTTGATGAAAACGGGCGAGCGGAATATTGTTAAAGTTAGCACTCCCAAGCCAGGCTTCAGCAACCACCTCTTTTCTTTTTTCAGAATGTTTCTACCGCTCTTGTTTTTCGGATTATTTGTCATGGGCACGCTTTCCATATGCGGGCTGAAATCCTTTAACCTGTTTAGCCAAAGCAACAGATTCCAGAATCGTCTTATTGATGGGTTTACGTTAGCGACACTCCTATTTCTTACACTGCTGATGTTTGCAACACAGTATGCTATCAGCAATCAGAGTGAACAGAATATTGAGCGTGACCTGGTTAATAAGTTGAGAAACCTGAATGAATCAATTCAGATAAGCAACCCCGGCAGCAGCATAGGTGAGATGGATATGCCGCTGGCGCCGGTAACCGCTCCGCTTAATGTTGACGCGATACTTTATCGAAACGTATGGGTGAGTGAATCCACCACGCCACAGATATTTCAGCAATACCTTCTTCCGCAAATTCTCCCCTTCAATGTTTACGAATTCCTCTACAACCGCGAAAGAAGGCATATTTTATCAAAAGTCCAGCTGGGAAAAGAAACACTGCTTGTGGGCTTCAGATCAATTGTTGACGAGGATAATGAACCCCGTGCAGCCATAGCTATCCCAACTTTTATTCAATCACCCATATATACAGAGCAGCTGCTTGAAACCACAAGCTATCTCTTTGGAATTTATCTGGCCATTTTTGTTCTATTTACAATTGGGGCCCTTGTCTTTTCCAGTCAGCTCACCAAGCCTATAGAGCTTATTCAAAAAGGGTTGAACAAGATTTCGCGGGGTGAGCAAAAAACTAAAATTCCTGTTACAAGCCGTGATGAAGTAGGAGCTCTGGCAGAGGCTTACAATCAGATGGTTAATAAGCTTGATGATGCCCAGAAAGAACTGATAAAAGCTGAACGGGAATCAGCATGGAAAGAGATGGCGCAACAGGTAGCCCATGAGATCAAAAATCCGCTCACTCCCATGAAGTTGAATCTACAGCATCTGCAGCGCCAGCTTGAGGCTAACCCTGAAAATGTATTGAATTTGAAACCTGCCATTGAAAAAACGGCAGCCAACATTATTGAACAAATAGAATCGTTAAATAAAATTGCGAGTGACTTTTCCAAATTCTCCAGGCCCATTCGTGATCCTTTCGAACCTGTGACTCTTGGGAATCTGATAGAATCGGTTACTGACCTCTACAAACACGATGACACGATTCATCTTACGTCAGTGATTAATAACAGTGAAATTGTTATTCAGTGTGTGCCGGACGAAATACGACGGGTCATGATTAATCTTGTGAAGAACAGTATTGAGGCAACTGAAAACGGGAAATGCAGCATTACGATAAAAGCAGGAAAACAAGGTGAATATATTTTTATTACCATTCGCGACAATGGGTCCGGCATACCTTTCGAAAACAGAGACAGTATTTTTGTCCCGAATTTCTCTACAAAATCATCAGGAACCGGGCTTGGCCTTGCCATTTCAAAAAAAATAATTGAGGCTCATTCCGGCTCAATCGAGTTTGAATCCAAAATAGGTGAAGGAACTGCGTTTACCATTACTTTACCGATCGATCCGCCAGTCAAAGAGGCCTGATTAATAAATCCGGCGACAGGGAAGTTTGAGTACACTCACCCTGATTTCCTCCTGAATAATTCGTACCATCTGCATCCTCAAAAATGCACATGGAAAACAACCAGAACACATATAAAGAAAGGATCCTGAAAGAGTCGGGTTTGCTGATGAAAATCGGCACACCGGTGATTATCACTCAGCTTCTGCAAATCAGCATGAACTTTGTTGATACGATCATGGCCGGACGGCTTTCGCCCGAGGATCTTGCGGCTATTGCGGTCGGAACCAGTGTGCTTATGCCTGTCGTTGTTTTGTGCATGGGTTGCCTGATGGCTGTAACACCCATTGTGGCTCAAAATGTTGGCGGCCGAAACCTTGACGATATCGGCAAAAATGCGCGACAGGTGCTTTGGCTGAGCCAGATACTTGCAGTACCGGCATTTTTCATTCTGAGAAATCTCGACTTTATTTTTGAGCTGCTGCAGGTCACCGAGGAGATTGTGCCCATTGCTACAGGCTATCTCCAGGCAATCAGCTGGGGGATTTTCCCTGTGTTTGCGTATGCAGCACTCCGGCATTTCAATGAGGGTCTGTCTGTGACGCGGCCCGCAATGTATATTGCAATAATCGGCACTTTGATAAATATCCCGGCCAACTACGTGCTGATGTTTGGGAAGTTTGGCTTTCCGGAGCTCGGCGCCATTGGTACCGGTTATGCCAGTTCTCTGGTGTACACCGTCATGTTTATTGCAATGCTATGGTTTACAGCAAGCCACAAGCCTTACAAACGCTTTGAAATATTCAATAAATTCAGGTGGCCTGAAAAGAAGTACCTGTCAGAGCTGATTTCAATCGGCACACCGATCGGGATAAGTTCTTCTATGGAAGTGAGTTTGTTCGCAACGGTAAGTCTCCTCATAAGCACGCTTAGTACACTGGAAATTGCAGCTCATCAGATCGCGATCAACTTTGCTTCTATCTGCTTCATGATTCCGCTGGGACTATCGATAGCAATCTCGGCCCGGGTAGGTAACGCCATGGGGCGAAGCAAACCTCACGAGGCCAGGTTTAGAGGATATATCGGTGTGGGCATCTCAACTCTTTTTATGATCTGTACGGCCTCGGTTCTGTTTCTTTTTCCACGAGGTATCACCTCTATTTACACCAGCGACCCCGGTGTTACCGAAATTGCTGTTCAGTTGCTTTATATGGCAGCCATATTCCAAATTTCTGACGGGCTCCAGGTAAGCGGATATGGAGCCCTTCGGGGGTTAAAAGACACAAAAATTCCAATGGTGGTGAACCTTGTTTCCTACTGGATCATTGGCATTCCCACAGCCTACCTGCTGGGATTTACCTACAATTTCGGCGCTCCGGGTTTTTGGGTAGGCTTGATTGCGGGACTCACTGCTGCAGGCATTCTGCACAACACGAGGTTTTTCATCAAAACGAAGGGCTGACTTTACGGCTTCAAACGGATTTTAAAACAGACCCGACACCGAAAGATCAGAGATAACTATTTAGCCTTCAGCATTGCCATAGTCTTACGAAGGTTTACTTTGAGAAAATATTCGTATGGAAAAACTTATAATTATTGTATTAACAGACTAAAACGACTGAACGAATAGTTACCAGTATAGATTCTTTTAAGTACAGTCAATCCTGCTAAATCATTGTTTGCCATGCAGTCCTACATCCACCAAATTCAAACCTCAGTTCCAAAGTACAAATATACTCAGACAGAACTGCGTGACAGAATGAAGGAAATTGTCGGCGGCGATGAGAAGGATCAGCGACTGCTGCATCATATTTATGGGCGGTCCGGAATTGAAACCCGGCACTCCGTCGTGGACGATTTCAAGTCCAGTGGATCTTTCGAACTTTTTTTTAACGGCCAGGGCACTGCTCCGGGTACCAAAAGCCGCAATGACACCTACATCAAAAACGGCCGGGACCTTTTTGTTGATGTCGCCCAAAAACTGATGGATAGTTCGGATCTTGATACATCAGACATCACTCACCTGATCACTGTCTCCTGCACCGGTTTTTATGCGCCGGGACCCGACTATGACATCATCAGCTCACTAGGCCTTCGGTCGTCGATCGAGCGATATCATCTGGGCTTTATGGGTTGCTATGCTGTGATCCCTGCCCTAAAACTCGCCCGTCAGCTATGCCAGGCAGATAAGAACGCCACCGTCATGGTTGTATCCGTAGAGCTCTGTACACTTCATTTTCAGGCACAACCTGTGCTGGACGATATGATTTCTGCTTCTGTCTTTTCTGATGGTGGATCGGGGGCAATTATCTCAGGTAAAAAGCCGACCCGGGGACCTTACTATTCTATTGAAGGTTTTGAATCCGCCATCACGGAAAAAGGAAAAGAAGATATGGCATGGTCCATTGGCGATCATGGATTTAATATGACTCTTTCGACGTACGTACCTGATATTCTCAGCAGTGAGCTAAACTCTTTCTTAGAGCCGATCTTTAAAAAGTATGAAATCACACAGGATGACATAAACCTTTGGGGCATACATCCCGGTGGGCGGGCGATTCTGGATAAGGTTGAAAGCACTTTGTCACTCGGTAAAAACGCTCTTGGGGCATCCCGGTCCGTCCTTGCTAACTACGGAAATATGAGCAGCGCCACGATTCTATTTGTATTAAAAGAGCTGCTCGATGGCCATACTGAAAGTGAAGGCCAAAAGACACTTGCCATGGCTTTTGGACCAGGGCTGACGATTGAATCTGCTCTTCTGACAAAACATTCCTAACGCATGTCACTGCTTCTGCGTGAAAGAGATCCCCATTTAAAAGAGTTCATGGATGATCCTGATTGTGATCTTGATCTGCTTCATGCAACATACAATCAGTTCCAGACTGTAAACAAACTGCTTGGCGGCTGGCATAAAATTTACAAATCATACATCCGCCCGGCCCTTTCAGCGGCCGGTGGAGATGCTACTCTTCTCGATATTGGCTGTGGTGGCGGAGATATCCTCAGTTTGTTAGACAGCTTTTGCCGGCGTGACAACTTAACCGTTCATTTTACAGGTATTGAGCCAGACGCCCGGGCCATACAATATGTTGAAAAACAAAAATGGCCAGAGAATTTTACTTTTCTGAATACCACGTCTCACGAGCTTGTACAACAGAACTCGGACTACACGGTTGTCATTTCAAATCACCTGGTTCATCACCTGTCAGCTAATGAACTTAATCACGTCTGCAGTGATGCCGAGAAGCTGGCTCAAACTAAGGTTATCTTCAGCGATATCGAACGTTCAGCCATTGGATACTTGTGCTTCAAGACCATCGCTCCCCTGCTGTTCAGAAATAGTTTTATTGTTGCTGATGGAGTCCGCTCTATTCGCCGCAGTTACAAAAAAGATGAACTTGACCAGCATCTGCCTGATACATGGAGTGTCCGCCGTCAGTTTCCATTCCGTTTGCTGGCTATTTATGATGGAGAAAACTCATGAGAAATTCAGCCCCAGATCAAGATATATGTATCATTGGCGCGGGACCGGTCGGACTCTATCTGGCAGGGCTTCTTGGATCAATGGACTTTACAGTCACGGTTCTTGAACAAAAAACGTCCATCGACCATCATTCAAAATCACTGGGAATTCATCCGGTATCGCTTGAACTATTTGATGATATCGGTATCGCTGATCGGTTCACCGAAGCAGGCCAGCCGATAAAAAAAGGACACGCATTTATCGACCATAAAAAAATGGGTACAATATCATTTGAATCCTGCCCAAAACCATTCAACTACATTCTGGCACTTCCGCAATATCGCACCGAAGAGATTTTAGAAGATTGGTGCCGGACATTTGATAATATCACAATTCAACGCGGCGCGTCTCTTGCATCAATAGAACAGCTTGATGACTCTGTAAATGTCGGTTACAAAATTGATGGAAAAACGGAGGTTAAGCGGGCGAAATACCTGGTGGGATGCGATGGTAAAGACAGCAAAGTTCGGAATTTGGCCCGTATTGAAATTGAGGGCGAAGCATACCCTGACACATACATAATGGGAGACTACAGCGATAACACCGATTTCGGGCCCGATGCAGCCGTCTACCTGCATAGGGATGGCCTGATTGAGTCGTTTCCGCTGCCCGATTCACGCCGCCGGTGGGTTGTCAAAACCGATTCATATATCCGGAACCCGGATCGCAACTTGCTTGATAATCTGGTCTCAAACAGGCTTAGGCATGACCTGTCGGGTCAAAATAACAGTATGATCAGCTCTTTCGGGGTTCAGCATCAACAGGCTGAGACACTGAACAAAGGCAGGGTGCTGCTGGCTGGAGATTCGGCACACGTGGTAAGCCCAATTGGTGGACAAGGCATGAATCTGGGCTGGATTACGGCATCAAATCTTTCAGAATCTTTGTCAGCGGCTCGCAAAAACCAGGGGCATGCCGGGCCCATTCTAACCTCCTTTTCAAAAGTCTCACTATCCATAGCTAAAACAGTTGCCCGGCGTGCAGAATTAAATATGTGGCTGGGCCGAAAGCGATCCTTCCCACTCTTCAGAAATCTTATCGCCCGCATGATTGTGAATACACCCCTTCAGCGAAAAATGGCCCGGATGTTTACAATGAGGGGATTGTGAGATGATGGATGGTAAATTTACAGAGATACCTCAAACCAGACGCTGACAGGACCTGCGGACACTGTCAGGTCTTTACTTTCTACTACCTTAAGACGCTATAAGTTCTCTCATGACTTATGACTCATATCTCACACGACTAAAAACCAACCACTTACTCAAATAAAATCGTTTTGTGCTTGTAGATAAAAACCCGCTCCTCCAGAACCAGTTTCAGTGCCCTTGTTAATACATTTTTCTCTACATCCTGGCCGGCCTGTGCCATTCCTTCTGCAGTATATGAGTGATTGACCGGCAGTACATCCTGGGCAATGATCGGGCCTTCATCCAGGACTTCGGTGACATAATGCGCCGTGGCACCAATAATCTTCACCCCGCGATCGTACGCCTGTTTGTATGGCGATGCGCCAATAAATGCGGGCAAAAAGGAGTGGTGGATATTGATGATCCTGTTGGGGAATTTCTGAACAAATTCAGGCGAAAATATTCTCATGTATTTTGCAAGGACCAGGTATTCA
Source organism: uncultured Rhodohalobacter sp. (assembly GCA_964625635.1). Taxonomy (GTDB): domain Bacteria; phylum Bacteroidota; class Rhodothermia; order Balneolales; family Balneolaceae; genus SW132. The sequence goes on from CAZVEP010000018.1 coordinate 6,904, forward strand.
GGATCATATAACTGAATTTCCTCCATTACCTTCTCCTCATGCTGCATCCTGGTCAGCCCTTCAACAGGTACATGGTAAAAGGGTATCCCAAACGATTCTGCGAGCGGACGTAATACATCATGATTGCTCACTACAGCTTTCACATCAGACTGCAATTCTCCGTACCGGTTTTTCAAAAGAATTTCGCCCAGACAATGCGGCTCTTTCGTAGCAAGTACCACGATCGGCTTCTTCGACATCACCGATATCCGGACTGAAGCTTTTTCCGGGAGCACACTGTTCAGCTCATCTTCAATTGCATCACTCCAGCCGTTTCCCTCCACAACAGTCCGCATAAAAAATGTGCCGGAAACACGATCCACAAATTCCTGATTAGACGTAACATTGAGCTGATGATCATAAATCACCTTCATGATATTGTATATCAACCCTTTCTCATCAGGGCAGTCAATCAGAATTATTCGGTCGGGCATAGCGTAAGTTCGTCTTGGTCAGGTTGTTGGTCAGCAGGCAATATCACTAAATCGATCGACATCGAAAAGAATATTAGAGAAATGTATTGCCGGCAGCTTTCCAGGTGATAGGATACTGAATTTGATCAGAGGTTATAGCTGAGCGAGAAGAAGCTGCCTAGTGAGAATAGCCGCACATTCGTCACTCCAACCTCCCGAATCGGAATTTTTATCTGAGGCTCAAATCGAATGCTGAATTTCGAATTGAGGTCATGCTCATACCCTATCGACAGACCCGCATTACTCATAAAATGGGATGTCCCTGTATCTTCATCATAGTTGTAGCCAGAAGTGCCCCCGTAAGAATTTTCTGTGTCGAACCGGTATGCTTCATTCAGCATAATGTAGGAAGAGAGACTTCCCGTAGCGAAAAATCTTGATCCGGAAAAACTCAATACATTAACCCTCAAGCCAAGCGGGATATCGAGCAGCACACATTCCCCCGTCAGCCTGTCCGGAACTACTCCTCCACTCAGGTATACAGGCGTATCATACCCGCCTCCATCAGCTTTATAGCGAACCACACTGCGCGCAACACCCGTCGAAATTGACAGTTTCTCATTCACGCGGTATGCGATATCGAATCCAAATGAATATCCCGGCGATTGGAAATTAGTTAAGCCACCCACGGTACTCAGGTCCGGAGCTGCCTTTACTCCTATTGAAAATCTGGACAAGCTGGCTGATTGCAGCTCACTGAAAGGTTTTTCCCCGATATCAGAAGATATATTTAATATTTTCTTTGCCTGATCTGCCTTTAGATTCGGATTGTTTACTCTAGCATAATTCTCACTTAACAGGAATTTATCCTGATCTGATTTATCCACAATGCTGCATTCCCTGCAATCCATTGCGATCATGAATTCAGCGCGGTCGATTGTCATAATGGGGGTTGACCTGTCGGCGATGCCTGAATCTATGGCAGCGGTGTTCGGCAATGAATTTTCACTCTGGCGTGATGCAAATTCATCAGAAGAAGATTGGTCATCTGCTGCTTCATTCGATACACCTGTTTCTGTCTCCACACGAATGTCGTCTCTGTCCACTGCGCTGGAGTCTAACAGCAAATCTTCGTCCAACGGCTCATCATTTAATGTCATTTGTTCTTGCACCTGGCTTTCAGTCTGATTTAGATGCAGCGGGTTGTCGGAGGTCAGATAGCCCATCATTGCTATAAGTAATATTGCTGCTGCCGCCAGGTATCGAAGCCTTTTGCGATAGAGAATTTTTTCATCGTACGCATCCAGTCTCTTCTCAAGCTTCAGCCAGTCCTCTTCCTGAAACGGAATGTCTATTTGATCTTCATTCCTTTTGAAGAGATTGTCGAACGGGTCGTTATGACTGTTATTCTCTGCCATCTTAGATCTCTAAATTAAATTCTTTTCGAGCATCACCTGCAATTTCTGTTTTGCCTTGTGCAGGTTCGATTTTGAGGTTCCCACGGATATATCAAGCATTTTAGCAACCTCTTTATGTTTATATCCTTCAACTATACAGAGGTTGAAGACTGTTCTGTAAGCGGGTGAGAGCTGCTGAATCATAGAAATAATTTCCTGATACGCTATACCACTTAATATCTTTTCACCTGCCGACAATTGGTTCTTATGATGCTCAAAAGAATCTGCCTGCTTGTACTTTTTATGTTTGTGATAGTGATCGATAGCTGTATTTATCAAGATTCGGCGAAACCACGGTTTAAACGGCTTACTGTCATCAAACGATTTTATATTCCGGAATACCTTCATGAAGCCGTCATTCAATATCTCAGCTGCCTCATTTCTGGAATTGGCATAGTAAAGCGTAATGCTCATACCATAGGCATAAAACATCTCATAGAGACGTTTCTGGCTAGCTCTCTGCCGTTTGCGGCAACCATTTAAAACTTCATCAAGCAAACTTCTATAGGCCTCCGATAAAATTTGTGTGGCACTTCCCTCACATAGTCATACTCTTAATAATGGCAATACCCTCGATTTTTCAAAATGGTTGCCACATAAATAAAATTTTAACTTACAGACCGAACACACGGTTGATATTAAAACCAAAACGAAAATCCCCTTCCCAGAACCTGTCCGTATTATTTGCCATAATATATTGTTCGCCATGCCATTGCGAGCTTGTAAAAAATATCTGAAAGATATGTCCCCCGGTATTAATGTTTAATGAAAGTGCCATCATATCTTCCGTACCGGGATTACGATCACCCAAAACCGGCAGATATTCAGCACTCAGTGCAAAACGCTCGTTCAGTTCATACTGAGTTAGAATTCCCAACCCGAACAAGTTGTTCTGGTCACCCGCCGGTACCCGGTTGAAGCGGGCAAACATCGGGGCAACCTGGAAGCTGAGCCGGTCAAATTTCTTCGCAGCCATAACGCTAAACAGATAAGAGAGCCGGTCGGAAAATGCCAGTCCCTGTCCGGACAGCGTGCTGATTCCTGTTGACAACTTCACCGCCAAATCAACAGGCACCGAGCCGCTCTCGGTTTGCCTTAGCACATTCACTTTGCTTCTGATATCCACAACCTTATTAAATGTCATCCGGCCAATGCCGAGAGACACTCTGTCTGTAATGCCATAATCAAGTCCAAGGCGCGTATTCGCTCCCAGGTCGAGGCCCCAGAACACATCTGCTCCACCGGATACCAGCCCGAACGTATGCATGACGGTCGATTTCAAATTGTTTCCTGATACGTTCTGAACCGTCCCGATCCCCACATTGGTGGTTCCCCAGAAAATATCTTCCACGACCGGGTTTGTATTCACACGCTCACGCGACAGCTGCGCGTTTGTTTTGTCCGGAATAGTAAAAAGGACGCAAATCGCCACGATGAAAATTCCTGTAACTGTATGTTTACCAAAGCTCATACTTACCCCCGTCATTTTAGCTTGATAGTTTGGGTTTACCGGATGCCATTACCATAATTGACTTTCAGTTACTCAGAGTCTCTGGATCTACAGGTTTAAGCAATGCTTCAATCTGAATTTTTTGCACCTCATCTACCCGGTAAAACAGAATGCCCGGCGCCTCGATATTGTAGTCTTCCAGCCGAAGCTCCCAGCCCACATTTAGTTCAATACTTCCATCCCCATCCTTCGGCTGAAGTGACCCTTCTATTGTCACATTCTTTGTGACACCGTTAATAGTAAATTTCCCGGTCACCCTGGCAAGCTGTTCTGCAGAGGAATCCGGGTTAAACGAGGTTTCAAGCGAACCTGTGAATTCCGCAAATGGATGCTCTTCAACATTCAGCGTTTGATACATGTCTCTGTCACGCTTCCCGATCCCCGTTTCGAGAGTATTCAGGTCGAGGTAGAAATCGACCAGGTTCTCCCTCAAATCGATCATCCCGGTAAGGTGGTCGGATTCCCCGGTAAATGAATGTAGCGGAACACTCGACGTAAACTCGGCATAACCGGAATCCGTGTAGTACACGACCTCCCCGCTGGTGGTCTGAGCTGAGATGCCTGATATAATCAACAGAGATAAAACAAGTCCTGCAGCTGCTCTGCGGCATAATGCGTTATAAATACACATTAATCTGCTGCTACAACTGTAATCGTCCCTGTCATTCCCTGGTTCACATGCGGAACGCAGAAATACGGATAAGATCCCTCTTCAGTGAATGTGTAGGAAAACTCTTCATTCGCACTCATATTTCCGCTATCGAATAGCCCGTCATGGGTCCCGTCAGTACCGCTTGTAACCGTATGTATGACACTGCTTTCATTACGCCAGGTCACGGTTGAGCCCACTTCGACAGTGAGGTCTCCGGGAACAAAGGAGAGACCTTCCATGGTAACATCTGCGGCGGCCGGCGGATTATTTGTACCGTTATTCTCATTATTCTCATCAGTCGTTCCCGAATCTGTCGTTGAGCTGCTGCACCCTGCAACTGCCATTGTAATGATGAGCATAAACGTCAGAAGCAATGCAGCTCCTGATTTTCGGCCGGCAGATTGTTCTCTGTAATTCGTCCTTATTGAAATCATAATGAGCACGTATTTAATGGTTATCTGTTATAGCTTTCAATCCGGGGTTAAGGACCTGCTTCATTTGCCAATACCCGGAGCATAGAGAAATGGTTGCCTCTGTTTTAGAATTTTTTTTAACGCACTCTTTATGACTGCTGAATTTGCATTGTGGGGTACTCTCATTGATAATCATGGCGTATCAATTTGAAACGATCAGAAAAGTGGGCACCAAAGATTTTCTAGGTGGGCAACTTTGACCAACATGCTGAAATGTATAGACTTGAGGCTTGACCATCAAAACGATCACTCCCCGATCAGTGTTCTTTACAGTGAACGGCATTCCAACCTAAACTGATAGAAAGATGAGCAACAAATTAAAGACGCTATCAAAATCACAGCTAAACACACTTATCTCGAAAAGCATCAGCGAATATCTCGATGAAGAGGTTGAGTGTAATGTACGCCACACAGATACGCCAAATATAGACGATGAAGATAAGGTTGAACACAGCAACAAACGAACCATGACCTTCAGGGCTGATCTCTCATATGAAGAGACAGAACGGGTGTGAATCGTTTGGAGCTACTATTTCTGTAATGACCGTGAGCTGGAATCATATTATAAGGCAAGCGCTTATTCCCTGTCTCCTCTCAAGAGGCTGTGATAGAATTCCCAATTTGATTATTAAATTAGTCAATTTTGCCACTAAGGCACAAAGACCCAAAGTTACACGAAGTTTAATAGTATTAAGTTGAAAAGCTTATCTATGAAGCTCCCCTTCATACTCATATCAACGTTTAGAGATCCTGCATCTGGTGCGGGATGACTTATACTATTTTAGCACTCCAAACATATTTACGTGGAAAAAGCTTATTTAAATAACCCCCCTCTCTACAGCACAAAGAGGAGGGCAGAAACTTACACGGTTGCTGCTTCTTTTTCTTTCTTATGCATCAGAGCAGCCTGTGCAGCAGCCAGTCGGGCGACGGGCACACGGTATGGCGAGCAGGATACATAATTCAAATCTTGCTCATAGCAAAAGGCCACACTTTTAGGTTCACCACCGTGCTCGCCGCAAATGCCTATTTTTAAATCCGGCTTTTGGGCCCGGCCATTTTTGGATGCCATCTTCACGAGTTGCCCCACTCCTTCCTGGTCCAGAACCTGGAAAGGATCTTCCTGCAAAATGCCTTCTTTCAGATAGTCACCCAGGAATTTCCCGGCATCATCGCGGCTGTATCCAAAGGTCATCTGGGTTAAATCATTGGTTCCAAATGAGAAAAACTCTGCTTCCTTGGCAATCTGATCGGCCACCAGTGCCGCCCGGGGAATCTCTATCATTGTTCCCACTTTGTATTCGATGCTGTCCTTGAGTTCATCGAACACCTGTTTGGCGGTCTGGTCAATGACAAACCGCTGGCTTCGAAACTCTTGCGGAGTCCCAATCAGCGGCACCATAATTTCCGGATAGACTTTAACGCCCCCATTTTTCAATTCGATGGCAGCTTCCAGGATAGCCCGGGTCTGCATCTCCGTGATTTCCGGGTATGTGATTCCCAGCCGGCACCCCCTGTGGCCCAGCATTGGATTGAACTCCTTAAGCGATCGTACCACTCGCATGAACTTCTCAGGCTTCATACCCAGCTCTTTCGCTACCCGTCTGATCTCTTCAGGCTCATCCGGCAAAAACTCATGGAGCGGCGGATCCAGCAGGCGAACCGTTACGGGAAGGCCGTCCATTACCTCAAAGATTTCGAGAAAATCTTTCTTCTGATACGGAAGTAAAAACATGAGAGCATTTCGGCGCTCATCTTCACTTTCCGAAACAATCATGCGCCGCATGGCGGTAATTCGCTCCTCACCGAAAAACATATGTTCCGTTCTGCAGAGGCCAATACCTTCAGCCCCAAACTCTATAGCTTTCGCTGCATCGACCGGGCTGTCTGCATTGGTACGAACGCTCATATCCCGAAACTGGTCGACCCAGTCCATAAAGGTTTTGTAGTTTTGATCCATCTCCGGTTTCACAACGTTCTTCTTGCCCTGGAAGACCGTTCCTTTTGAACCGTCGATTGAAATCCAGTCTCCTTCGTGAATTGTCACATCACCATTCGTGAATGAGCTGGTGTCGTAGTTGATCACGATATCCTGACAGCCGGCCACACAGGGCTTACCCCAGCCCCTGGCTACCACTGCAGCATGACTGGTCATACCGCCTCTTGACGTCAAAATACCTTCTGCGGCCGACATCCCCCCGACATCCTCGGGACTTGTTTCTACTCGTACCAGTATCACCGGAGTGCCTTCCGCAGCTGTCTTTTCAGCATCATCTGAATCAAAAACAACTTTCCCGACGGCCGCTCCCGGCGATGCGGGTAATCCTGATCCCAGAACAGATTTACCGTCTTCCGACGACTCATCAATTTGAGGGTGCAGAAGCTGATCAAGATGATTGGTTTCAACAAGTGACTGCACGGCTTTTTGCGGCTTAATCAACCCCTCTTCCACCATGTCATTGGCAATCCTGATGGCAGCCTGACCTGTTCGTTTACCCGTGCGGGTCTGCAGAATGTAGAGCGTGTGCTTCTGGATGGTGAACTCTATATCCTGCATATTTTCATAATGTACTTCCAGCTTTTTGGCCAGGTGCAGAAGCTCATCATAGGAATCCGGCATCACATCTTTCAGTTCCTCAATATCCAGCGGAGTCCTGATACCTGCAACAACATCTTCACCCTGGGCATTTATTAAAAACTCACCATAGAGTTTGTTCTCGCCGGTGGACGGGTTGCGGGTAAAGCAGACGCCCGTGGCGCAGTCATCCCCCATATTTCCATAAACCATAGCCTGAACATTTACGCCGGTACCCAGCAGGCCCATAATATGATTGATTTTTCTGTATTTCACGGCACGGTCGCTGTCCCACGATTCAAATACTGCGTTGATCGCCAGCTCGAGCTGCTCCAGCGGGTCGGATGGAAACATGTACCCCGTCGATTTTCGATAGACAGCTTTATAGCGGTCCACAAGTTCTTTCAGATCATCAGCAGACAGTTCGGTATCTACTTTGGCATTTTTTTCTGTTTTAATTTTTTCGATCGCATCTTCAAATTTTTGATGAGAAATACCCATCACCACGCATCCAAACATATCAATAAACCGGCGGTAGCTGTCGAAGGCAAACCGTTCATTGCCGGTATGCTCAGACAGTGCGTCGACAGTATCATCATTGAGTCCCAGGTTCAGGACGGTATCCATCATACCCGGCATCGATATCGCAGCTCCGGAACGGACAGAAAGAAGCAGCGGGTGCTCCGAATCCCCTAACCGCATATTCATATTACTTTCGATGAAAGACACGCCGTCCCTCACCTGCTTTTTGAGGCCCTTGGGCCATACTGAATTATTTGACGAGTAATAGTGACATGCTTCCGTAGAGATTGTAAATCCGGCCGGTACCGGTAAACCGATGGTTGACATTTCCGCCAGGTTCGCTCCCTTCCCTCCCAACAGCTCCTTCATGCTTTTATCGCCATCGGCCTCACCGCCACCAAATCTATAGACGTGCTTATCTCTATCTCTGTTCTCTTTATCCATAATAACTCCGATATTATTTTTTGTTTGCCTTATGGGGTCTCAAAATTTCAAACATTCGTAGACTTTGCGACGAGCGGTCGCCTTGCATCAGAGTTCAGGCCGGTGGAGAGAGTGATATCGGGTCGTATGTAAGTGCGTCTGTTACGACGGGATGGTCAGTCTCACGATAGCAGGAACTCTGGCTTAGAAAGACAGCTTTCGTAAAGACTACGGTGCAATATAGATTGAAATTGTTAGGAGAATGTGAATGGGGCTAATTTATGAATCCGCTGGCAGCAGCCTCCTCAAGCTATCCACTATCATTATGAATTGTCTAATGATATCCACGGCCGAAACCGGCTCTTGCTCTCATCCCTGAATTCGGTTCGACCCGTCAAAGCTCCTCAAATATAATCTTAGTAATAAGCCCGTTTTTTGTTTTTATTGATAGTATAGTTGGTAGATAAATAGAGCTTAGAATTTAAACGGGGAAATTATGGAATATCTAATCATCGCATTAAAAGTAATCGTCGGCCTCAGCATTTTAAATGTCTGGCTGTTAAGATCCGGCAAAAAAACTCAATGGAGAGGAGCAGGAGCGAGTAACCTGGAAGAAGAATTCAAAGCCTACGGACTCCCAGTGTGGTTCATGTGGACCATTGGCGGGCTGAAAATGTTATTTGCTGTAGGTCTTCTCGCTTCTATATTTCTTACAGGATATCCGGCACTGGAAACCTATTCAGCCTATGGCATCGCAGTTTTAATGCTGGGAGCTGTTAGTATGCATATCAAGGTAAAGGATCCGATAAAAAAATCTTTACCGGCCTTTACATTCCTGGTTCTGTCGCTTGCGATTGCTCTTCTGTAGATCAATTAAGAACCAGCAACAAATATTTGTATGCCAGGTAGCCGTTTAACATCATAAAGAAAAACGACGGCAGCGTTTGATTCAGGGAGTCTCTGACCTTTAAACGCGTGCCGAAAGCGACGGCCATCATCAGGCACAAACCGGCGGCTGATAGAAATCCAAGCAGGCTGATCTGTAATCCTGCAAAAAGCCCGGCGGCGCCTATAAGCTGAGATATCCCAGTCACCCTCCTTAAACCATCACCCATTCCATATCGATAAAATTCTGCTTTCATAAAGGGAGAACGCAGGCATTGTATGCCATAGATAAGAAAAAATCCGGCAACAACTACCGAGAGAAAAAATACAGAGTCAGACAATGAGTTCCCGGTTAAAGTAGTACCGTTCTAATTAATTGGGCCCCAAAAACATTAACAAGATAAGCTTTCGTTCGTTTCGGGTGAGATAGTAATCTCAATTTCAGATAAAAAAGCAGGCCCGGGTAATTAAATTCAAGGACACGTGCCCCACACAGGTTTGTTCACGTCGGTTAGAGGTGCTTCTGTAGAAAAATTAGTTGGTTCAGACGGTATATTACTTACACACCAGGTACTGATATCCTGATTGAAATCCGAACTATGAAACATCCATTCCATAAACTCAGCTGAACCCACATTCCAATCGCCTATAGGTTGATTGAATTCGGAACCACGAAACATATACCTCATATTAGTCACAAATCTTACATTCCAATCCCCTATGGGTTGATTGAAAGGGGAATTTTCGAACATGCCGCTCATTTGCTCCACCGAATTTACATCCCAATTACCGATCGGTTGATTAAATGTGGATTGTGCGAACATCCACCCCATTTGCTTCACAGAGCTTACATCCCAATTACCGATCGGCTGATTGAATTCAGAAAAACCGAACATTCCCCCCATATCCTCAACAGATCTTACATTCCAGTTACCAATGGGTTGATTGAATACGGAACGGCTAAACATGCCCCCCATTTGCTCAACAGAACTTACGTCCCAATTACCAATCGGCTGATTGAATTGGGAATTGACAAACATCCACCCCATTCGGATAACAGAACTTACATCCCAGTTGCCGATAGGCTGATTGAATTCAGAATCCTCAAACAACCTATCCATATCAATGACATTACTCACACACACTTTACTTAAATCTTTCCCCTCGTCCAGTCTCTGAATAAGTAAACTTCTATCCACTACCTCATACGCAACCCCATCAATAACTCCAATCTCTCCGATCTCTCCATCAGGACACATGATTGTAACTCCATTACCACTCAAATAAATGGTTCCGCGCTCCTCCGTTTCAATTTCATTTTCAGTCCCGCATGAAACCAGGATTAGTGTAATGAGGCATATAATTAAGGAAATAAGATATTTCTTATACATGGCTGATTAAGAAATTGGTTAGAACTCAGCACGGTTTTGAGTCGATTAACTCACCTTCTGATATTTAAGTAAAAAAGTTTGTTTATCAATATACGGGTAAGTCTCCCTTTTGTTTTTCGAGACGCGATATTTACAGAATCGTTTCAACTTGCGGGAAGACACCGAACAGGCAACAGAACCAGAGAGGCGATCGCATTAAATGTGAGCCATGTTTTACCCATCAATAGGTTCACTATCTCTAAGAATGAACTACCTCGGGTCAGAGCCCAAGAGGTATCAATTTGGAACCGATAGCTTTTAGTTCAAACGATATCAGAAATCATTTCCAGACGTATCGTGCAGCGTTGGTGATTGCTATCAGTTTGAATTTTATGAGTCAGCAGCGGACTCAGCTCTGTATAAAGCGGCTTTTTCGGGTTTATCCCAGGCCTCATAGAGGTTCACAAGGCGCTGCAGGGCCTGCCGGGTATCCTTGTCCTGTGGACCGCGCTGAGCACTAAGTAAAGCGTAACTTTTGTCAAGCAGGGGCTCGGCCTCCGTATAGCGCTGCTGATCCGTGAGGCATGCACCCAGCAGGCTTTGCGTAAGAGCGGTGCGCCGGTGCCCTTCTGGTAAGGTAGCCTGTTGAATCTGTAATGCCTCCCGTGATAACCTTGCAGCTGATTCATAGCCGCCTGCCCTGTACTGTACAGAAGCCAGTTCATAGAGGCTTTGCGCCAGCAATGGATGCTCTTCACCCAGTCGCTCACGCCGTACTGATACAACTTCTTGCAGCAGTGAGTCCGCTTTTTGGTAGTTCTCTTGTTCAGCCAACAGGTTAGCTAACCCGCTTTGAGATTTCATTGTAGTGGGATGGTCTGCACCAAAGTTCTGCCTGGATAGGCTAAGCGCTTCCTCGTAGATAGGTTTGGCAGCCTGATAGTCTCCCAGATCCCGCAAAACTGAAGCGAGGTTCCCCATACTCTGAACAACGAGCGGGTGTTCTTCCCCAAGAACTTTACGGCGGATAGCCACTGCTTCCCGTATCAGTGGTGCTGAAGCTTCAAAATTCCCTTGTATAGCATAGGTAACCGATAGGTTGTTAAGGCTATTAGCGGTTAGCGGGTGATTGTCACCGTAGATATTTCGACGCAGACTAAGGACTTCTTCAAAGAAAGATTGCGCACTTTCAAGGTCACCCTGGCGGGCAAGCAGGGTAGCCAGGTTGTTTAGGGTTTTGGCTATGGTTGAATGATCCTCATCAAAGTGCTCGCGCTTGATAGCCAGAGACGCACGGAACAGGGAATCGGCCGCAGCATAGTCGCCTTTATCTCTCATAAGCAAGCCCAGGTTATTGTAACTATTGGCAATTTCAGGATGCTGAGAGTCGTATGTATCAAGCTTAATTGCCAGTGCTTCCCGATACAGCGGTTCAGCACTGTCAAATGCCCCTTGCCGGGCATGTAAAACCCCCAGGTTATCAAGGCTTTCTGCCAGATCAGCGCCTGCGACGGATGGGGTATTTCTTCTAAGCGTTAATGCCTGCTCCTGCAGAGAAATGGCGTCCTCATAGAAGCCGAGGTTTTCATGAACCCTGCTAATGGCGGCAAGCAGTGCGGCTTTCACCTCGGGCTGGTCATTCAGTTCATCTTGGATGCGTGATGTTCCCTCCTCGAGTACCTCACGCACGCTCATTGTTTCCCCCTGTGCGTTGCTTGGATTATTCGCCTCAAAAAGCCCCACCATCATCTCCATAACCTCTTCAGCTTTGGCGGTCTCGGCCTGCGCCAGGTCGCGCTCCTGAGCAATCCGCCAGGTATAAAACCCGGTTATACCCGCAATAAAAAGGATGATCATTACGGTGATTGCTACGCCGGTTTTATTGCGGCGATAAAATTTGCCAACCCGGTATGAAACTGTATCCTTGCGGGCCAGAAGCGGCAGCCCGTTTTGGCAGCGTTCCAGCTCCTCGATAAGCTGTGCCACCGAGTTATAGCGGTACTCCGGCTCTTTGCGCAGGGCTTTTAAGACCATTGCATCTATATCGCCGGATAATTTTTTCCTGAGATCGGCTGCTTTGGTTTGACGTATTGCAGCCAGTTTATGCGGTTCTTCAGATTCCTCAATAGATTGACTGGGAGACTTTGGAGCATCTTCAGCAATCATCTGTTCAGCTTCTGCCACCGTTTTGTCTTTCAAATCCAGCGGATAAGTATCGGTCAGCAGCTTGTGCAGCAGTACGCCAAGCGCGTATACGTCGGTGGCTGTAGTAATGCTTTTGCCTTTCACCTGTTCCGGGGCCGCATACTGTGGGGTCCAGAATTTTTGTCCGGGGCGGGTAATCAGAAGTGTTTGCTCGGTGAGTTTTGGATCCAGAAGTTTAGCAATGCCAAAGTCGAGCACTTTGACCATGCCTTCCGAGTTCACAAAGATATTCTGGGCTTTCAGGTCGCGGTGAATCACCAGGTTGGCATGAGCAAACTGTACGGCTTGGCAAACATCCGTAAAAAGCTCAATTCGTTGATCTATCGTCAGTTTATGATCGTTGCAATACTGGTCAATAGCCACCCCGTCAACGTATTCCATAATCAGGTAGGGAAGCCCGTCATCGGTAATACCGCCATCGTATAGCTGTGCGATATTTGGGTGTTTGAGTGTCGCCAGAATCTCTTGTTCCTGGCGAAAACGGCGCAGGGTCTCTTTAGATTGAATGCCTTTTTGCAGCAGCTTGATGGCTACCTCCTGCTGAAACTGCCCGTCTACCCGTTTTGCTTTATAAACGGCACCCATGCCCCCGCTGCCCAGCTGCCCGGTAATACTGAAGGGGCCAATACGTGTACCAATCCAGTCATCATCGACAGAAGACTTAGATAAATCCTTAATCAACTGATCACTTTCAGAGACTATATTTTCCAGAAATCTGGTGCGTTCGGACTCTTCAGCAGCCTCCAGGATAGCATATACTTCTTCCAATAACTTTTGGTCATTTCCGCAGGCTTGTTCAACATAGGTGGTCCGCTCATCCCCAACCAGCGTAAGTGCGGTGTCTAGAATAGATTCAATCTGTTCCCAGCGTTCTTTTTGCATCGTCAGTCTTTTAAGTAAATCTTACACGATATAAGGCGTAAAGTCTGCATTGAAACAGCTCATTTATCCAAAGCGTCCCTTCAATTCTCTATATAGAAATCCTCTTGCTTTTGTCCAGTCACGCTTTACCGTGCTTACTGAAATCTCAAGTGCTTCTGCAGTATCTTCATAGGTCATTTCACCAAAGTATCGGCACTCAATAATTTTGGCAAGTCTTGGATTGAGCTCTTCAAGTTTATTTAGTGAATCATCCAGGTTGATTAAATCTTCAGCCTGACGCTCAACTTCCATTATTTCGTCAATGTATGTTACAGGCTTTTGGCTGCCACCACGTTTCTCTGCTTTTTTCTTGCGGGCATGATCTATAAGAATACGTCTCATACATCGAGAGGCAATGGAATAAAAGTGGACCCTATCTTTCCAGTCAACATTATCAATATCTATAAGATCAAAGTATGCTTCATGCACTAAATCTGTTTTGGAATACGTGTGATCCTTTTCCCGCATAATACGCATATAGGCGATGTCTTTAAGCCGATCATAGACCAGCGGAAATAGCTTTTTGTATGCCTTTTCAGAATCTTCTCTGGCTTCATGAAGAATAAGTGTTACCTCTGATGTACTGGACATATTGCTAACAAATAAAAAATGTGAGCCAACTTAATTTTTAACTACGCATAGTATAGTGGTACTAATTGCTCATGCTGAAATAATGTGCAATTAAATCGATAAAAATAAAAGCGTGAATTCATCGGGTAAATTGACTTTAAGAAAAAAGACTAAATATTTCGGGTAATCTCTGACAATAAAGCTTTCTGTATAAGGGTGAAAGCTAATACAGTATTAAAATTTTAATCTCAATTAGTAAAAGTTACAAGAGGAAATAACATCATGCGCATAGTTATTAAACTACTATTTATCGCTTTATTTGCCACATTTTTTACGATAGCCTGCAGTGACAACCCCACTTCAGGAGGATTTGGCTTTATAACGGGACCCGAAGGAAGTGATATTACGCTGGAATATCCAGACGGGAATACAGAAAATATTGGAAGCGACCGTGTATTTGGGTGGGCCAATGGAGCTCTTTTAGGAGGGAATTACTTTCGGCAATTACGAGTGGTAACAGAAGAAGGTACGCTTGCATTCAGGCTGAGCTTTCCAAATGATATTAGTCCTGATAATTCTGCCATTTCCAAAACACATGAGTTACGCAGTACACGGTTATTACTTGAAAATTCAGGAAATATCAGTGAAGTAACAGCTGAGCTGTGGTTTCAATCCGGTGATCAGTTTGATGGACTTACAAACGCCATTGGTACGGTTACAATAGAGCAAAATATTAGTAATGATGGCCAAGAGTATGACGTGACGGGAGAAATTAACGCCGAAATTATCAATGAGCTAGGGCAGGATGTAAAGATTACCGGCAACTTTTGGAAGCAGGACGCTGATTAGGTGAGGTGCCCATCTTGAACCTGAGCTCGTCTCTTAAATGATGATTGCAAAACCCAGTGTTACCCCGGGGAGATCCCCTGGGGAAATCAAACTGCCAGCCGGCTGAGAATATTATACTGAATAAATGGATTTATTCAGTAACGACATGCGATTTTAAAATAAATAAGCAGTCATTATTCTATTTCCACAGTAAGATCTAGCGGGATCTCTTCGTTTTGCAGAACTTTGGATACAATTTCCAAAGTGACCATCTCCAGATCTATAGGTTGAAGTAATACAAAGCCGGTTGATGATACTCCTCTGCCACCTGTACTCTCCAACATTTTACTGGTGTCGTCGTTACCCAAAACTTTAACACGTACAATCTCAACGTCTCCAACAACATTATAGCTCCAATATCTGGTATCTTCTGTTTCAACACCGCCGGTTCCATAAACCAGTATATTTCCAATCCTGGTTTCAACCCCATCTGTTTCAAGATCCATTTTTAAAGGTAAGTTGGATAACGTATCAGTCTTTGTTTCACCTGTATCATATTGGAGAACCAGATTACCAGTGAGTTCTATTTGATCAGCATCCATGGATGGAACAGCACTGAAAGTAATGTCTACCCAAACGCCATCCTGATAAGGATGCTTTCCAAAACCTGTTATTATATCTGGTTCATGCCACCATTTTCCCACACTCTCTTGTTTTGCTTTAGCATCAGCTTTTAATAGATCTACCCCTGAATCATCAACAGCTTTGGAGACTATCGAATTTTGCCGATCTATTTTTAAGAAATCTTTTTTTGTACTTGGTAAAAGAATTTTTATTTCGGATTGATCTTTTATGTGCTCTCCTTCATCCTGTCGCTCGATTGTTGTTTCGAGCACTTTAATGCCGGATTCTGAAACATTTGCGGAAGGTTGTTCATTGTTTGAACAGCCAATAAGTACTATTTGAATTGCCAAACATAGCGTAATTGATTTAGAGATATTCATGATTGGTCCTATTCTTGATTCTATTATTGGTTTCATTCAAAAAAAGTAAACGTCTAATCTCCAATGCGTAATGGATCTCTATCCTGACTCATTTTATCTGAAAATATTTAAACCTTTCATGACATGTACAGCCTGCTTTTTACGCATATACAGACAAGCGTGGTGCAACGGCATCTATTAATTTGGAATAAGAAAGAAAAAATAGGCTCATGAAAAAATTATCTGCAATTTTAATGATTACAATTGTCGGACTAACAATGCTAAGCAGTTGTACATCCGATGAGAATAAACTTAGAACTGATACCGTGGAATCTACAGAAGCAATTCCAGAAACTGCAGCTACTGAAGAAACGGATGAAAATCCAGATGTGTCTTCCAGTGGTTTACCAGGAAACCTTGAAAAATGCACGGCCTATTCAGAAGAATTCGTTCATCCATTTTCCGGTGAAGAATTAACAAGAAAAGTCGTGGGTCTTAATGCCGATGGATTATGCGAATACAAAGAAGAAATGCCCGGTGATGGCTTAATGACATGTACCTATTCAGAAAAAACAAGGGAAGTGATAGCTCAATATTATAAAGATCAGGCACTCTCTAGCTCATTTGCGGGAACTAATACAATGTACGTATTGAACGGCAAATCAGTTGAAAACCCGCTTGATGAAGCGATGAAAAACGGAGATTGTATAATTTCGGGCTATTAAAATGTAAAATTAAAGATAATAGGGAGCAGGGGTACATTTTATTGGACGGGTATTTTTTGAAATTAGCATAAACACTGTGGTTAAAGCAGAGGAGTATTATTTAATTTTGTTTTAGATCTACTGGCAATTGTAGAAAATCTATACTTATTGAATGGGTTTAGAGCTTAATATGTATGAAGTGCAGTTTTAATGCTCATTCAGTCTTTTTTAAAGCATATACTGTTTTTGGATCATCTTCACCCAGCTGGTCCTTGAGAATCAAAAAGCTTTTATTCAGAAGTGAATCAGTTTAGTGTACAACTTATTCAACAATAATGCATTGCTATAGTCATTCATTGTTGAAGCAATACGCCAGTGATTATTATCAAAGATTTCTTGATATAAATTCTCTTTTGGCGTGGAGAGTATAACACATAGACATGATGCACAGCTGTTTCACTAAACATTTTGTTCTCTCCTAGTTGGTAAAAATAAAAAAGGCTCTGCTCTTAATGAATTGAGCAAAGCCTTTTTTAAATGTATCGTGGGGCGGAATTGAACCGCCGACCTCCGGGTTATGAATCCGACGCTCTAACCACCTGAGCTACCACGACATGTCATCTTATGTCACAACAAACTCTTGAACTATTTTCTGACACGTTTTGAGTACAGCTGTAATCCAAGAGAGCACCAAAGATATGATTTTTTAGACTAAGGTTGAAGCTGAGGAATCAATTTTTTTCGATCTCTTTTCTCTGCACAGGATTCTTTATCTTTACGGTCTGAAACACACCTTAACCTTGAAAACTGACACGCAGCATCTCATAGCATGGCTAAACGGATCACAAATAGGAACGACGATTATTCACAATGGTATCTTGACGTAGTAAAAGAGGCAAAGCTGGCCGACCATTCCCCTGTCCGCGGCTGTATGGTTATTCGGCCGCACGGCTTTGCGCTCTGGGAAAATATGAAAGCCGCGCTCGATACCATGTTCAAGGAAACGGGTCACGAGAACGCCTACTTCCCGCTGTTCATCCCCAAATCATTTCTGTCTAAAGAAGCACAGCATGTGGAAGGGTTTGCAAAGGAGTGTGCCGTGGTAACCCACAGCCGGCTGAAAAGCGTCGATAATGGCGTTGAAGTAGACCCTGAGTCAAAGCTCGAAGAGGAGCTGATCGTACGCCCTACGTCTGAAACGATTATCTGGGATTCCTACCGGAATTGGATTCAGTCCTATCGCGACCTCCCGATCCTGATCAACCAGTGGGCTAACGTGGTTCGATGGGAAATGAGAACACGCCTCTTTTTACGAACTATGGAATTTCTGTGGCAGGAAGGCCACACGGCTCACGCCACTAAAGAAGAAGCGGTTGAAGAGACCGAACGCATGCTCGGCGTCTATAAAACATTTGCAGAGGGTTACATGGCCATGCCGGTGATTACCGGTGTGAAAACGGAATCCGAACGGTTTGCCGGCGCAGAAGACACTTACTGTATTGAAGCGTTGATGCAGGATGGAAAAGCTCTGCAGGCGGGTACATCCCACTTTCTGGGTCAGAATTTTGCCAAGGCGTTTGACGTAAAATTCCAGGGTAAAGATGGCGAGCACAGCTATGTTTGGGCAACCAGCTGGGGAGTATCTACCCGGCTTGTGGGCGGCCTTATCATGACGCATTCTGACGATAACGGGCTCGTGATTCCTCCCAAGCTTGCCCCTGAGCAAGTGGTAGTTGTGCCTATTTTTAGAAGTGATGAGCAAAAAGAGACTGTTTTGAATTACGCTCAGCCAATCATTGATGACCTTAAGGCGTTGGGCGTCAGGGTGAAGCTGGACGACAGGGAAAACCAGAACCCGGGCTATAAGTTTGCCGAACATGAGGCACAGGGCGTGCCGCTTCGCATGGCCGTGGGGCCCCGCGATGTGGAAAACAATAATGTTGAACTTGCCAGGCGGGACACACTCGAAAAAAATATCGTATCACGCGTCGGGATTGCAGAACATATTGACAACCTGCTGACTCAAATTCAGTCGGACCTGTATAACTCGGCAAAAGAACGCATGGACAATGGTACCCGAACTGTCGACAGCTATAAAGAGTTTCAAAAAGAGATTGAAAAAGGTGGTTTCATTTATGCCCATTGGGACGGAACAGCTGAGACAGAAGAGAAAATTAAACAGGATACAAAGGCGACGATTCGCTGCATTCCACTCGAGCCGTCTGATGAAACCGGGAAATGCATGGTTACCGGGAAGCCATCTGAACGACGCGTGCTGTTTGCCCGCGCCTACTGATCCTGATTCAGATCAACTTTTACTAAGACACTATGCCGTTAGAGCAACCCAACAATCGATTCCTGAGGCTGACTACCCGGGAGCAGAGCCGAAATCTTGATCAATCCACCATCGGAGAGTTCGGAATTGACAGCATTACGCTGATGGAAATTGCAGGTAAACAAGCGGCGGAGACAATTCAAAAACATGTTGGCGAAGAAGCCTCAGGTGTTTTTGTCTGCGGCAAAGGCAACAACGCCGGTGATGCCTTTGTGGCTGCACGATACCTGTCCGAAACAGCAGGGCATTCTGTTACGCTGATGCTGACTTCCGGGTCAGATAGCTTTTCAGATGACGCCCAAAGAAACTACGATCTCCTTAAAAAACTGTCTGATCACGGTTCTGATATCCATTTTAAATTTGATATTGATATTGACACTGATGCGCTGGAATGGGGCACGTTTAACTACGCCGTCGATGGTATGATCGGCACAGGTTTAACCTCTGAAGTTCGCAAGCCTATGGCAGATTTCGTTGATAAATTGAACGATGCCGGCCTTCCAATCTTTGCGATGGATATCCCAACCGGGCTCAACTGTGATACCGGTGAGATCCTCGGCACATGTATCCATGCACATCACACAATTACGTTCGGAACAAACAAAGTGGGTTTTTATCTGGCAGACGGGCCGTCGGTTACAGGAGATTTGACGCTTGCCGACCTTCCATTCCCGAACTACTTGAGAGAACACAAAGCTGTTTTGATTGATACACCGCTGACAGAGGAATTCAGCAGGCATCAGCCTGTTGCCGATCATAAGTATGATAAAGGCACGGTTCATATTGTTGCAGGATCTGAAGGCATGACCGGTGCCGCAATTATGGCGGCCAGAAGTGCCTGGAATGCCGGGGCCGGCGCCGTTATTCTTTATTCCCCCAAAGGACTGCTGCCCATTTACGAACAAGTACTGCCTGAAATCATCAAAATACCCGTTGGGAACAGTGATGACGTCCATTTTACCAACAGGCACACAGCTGCGATCTTAAAAAAAATTGCTGAGAAACCCGGCAGTGTACTTATCGGTCCCGGTCTCGGGCTTGCCGCAAGTACACAAAAATGCGTCCTGAAGCTTTTGACAACCATTGATACTCAGGTCATTCTCGATGCGGATGGGCTAGCTGTTTGGGCTGAATGTGCCGGGGTTGATAAATCGAACTGGCTGATCACACCCCATCCCGGTGAACTGGCAAAGTATATCGGGGTGAGCACGCCCTCCGGTTCAGATCGCCTTGCCAGCATTGAGAAAATTTCACAAGATGAGGGGTGCAGAATTCTATCAAAAGGATACCCCGCCATTCTTGCCACTCCTGAAAACGGATTATTCATCACTGGTTACGACACCCGGATATTTGCAAGAGCAGGATTTGGTGATGTACTTGCAGGAACTATTGCCGGCAAATTGGCTGTAAGTAAAAAGATTGACTCGTCGATAACAGACGCATTACTATCTATTTATTTAACAGCAGAAAAAATTAAAGAGCCGCAACCGAGCGATATTTATGATAGGTAAACTTATTTCATTTCTCGCAGCACGAAAGTATGTGGTCTACTTTCTGTTTGTTGCCCTCACCATTTTAACGTTGCTTATCACACTACTGCCACCGGATAACTTCCAGGGTAGTTCTGTGTTCAATTATGACAAAATTGGACACTTTCTGATCTTTTTCGGATGGAGTTTCCTGTTTGGGTTTTCTCTTATTCTTTACAGCAGGAAGGACGCTCCATTACTTTTTATTTTTATTGCCGGTACCGTGTTCGGGCTCACTATAGAATATCTGCAGGAAATGATGTCGGTGGGCCGGTATGCAAGCCTGAGAGATGCGGCGGCTGATTCAGCCGGCTCATTGACGGCAGTTCTGCTCCTCTGGTGGATTAAAACAAAGTATAGAAAACATCTAACCCCTATTTTAACAAAAAATAATATCAAGGAGCGGAACACGTTGGAAACTTAGTGGTATTTAATGTATACTGACATGTTACTTTGAACAAATCGCCTCATTAATTATGGATCGTAAAAAACCAGACGCAGACTTAAGGAAATATTACACGGTATTTCTTCAGCTCGGCCTTATTGTAGCACTCGCTATTTTCATTCTCGCTGTTAAAGTTGATTTAACCAGCGAATCGCCTGACGAGTACACCCTCGACGAACAGGAAGTTGTTGAGATGGAAGAAGTTATTCAAACCGAACAAATTGAGACACCCCCCCCACCTCCTCGTCCGCCGGTCCCTGTTGAGGTTCCTAATGACGAAATTATCGAAGATGTGAACATCGACATTAACGCTGAATTTGATCTTAATGATCGGCTGGAAATGCCGCCACCTCCACAGGAAGAAGAAGAACCTGAAGAAGATTTCTTTGTCGTTGTAGAGGAAATGCCTGAACTGATTGGTGGTCTTGCATCCATACAAAAAGAAATTGAATACCCCGAGATGGCCCGGCGTGCCGGTATAGAAGGACGTGTTTACGTTCAGTTTATCGTGAATGAACGCGGCGAAGTCGAAAATCCTCGTGTTATACGCGGTATTGGCGGTGGGGCTGACGAAGAGGCACTAAGAGCTGTACGACAAGCCAAGTTCAAACCCGGTATGCAGCGCGGCCGGCCGGTACGCGTTCAGTATAGTTTACCGGTTGTTTTCAGGCTTCAAAACTGATCTTATCATTTTAATGATCGATTTAAAGGCTTGCTGATTTTCAGCAGGCCTTTTTTATTTTCAGAAAGCTTCCTCATCCAAGGAACCGGATTCCCCCAATAATCTGTTTCACCTGAACTATGCCAAGTCAAAAATGATTGCTATCTGTTGACCGAATCATGAAACTACTCCCGACAATCAAACAGCTTATGCTATGACTTCAAAGTGGATTATTTACGGTCTTTTGGCTATTGCGCTGATTATCGTTCTAAATTTGGTGGGGCCTTTTAAAGGAACCGTAAATTCTGATTTCCCCGATGACTACCAGCCGCTGGATTCAAATCCGATTCCAACGTGTCCTGACTCGCCAAACTGCGTGCGGTTATCTATAAAAATGGAAACAGATTCTGAAACACTTTTTGAAGCAAGTGAGGATGCTTTACGTGAAATGGAGGCTGAAGAATTGGATTCAAACTCTGATAGCCTTAAAATGGATGCTGTTTTTAAAATCCCGGTATTTGGATTTCGTGATGATTTTCAGATTCATCTTACCGACGGTCCCTCGGATGGCGTTACGTTGCTGCATGTATCCAGCAGAAGCCGAACCGGAAAAGGTGATTTGGGTGTAAACCGACGACGTGTTAAGTTGTTTTTGAAATCGGTACAGTCTAAACTTTAACTCCAACTCTATATCTAACTTATTTTGTCAAAATTATCTGTCATTATTGGAATCATTATGGTAATCCTGGGCGCCGCGTCGTTCCTGCTCACAGGCGCCGCAAGTGCCACAGCTCTCATCCCGGCATTTTTCGGTATTGCATTTATTGGTCTTGGTGTACTGGGAATTAAAAAAGAATCGATGCGCAAGCATTCGATGCATGCCGCACTATTACTGGCCATTTTAGGCATAGGTGGCTCGTTTAGCGGGCTCATCAACGTATTGGGAGTGCTGGGTGGCAATACACTGGAACGCCCCAATGCTGCATATGCCCAGGCAGCGATGGCTACAATTTGTATCTACTTTGTGATTGCCGGTATACAATCATTTATAAATGCGCGCAAGTCCAGAAATGACGAAAAAGACGCACAGGGCGCCTGATTGACCCTGTGTGTTGAATTGCGAGTCATCGGATGAGTCTCTTAGGAATGATTTCTTAATCCTCGCTGAAGATATCTTCGATCAGGTGACCATATTTATCCTCAATAACCCTACGCTTCACTTTGAGCGTCGGGGTTAGTTCTCCGGTTTCAACGGAAAACTCCTGTGGCAATAACCGGAAATCCCTTATTTTTTCGTGCGATGCCAGTTCCTTGGAAAAACTCCGCAATTCTTTGCTGAATAGGTTTATTATAGACTCCTTATCCAGCAGATCCTCGATATCGTCGAATTGAATATCGTTTTGCCGGGCATGGCTTTCCAGGGCTTCGAAATCAGGCACGATGAGTGCAGCCATATACGCCTGTTTTTCACCCACTACCACAAGCTGGTCAATCCATTTACTTGTTTTAAACATATCCTCTATCGGTCCGGGATAAATGTTCTTTCCGCCGGCATTCACAATCATGTGTTTGATGCGATCGGTGATCTGCAGTCGACCGTTTACAAAACGGCCTACATCGCCCGTATGAAGCCATCCATCGTCATCGATCATCTCCTTCGTTGCTTCCTCGTTCTTCCAGTATCCCTTCATTGTGTTCGGGCCACGATTCAGGATTTCCCCTTGTTCAGATGTAAGGTCGGATGGATACTCTTCCCCACTGAGCGTTGCAATAATTTCATTGTCATCAAGACGCTGAATTCCCACTGTCACACCATTGATAACTTTACCGACTGTTCCCATTTCTTCCTCGCCATACCTGTTACAGCACATGACCGGAGACGTTTCAGTTAATCCGTAACCCTCCAGAATGTTGAGTCCGGCTGACATAAAAAATGCCCCGATTTCAGACGGAAGCGCTGCCCCACCTGACACAAAGAACTTGATATTTCCACCGGTCCGCTCTTTGAGCTTGTCAAAAACAAGTTTATCTGCAATGGTTTTTTGAACGCTTACAATGCCGCGCTTACCTTTCCAGTATTTTTCACCCACAGACAGTGCCCAATCAAAAATTGCCTGCTGAACAGCACTTCCCTTCTGAACATTCTTAGTTACCAGGTTGTAAATTTTCTCAAACAGCCGCGGAACGCTCACCACAATTGTAGGATGGGCTTCAAGCATATTTCGTGCTACAGTGTCTACACTTTCGGCGTAATAAATTTCTGCCCCGCCGGCCATCATTGCATAATATCCACCGGTTCTTTCAAAAGAATGACAAAGCGGTAAAAATGACAGGCATCGATCACTGTCGTCAATGCTGATTGCATCATGAGCTGCTTTCACATTACTGACAATGTTACGATGGGTTAGCATGGCTCCTTTCGGCTGGCCGGTGGTTCCGGAGGTATAGATCAGAGTGGCAATGTCTTCCGGTGATGTGCCTTTAATTCGTTTTTTCAACTCACCGGAATGCTGGGGTTCAGCTTTCGATCCGGCTGCACATACTGTATCAAACAGTTTCACATAGTCTTTCTCGATGTATTTTTGAACTTTCGGCTCATCAAAGGCGATAATCTGTTTTAAATCTTTACATGCGTCAAAAACCTGGACAGCTTTTTTGAGCTGAATGCCAGTTGAAACGAAGAAGATTTTTGCCTCGGAATCTTTTAGTATATACTCACACTGGCCTGGTGGCAATGTTGCATATAATGAAACATTTATTGCCCCCGCCATTTGTATTGCAAGGTCAACGACCGCCCACTCGTACCGGTTTTCACTCAGTATTGCGACCCTGTCATCTTTTTTAATATCCTGATCAATCAGGTAGCTGGCTACAGACTTTACATCATCCTCTACTTCACCCCAGGTAATGGATCTGTAGGGCTCATCTGCAGTTGGTTTATAAGCGAACGCCGTTTTATCAGAATTTTTGTATTTTGATACGATATTCTGATAAAGGTCCGTCAGTGTTTCAAAAGCAACGATTGTTGGCATAAGAATAATTTTTTTATGTATGGTAGACTAAATATAAGATAGCCGATTTCAGTAAATTTAAAAGAAATGGTTCCCTTTGCCATCCCATAATAGTCTCAGCAGCACCGCAGACTATTTAACTCCAATGAAATTACTTACAGGGGCACTTCAGATTATCAATTTTTTGAGTACGACAGAAAAAATAAGAACGTTTTAGCACATATCGTTCATCGCTTTTAATAGTTAAAAACTTTTTACCATGGCACATCCAGCGCATGAAGACACAATTGATCTCGTAAAAGAAATTTTCCGGACCTACCTGAAAGAAAAAAATCAGCGTCAGACGCCGGAACGGTTTATGGTTCTGGAAGAAATTTACAGGTCAGAGGGGCATTTCGATGCAGATGACATATTCTTCAACATGAAGAATACCGGCACCAGGGTTTCCCGGGCAACCGTGTACAACACTCTGGATCTGCTAATTGAATGCGGCCTTGTACAGCGGCAGCAGTTCGGTAAAAATCAATATTACTATGAACGATCGTATGCCTACCAGCAGCACGACCATATGATATGCAAGAAGTGTGGTGTTGTGATTGAATTCTGTGATCCCCGAATTCTTGAAATCCAGAATCTTATGGAACAGATTTACGATTTCAATATTGAGGGGCATTCGCTTCACCTGTTCGGCACCTGTAATGACGTGAAAGAATGCGAGCGCCGGCAAAAAGCCGGGGATAAGATTAAGAGTTTGTCAGACGCTTAAAGCTTTTTACAAACTGATCTGATACACTATTCATTACGTGCTTATACATTAGAACGTACTATCGTACTATATTGGCTTTCTCTCTTTGCCTCAAAAACAAGGGCGCGTTCAGATTTTTAAGCATCAGGCGTAAACACTCGTATCTTTGATAAATTTCCGGGCAGCCCACCGGCTTCCCATCCACCCCATGACGACGGCGAGCAGTATCACGCCACCAATCAAAAAGTACCAGCGGCCCAGCGGCCAGCTCAAAACACCGATCTGAGATATATTTCGAGGTATAACCCAGTCGAACAAAAAGTAAATTATGGCCGCAGCGGCACTCCCCGCGATGAGCCCCTGCACAATTCCCTCCACCAAAAAAGGCCTTCGTATAAACCCATTGGTTGCCCCAACCAGTTTCATTGCCCTTATCAGATCACGCTTGGCATAGATCGTGAGCCGTATCGTATTAAATACCAGGATCATGGCAATAAACAGGATAAAAATCCCAAGAACTGCCCCGCCCATCGCAAGCTGGTCGGTACGTCTTTCCAGCAGCTGAAGAAGCGCCAGGTTAAATCGCACATCTTCTACTCCATTCAGGCCGCTGAATGACTGTGCCACAGAATCAACCTGCGACACTGAAGCTTCATCCGACATTTTTAAGCGGAATGACGCCGGCAAAAAATTGAGATCTGCAATTGCTTCACTCCCCATCCCAAATTCCTGCCGAAATACTTGTGAAGCACTATCCTGTGAAATGTAATTGAGATCCTCCACAAAAGCGGCTGATGCTATTCGCTGCCTGAGTTCATTGGTGGACTGTGAATCAAGATCTTCCAGAAAAATTTCCACCTCTACCTGTTCCCGCAGCATTTGCGATACTTCAAAAGCATTGAACCCGATGCGAGCCAACACTCCTATGAGAAGCACCGCCAGAAAGAGTGAAAAAATGGATGTAAATGCAGCAAGTCGGGCTCTGGATAGTCCCGCAAGTCCTTCTTTTATTAAATATCCTACGCTCATCTGCTAATATTAGTTTGTGAATAAAATTCGTAGTCCAAGTATAAATCTTTGTTCCGGCATCGGGTACCCTACTGATTCAAAGTACCCGCGCTGATTAACACGATCAAATATATTTTCCCACCTGAGAAGTACCATAAACCAGCGGATTCTTGCGGATACATCTATATCAACCCGGCTGTATGGCGGATTAGTGAGCGCCTGTGTTCCATGCTGCCACCGGTTTAAAGGTACGATGTATTCTGCAGTTCGCATCACGTTGGGTGAATACATTCCTACTAAACCCGCTTTCACGAAAGTAGCACGGTTAAACAGGTAGTTTTTCCAATAAAGACTCCCTTTAAGCCACATCCTGTCACCCGAGCTTTGCAACCCGGCGTTTACCGGATTTTCCAGGTCGTCTGATTCAAATGTTTTATACGTTGCCGAAGCCATTCCCTCAAAAAGTGGCGAATGCAGGTTCAGGCTTCCGGTCGCCGACATTGACGTATAGGGGTCTATATTTTCAAAACTTTCCACGGCCAGACCTGTCCGGTTTACAAATACCCCTTGTTCCACCTGTCGAATGTCTAAGCGGCCGTCAATTGAAAAATAGCTCCCAAGTCCTATCCTGGCCGCAACTCCCGCATTAGTGGAAACCTCGTTTTTCAGATCACTATTGCCTGAAAATTCATCGCTTTGCCAGTAAAGGGCCTGCAGGCTTGGTATCTGGCTGGCATATCCCCCAAATGCGGAAACGTTCAGCCAGGGAAACAGAGTTGCTGATAACCGGCCTCCGGCTTTGGATTCATATTTAGAATCATTTCTGACGGTTCCCCTCGCCGTTAAAGCAAGTTCCACAGATGGGATAAGAGTTAAACTGCCTTCCAGGTTTCCTTTTACGCCCAGCCAGCTATTTTCAGTCAGCTGATCCGACCTGTTTTCCAGAATAAAAGGCCGTGCAGTAACAGCTGCTTCTGCCCCGCCGTTCTGCAGTGTCTGACGGGCGTAAAACTCTATGTTTCGAAAATCCGTTGCCACTGTATCAGCACTATAAGAGAGTGATCGTTTGTTAATCTGATAGTGGAGCCCAAGCTCAGTAGCAACCGCCTTTGTTGAATCACGCCGAAAGTGTGTCTGTACATAAATATCTTTTGATGATTCGTCAGAAACGGCGCTTCTCTGGTTTGGTGTCGCGATAAATGGATTGAACGGGAATTGTGATGGATCGCCCAGGATATAGCCAAACGGCTGTTGCTGCTCCATTGCGTTAGTGATATAACCTGCTCTTAACAGCCAGTGACTGCTAAGCTGATGATACCCCCTGAACAAAATTTGATTCCCTTCTACCGCACTTCTACTGTAACCAATTCCATCACGCCTGTCCCAAAATGATAGCTCAAGGTTGGTTCCGGGCTGCAAATTATGCGTAGCTGAAAACTCAAGATTTCTGAAATTGTAAGTGCTCTCATCAAAATTCAAATATGTCCGAGGCTGCACCAGGTAGTGGTCGCGCAAGCGAATATTTGTATTAAAATCAGGCCCGAATGAGGAAACATCCATTGAACTGACTTTATGGATCGGTACCCGGTTCCAGTTTACCGCGCCCGTCAGCGGATCGTTAATCAAAAGACCATCAAGTTCAGCCGTAAAGTTTCTGTTTTCATACGCATGCATCTGAATGCCGTCCATTCGGCCAAGCGTACCCGTTCTATATGTGATGGCCCCGGGGTATCGATAAAATCGCTGAGTCAGGCTAAGTGTATTTACCCAGCGGAGCGTGCTGTCGGTTTCCTGAACTTTAAATCCCGGACGGGTTTCGTAATTCCACACCTGTATAATTTCAAGTTGTTCCTCATCTTGTTCTTCCGTCCCGGCTTCTGGTCCCATCAGAGACTGCAGCGTATCCATACCCGCTGTATTAAACGAGATGGAGTCAGCAGGTGATGTTTCCTGAGTCGTATCCTGCACAGCTGCCGTAAGCAATAGTATGTTTAACAGAAGTGTAATCACTTATAGACCGGGGTGAGATTATAGGGAAAAGACTCAATACCATTCAGCTGCCTGCGGACAGTTTCAAGAACAACACTTGTTGTGCGCTGCTTATTAATGTCTCTGTCTTCAGTGAAAAGTCCTTTGAGGGCAAAATGCGTATTTTCAGACCAAAATCCCATCCAGACAGTTCCTACAGGCTTTTCCATGGTTCCGCCGCCGGGTCCTGCTACTCCTGTTGTGGACACGCCGATATCAGCGCCTGTAAGTTCTGCAACTCCTTTAGCCATTTGCAGTGCAACAGGAGCACTGACCGCACCATGCGTTTCAAGATCAGATTCTTTTACCGACAGCTGATTTATTTTCACGGAGTTTGCATAGGACAACACGCCTCCAAGCATATAGTTGCTGCTGCCGGGTATGTCCGTTATCGTATCGGAAAGCCGGCCGCCGGTACAGCTTTCAGCTACAGCAATCATTTTACCCAGCTCGCTTAACTTTTCACCTACCACCTCTGCATGATGACATACTTTTCCTTCCCCGTAAATCATATCACCCGCACGATCGAGAAGCATTGACCTGAACTGATCCATTGCTGACTCTGCTTGTTCAATATCTTCTCCGCGATACCCAACCCTGATTTTAACTCCCCCCGCATTTGGCAGAAAAGCAACCTCAATGCCAATATTCAGATAGTCACTCAAATCACCAATTACATCATCGCTGAGCGTACTTTCGGGGACACCGGCCGTATGGAAATATCGGATTGACCTCACCGCACGGTCAGGAAATATACTGTAAAGCCTCGGTGTGATTTCATTTTCAGCAAGGTATTTCATCTCGTGTGGTACACCCGGCATCACGGCCATCGCCCGTGCATCCTGATCGATCCACAACCCGGGTGCCGTTCCTTTCCGGTTGAACATCACATCACAAATGTCCGGAACCAGTGCCTGGTCAGCATTTGATTTTCCAAACTTGAATCCCCGTCGTTGAAATATTTCTTTTATATGATTGAGTACATTTTTGTTTTCAATAAGCTTCGACTCAAAAAGATCAACAATCACTTTTTTCGTGATATCGTCATGAGTTGGACCAAGCCCTCCCGTTACCACGGTAAAATCTGCCGTTTCAAAACTTTCGCTCATTTTTGCCATAAGCATATCATAATCGTCCGGCAGAGTCATAACCTGCTTAACATCAAACCCCTGCTCGTTCAGGTAGCGCCCCAGCCATGATGCATTGGTGTTTACTGTGTCACCAATGAGAAGTTCATTGCCAATTGAAATGATATGTGCTGTTTTCATGGCTTTGAAAATAGGAGTTTGTTGTGCCTTGATGAAATTTGATAGAAAAAATCTTACTAACAACTTTGCTCTTACACCGTTACCTTCATGATGTGAAATCATTACCAAACATATTAAGCGGTTTCAGGTTGTTGCTGGCCCCTATATTTTTTCTTCTTTTTGTCCAGGAAGATCTGATTTGGCGAGGTATTAGCCTTGTTGTCTTTACCGTAGCTGCATTAACAGATTTCTTTGACGGATATTTTGCCCGCAAATATGAAGTGGAAAGTACGTTCGGAATATTCCTGGATCCCCTTGCAGACAAATTCCTGACATTTGCCGGGTTCGTTAGTCTTCCATTTGTAGATGCATCACAGTTTGTCTGGTGGGCCATCATCCTGATTATTATCCGGGATATCACAATAACGTTACTTAGAATTTTCTCCGACAGAAAAGGAATTGTGATGCAGACCCGGAAGACGGCCAAAATAAAAACAGCCACGCAGATGGGCTATCTCTATGTTGCACTTCTGCTGGGGTTCCTGGTTTTGATTCCAGGCGCAACGGCTGAGATAGTTCAGACGATTTTTGATACTAACATCTTATACTGGGGGCTGATAGCTGTAACCGTCATTACGGTGTACTCAGGTTTGGAGTACTTGTATGTAAACCGAAATCTATTCTCCTCAACTGAATGACATTCGGCACGGCTGTTCATTCATTTAAGCTATTTTTAGGTACGCTTTTCTACGCAGGCCGTATCCCAAAAGCGCCAGGTACGATGGGCAGCCTGCTTTTTCTCCCATTTATTTACGGATCTTATCTTCTTTATCATGTATGGGGCTTAACTGTACTTACCGTTTTGGCTTGCGTCTTATCACTTTGGACGGCGCCGGCATCGGTCAAAGAGTTTGGCGAGGATCCCGGAGAATTCGTTATGGATGAATGTGCAGGCCAGACGCTCGTTTTTGCGGGATATGTTGCATATGGTTTTGACCTGACTCTTACCTCTCTCCTTTTTGGATTCTTGTTATTTCGTCTTTTCGATATTACTAAAGTGTTAGGGATTAAGCGGGTAGAGAAATTTCCCGGAAAATTTGGTATATTATTTGATGATCTCCTTGCAGGCATCTATGCATCTGTGGGGTTGATAGCCCTGTTGTCACTCCCTTCGCTCCTACAATAGAGAGCCGGAGTTTTAAAATCATCCGGAGATCAAGACGAATTAAAAAAAGAAGACGCACTACCAAATGATCGATACAGAACAAAAATATACAATTATAGATAAGGCTTTTTCACGAGAGCTGGCAGCACTTTTACTCGATATTAACGCTGTTTTACTTCAACCTAACGATCCGTTTACATGGGCGTCAGGATGGAATTCACCAATTTATTGCGATAACCGCCTCACATTACGATATCCATCTATACGTAAGAAAATTGCACAGGCATTAATTTCAATTATTGAAAATGAACTTGAAAAGCCGGATGTCATTACCGGAACCGCCACCGCAGGTATCCCTCATGCTGCATGGGTTGCGGGAAGCATGGATCTTCCTCTAGCCTATGTTCGCGCCAAGGCAAAAGCTTATGGATTGGGCAACCAGATTGAAGGCGGGGTCGACAAAGGCCAGTCCACTATTGTCATTGAAGACCTGATTTCTACGGGCGGATCTGTCATCTCTGTTGTGGAAGCACTGAATTTTATTGGTGCAAAAACCACCGCCATTCTTGCCATTTTTACCTATGGATTCGATAAAGCCAATCAAAAAATCGGTGCTCACAACATTCCCCTTTATACGCTAACTGATTATAATACGTTGATTGATGTGGCGGTAGAAAAAGGAGCCGTCAAAAGCGACGATATCAAACTTTTAAACAGCTGGCGGACCAACCCCGAGCAATGGCCAAATTAAATCAGAATGAAAATGCGCTCTCTTTTGCGGCAGCCGTAACAGCTATGAGCCTGGGAACAGGCAAACGGCTGATCAGAAATTTTAGCTACTATAATCAAACCGGGACTGAAATAATTACCCGGCAAACCTGCCTCGACATATGTAACGAACTCAGGTTTAACACCTTTAGCCTTCAAAATCTTTATCTTGATGACGGGCAATCGGAGTCTCACGGATCATTTAAAGTCCTCCTCGCAAAACAAATCCAGGATAACCTCGAGGAGCTGCATCGAAAAATACTTTTTTTTGAAACGGACGATATTCTCAAAATTATTCCTTCGCTCGACTCGCTCCGTTCGTTTTGGTCTGAATCATCAGATCCTGAATTTTACGATAAAAAACTATCTCTGCGTATCGATAAACAGATCATACCACTCATCTCCGATATTCAGAAGCGGGTAAGGAAACTCCCTGAACATGCGAACAGTTAAGGAACTGAAACATCTGAAAGGGATCTCTGTTTCATTTTCACCTGAACTAATACTTTTCCTGTAACAAACTCTATAAAATGACATCCAAAAAGCTTTTTCTACTCCTGATATCTGCATTTTTATTTTCTGCATGCATTGGTACCTCAGCACCGGATTTCGAAGAATACGACAATACAGCCGATCTGGCTTTTCTTGAGGAAAATGCACAGCGAGATGACGTCACCGTCACAGAAAGCGGCCTCCAGTACCGCGTGATTGAAGAAGGTGACGGCATTTTACCATCAGAAGAATCTGTTGTTGTTTTCAACTTTATTGGCAAATTTGTGAATGGTGAAGAGTTTAACAACACATTTGGTTCTGATGAGCCGGTACTTGCATCCATGAACTTTCTCCCTGCCGGACTCAGAGAGGGATTACAATTATCACCTATAGGAAGCAGATACGAATTTGTACTGCCTCCCGATCTGGCATATGGCAACAACCCGCCTGCAGGAATTCCCAGGGGAGCTGTACTTATTTTTGAGGTCGAGCTTATTCACAGCAATAATTATGACGCACAATTTCTTGAAGAAAATGCGTCACGAGAAGACATTACTGTTACAGAAAGCGGACTACAATATCGAATCATTGAAGAAGGCGATGGTGCAAGTCCTGGTGCTTCGTCATTTGTAAATGTTGAATATACCGCCACGTTTATCTATGGAAATGTTCTTGACGACTCCCGTAACACCGAAGGTCCTGCCTCTTTTAGTTTAAATGGTGTTATTGATGGTTTTTCTGAGGGTTTACAGCTCATGCAGGAAGGTGCACGCTACGAGTTTTTCATCCCGGGTGACCTTGCCTATGGAAGCCAGCCACCACCGAATAGCCCGATTTATCCAGATGCGACTCTTATTTTTGATATAGAACTCATTTCAGTGGATGAATAGTCAGAAGTCATGTTGCCAAAACCAGTGCAATAAAATCAGAATCCAATTTATACCTTGAAGTAAGATCATTATCTTTGGATTCAGAATTTTAACAGGGTTTGATTTATGAGTGATAAAAAGTTTTATATAGAAACATACGGCTGCCAGATGAACTTCGCAGATACCGAAGTCGTCAATTCCATTTTGATTGATGACGGTATGAAACCGGTGCAGTCGGCAGAAGAAGCTGACGTGATTTTCGTCAATACCTGCTCTATTCGTGAAAATGCAGAAACACGTGTATGGAACAGGCTCAAGGAGTTTCGATCCATTAAAAGAGAAAAGAAGCATCTGACCGTCGGCGTGATGGGCTGTATGGCCGAGCGTATCAAAGATAAAATAATCGATCAGGAACAGCTTGTTGATATTGTTGTTGGTCCCGATGCGTATCGCGACATTCCAAGCCTGCTGGCTGAAGTTGATGACGGCCGCAAAGCTGTCAACGTCATTTTATCACTCGAAGAGACGTACGCTGACATCACACCCGTCCGGACCAGCGGCAATGGTTTAACGGCATTTGTTTCCATTATGAGAGGTTGCGATAACATGTGTGCATTTTGCGTGGTACCCTTTACCCGCGGCAGAGAGCGAAGCCGGCCGATGGAAAGCATTTTGCGGGAAATTCAGCAGCTCAGCGATCAGGGATATAAAGAAATTACGCTGCTTGGTCAGAATGTAAATTCCTACCGGTATCAGGATATCGATTTTACCCGCTTGATGGATGAAGCCAGCAAGGTAAATCCGGAAATACGATTTAGATTTTCATCGCCTCATCCCAAGGATTTCCCTGAACCGCTGCTGCACTTGATTGCCGAGCGACCCAATCTCTGTAACTACATTCACATCCCGGCACAGGCAGGAAGCGACACCATGCTCGAGCGGATGCGACGGCCCTACACGCGTGAGCAATACCTGAAGCTTACAAATCGCATGCGGGAGATCATCCCGGGCGTGAGTCTTTCGACCGATATTATCGCCGGATTCTGCGGTGAAACGGAAGAAGAGCACGAAGCTACAATGACGCTCATGAAAGAGGTTGAATATGATCTGGCATATATGTTCGCATATTCAGAGAGAGAGCGCACGCTGGCTCAAAGAAAGTATGAAGATGATGTCCCTGAAAAGGTCAAAAAACGACGCCTGACAGAAATCATCACCCAGCAGATGAATATCCAGCAAAAACGGAATAACAACGAAATCGGAAATGTCCGGATCGTTCTGGCTGAAGGAACCAGCAAGAAATCAGACGAGCAGTTAAGCGGCCGGTCAGACACAAATAAAATGGTTGTCTTCGATAAAGAGCACTATCAGAAAGGCGATTATGTTGCTGTTGAAATTACAGACTGTACCTCGGCTACGCTGATTGGAAAGCCGTTGTATAAAACATCTATTCAGGAGTTTTTCAGCAAGGAAACTGTCACTGTCTGATTCAAAAGTACAATCCAACTCTAGAGAATCCGGGCCTGAAAGTGGCGCCGGATTTTTTGTCTGCTGAATATTCTCACCTCCACAGCTGCTGCTCTTTGATGATGCACATCAGGGTTGAAATGAGCCCTGATTAAAGCTACTTTCTATCTGCCATACAAAAAACCACTCTGATTATACCCCTGAATCCTATGAAGATTTACCGCCACTTTTTACTGCTACTCACCTTTCTTACCTATGCAATTGTCTTACTGCCTGATACCGGGCGGGCACAGGAAACATCCGGCATTAATGTACCGGTTATTGAAAATGGTA
Source organism: uncultured Rhodohalobacter sp. (assembly GCA_964625635.1). Taxonomy (GTDB): domain Bacteria; phylum Bacteroidota; class Rhodothermia; order Balneolales; family Balneolaceae; genus SW132. The sequence continues at coordinate 41,537 of CAZVEP010000018.1, forward strand.
TGACACAGGTGATTGAAGAATTTTCTAATCCAGAAACCTGGGTTCGGCACGATCTCTGGGTTGAAACGGAGTTTGACAGCGATGGCGACGGCGAGCTTGATCGAATTCATGTTGCAGTGACGAGGCCGCAGCAAACTGAATCTGGCGATCTGAAACTGCCGGTCATTTATGAAACCAGCCCATATTACGCAGGAACAGCACGTCCGCCCTACGACTTTTTCTGGGATGTCCGTCAGGAACTGGGCGAAACGCCACCCGAACGCAACGAAGGCCCGGATGTGCAGCGACGGACCCAGCGACCGGTTATTTCAAACAGACACATCACCACGTGGGTACCGCGCGGTTTTGTTGTGGTTCACTCCTCCTCTCCGGGAACCGGATTATCAGATGGCGCTCCAACTGTAGGCGGAGAGAATGAATCACTTGCCCCGAAAGCGGTGATCGACTGGCTAAACGGACGCGCTCTGGGCTATGACTCACGGGATGGCGGTGAAAAAGTAGAAGCGTATTGGTCAACCGGCAGCGTGGGTATGACCGGAACTTCCTACAACGGAACGCTACCCCTTGCCGCAGCCACAACAGGCGTGGAAGGCTTGAATGCAATTATTCCGGTAGCACCCAATACATCATACTATCACTATTATCGGTCGCACGGCCTGGTACGATCGCCAGGCGGCTATATCGGCGAGGATATTGATGTACTCTACGATTTTATTCACAGCGGTGATGAGGCGATGCGCGAACGCAACAACCGCGTGGTTCGCGATACAGAAATGGCTCAGGGTATGGATCGTGTGAACGGTGACTACAACGAATTCTGGGCCGGACGCGACTACCTGAACCAGCTCGATGACTTGACGACTCCCGTTCTGATGGCACACGCGTTTAATGACTGGAACGTAATGCCCGAGCACAGCTACAGGATTTATGAGGCGCTTCAGGAAAAAGGCATCCCAACAATGATTTACTATCACCAGGGAGGGCACGGCGGGCAGCCACCATTAGATTTGATGAACAAATGGTTTACCCGCTATCTTCTGGGAGTGGAAAATGGAATTGAAGACGAACCGCGAGCATGGATTACCCGCGCCGGTGACGAGCGTCTCGAACCCACTCCCTACCCTGATTATCCCCATCCAGAAGCTGAAAGTGTAGCCATGTTTCTAACTCCAGGTGCGCCACAGCAAGGTGGTTTGACTACCGAAAAATCAGAAATCTCTGGTACCGAGACTCTTGAAGACAATTTCTCTTTTGCCGGAGATGCCCTTGCACAAGCTGAATGGACCCATCACAGACTAATGTATGTGACACCCACTTTATCAGACTCTGTTCATATTTCCGGCGTTCCTGAAATCACGGTATCCGTGGCCAGCAGCAAGCCCGCGGCCAACCTGTCGGTCTGGCTTGTCTCATTACCCTGGAACAGCAGTTCGGAAGCAGAAATTACAGATAATATCATTACCCGCGGCTGGGCGGATCCGCAAAATCATGAGTCAGTCAGCGAAAGTGCCCCTCTTGAACCAGGTAAGTTCTACACGTTCAGTTTCGAGCTCCAGCCTGATGACCAGATCATTCCTGCGGGACAGCAAATTGGCCTGATGATTTTCTCAAGCGACCGTGATTTCACCCTGCGCCCTGATCCCGGAACCGAGTTAACGCTTAATTTAGAAGAGACATCATTATCACTTCCGATCGTTGGCGGTGCGGGCAGCCTGGTATTTGAATAAAATCATTTGACGTGATTTTTCGGCAGATCCTGAATCGTTTTCAGGGTTTCATCGTTACTGGTATCTATGACATCAAAAATCAACAATATTGCCGTTACTGACATCCAAAAAACAGGTGACGGTTCTGAAACCCTGGTATCGAAAGCGTTCAATCAGCCCTACCACAGTTTGAGTGGTGCCGTGGCCGAGAGCCGCTACGTCTATTTCGAGACAAACGGACTCGCAAATGCACTGTCGGCTCACCAGGATCTCACCATTCTTGAAGTTGGTTTTGGCACGGGCATGAACCTGATTCTGCTCCTCGACTACCTCAAAAAGTCAGACAGCCAATCCAACGTGACATTTGTTTCTGTGGAAGCCTACCCGATTGATCCAGGTACAGCATCTGCCATCAATTTTGCTGATCTCGTTGATATCTCAGACTATTCATCAATCTTAAGGAATGTATTTTCGAACCTGCACACGGGCTGGAACACAAAAGAAATTTCCAACCAGGTCACTCTGGATCTCTTCATCGGCACTTTTGATGAGATGGATTTAAAGAAATCAACTTCGATAGACTTTGTCCTCCACGATCCATTCTCACCTGAATCAAATCCCGCCGGATGGACGCTGGATTTGTTTTCTAAAATTGCTGAATACGCATCTGACGACGGGATGCTTACCACCTATAGTGCGGCCACGTCTGCCCGGGCGGCCATGGCTCTTGCTGGATGGAGTATCGCCCGCGCCCCCGGAGCACTCGGAAAACGCGAAATGACGGTAGCCTCAAAAAATGCCGAGAAACTCTCACATCTCAAACGGGTCAATGAAAAACGGCTTATTGAGCGTTTTGAGAATGGTGATTTTGAGTGAGTCAGGTGCATTAAAACATACGCCGTGCCTCTTCAGATTCTTCGTCGCAAAAAGCGCTCCTCAGAATGACCAGG
>CAZVEP010000019.1:0-43147 GCA_964625635.1 uncultured Rhodohalobacter sp.
ATTGGTAGGTTTAAAGTGTTTCACAGCAGAAGATTTTACATTTAGCGTAATCTAAATAAAACACTCGTCTGACGACTTTGTGAAAATAGTAAACCAGGCTTCGCAATTTACAGTTGCCTGGGAAGTTCCTGGCTCTAGATCCGGACCTTGTTCCGAGACTCATCTACTCGACAGTCGAAAAATGCAATCGACAGTCGAGGATTTATCTCTTCTTACTGCCCGTGGCATCCATCGTGTATCTAAACACGTGATCACCCCCGGTAATGAACAATTGATTCATATCCTCTCCTCCCCAACCTACATTCGTGATCTGCTCATCAAATTCAACCAAATGGAGCTGGTTCCCTTCATCATCAAAAATAATAAGCCCTTGTGGACCCGTCGTGTAGAGATTGCCGGCCATATCAGTTGTCATGCCATCTGCAGCGCCCTTACCACTTCCCATCTCGCCGATGTTTGCGAACTGTTCAGGCGAGTGTGCACTCCCATCCTCATCCACTTCAAATTTCATAATATTACCTGTTCCTGAATCACTGACGTAGAGATATGATTCATCAGGCGAAAACACTATTCCGTTTGGATAATTAAACTCATCATACATCACGGAAAGACTGCTATCTGGCGACATTCTATAAACCCCGCTAAAGTCAAGTTCCCGTTCCTCATCACTCACTCCAAAAGGTGGGTCAGTAAAATAAATGGTCCCGCTTGAATGAACAGCAAGATCATTAGGGCTATTGAGACGCATTCCCTCATAATTATCGGCAATCACTTCAAGGTTTCCATCAATTGTTAAACGTGACACACTTCCTGCATGCTGGGCGAGCAGAATAGAGCCATCGACATCTGCTTCTATGCCATTTGAATTTCCACTGGGTTCCAGGTAGACATCCAATCCGTCCACTTCGGACCATCGGTATACCCTGTTTGCAGGTATATCGCTAAAAAGAAGATATCCATCGGGATGCCAGTATGGTCCTTCCGTAAATTCCAGTGGCCCAACTAAGATTTCAGGTTCCTCACCCTCGATTAATACACCCGCCATATCCGTGTCGGAATCTGACTCTGAACTGCACGCCATAAATGAAAAGAAACCCAATAAACTAAATAGCAGAATTGAAAGTGTTCGCATTTTATAAATGATTTGTTGGCAATTAATTAGCTAAACCAATGTAGTGTGATGAAAGGAGATAATACAGTTTTAAAAATGATTGGAACAGAAATAAAAAAGGGTTTCAGTTATTTAACTGAAACCCAGGAATAGCGTTAAAAAAATTGACTGCCTGTTCAGGCAAAGACATCTTTAATTTTAGAAAAGAATCCTTTTTCGCGGTCTTGAGCGCTTTCAGGAGCAAAGTGCTTGTTACCACGTAAAGATTCGATATGTTCTCGTTCACTCTCAGAGAGATCTTTTGGAACATACATATTCACTTTAATAAACTGGTCACCACGGCCGCTGTTATTCAGTCCCTGTATACCACGTTCTTTCATTCTCAGAAGTTTACCTGGCTGTGTTCCCGCTTCTACTTTTACTTTTGCCTTGCCTTTAAGTGTTGGCACTTCAACTTCGGTTCCAAGTACCGCATCCGGAATACTTAAGAGTAAATCATAATATATATGGTTGCCATCACGCTCAAAATGCTCGTGCTCTTTCTCTTCAATCAGAACGATCAGGTCACCCGGTTCTCCGCCTCTCACACCAGCATTGCCTTGTCGGCGAAGCGTTATGTAATTACCGTTAGAGACGCCGGATGGAATATTCATCTTCACTTTTTCTTCACCACGCTTTCGGCCTTCACCCTGGCAGCTGGAGCATTTATTTTTGATGATACGTCCTTCTCCACGGCAATTCGGGCACGGCTGGACATTTACAAATTGTCCAAACATCGTTTTGGATACCTGTCGAACTTCACCCATTCCGTTACAGGTACCGCAGGTTTCAAAATCAGATTCTGACTCAGCGCCGGTTCCGTTACACTCGCCGCATTTTCTATATTTTTTTACTTTAAGCGTTTTTTCTGTCCCTTCCGCAATCTCTTCCAGCGTAAGTTCCACACTCAGTTTCATGTCTGCACCGGGCTGGCCGTTACTCTTACGCCTCCTGCTTCTGCCGCGTCCGCCGCCGCCAAACGGATCACCACCGCCAAAGATATCTCCGCCAAAAATGTCGCTGAAACGGCTGAAAATATCTTCAAAGTCGGCATTGCCGTAGCTGCCACCACCGAATCCGCCTCCATTCATGCCTGCGTGACCAAACTGGTCGTATTGCTGTCGTTTTTGCGGATCGCGGAGAACCTCGTAAGCTTCAGATGCTTCTTTGAACTTCATTTCTGCATCATCATCTCCCTTATTTCTGTCGGGATGATATTTCATCGCAAGCTTTCGATAGGCCTTTTTAAGCTCTGCTTCCGATGCACTTTTCTCTACACCTAATATTTCGTAATAATCGCGTTTTGACATGAAATCTATTTATTCGCTTACAATTACTTTTGCGTGGCGGATTGTTTTTTCGCCAATTCGATAGCCATTTTCGAGAATCTGCAGAACCATTCCGCTTTCAATAGTGTCATCTTCCGGTTTCTGTCGGAGCATAGCATCATGAAGGTCTACATCAAAGGGAACCCCTTCTTCATCAATACGTTCGACACCGTATTTTTGAAGTACGTCTTCAAATTTATTTGCTACCATTTTTATGCCATCAAGGTAGGTAGGTTCTGCGTCAGCTTCTTCCATCGCTTTAAGTGTACGCAGTAAATCATCATTTACGGGCAGAAAAGACTCGACGGCAGCGCGACGTGCATTTTCAAATACTTGTACTCTCTCCCGTTCGAGGCGTTTTCGCATATTTTCCATCTCAGCTGCTTTTCGAAGCTGAGTTTCTTTTACGCTTTCAACTTCCTCGCGGAGATTTTCAATTTCTTCCTGCTGTTCTTGTATGCGCTGCATTTGTTCATCAAGCAGCTCAGTATCTTTGTCTTCACCTTCAGCTGCTGTTTGATCCTGATCTTCTACAGCTTGTCGCTCTTCATTCTTGCTCATATAAAAATCACGTTTGAAAATATTCTTCATTTTAGATTATGGTATCAGGCAAATAGCATGCCAGATATATATTAACACATCAATAGTGACAATGTTTCTACTTTTTCAGACGTTAGTCGCCTTCATAGAAGAATTCTATCATATTTCCGTCAGGGTCTGATGCGAAAACAAACCGTCCTTTCTTGCGATTGGCGGGGCCACTCAGAATTGTCACTTCATTATCTCTAAGGTATTTGGCCATCTCATCCACTTTCTCAGGCGATTCCAGGTAGAACCCTATATGGTCAACCCGAAAATCACGTGAGTTGGGGTCGTAGCTTGTTTCAGCTTCAACGATAACAAGAGTGTCTTCTTCTCCTATTTTATATACGGCCATGCTCTGCCCCATCTTACGAACAAGTTCAAAGCCAAGAACCTCTCCGTAAAATTCTTCAGATCGTTCAATTTCGTTGACCCTGATGGTCATGTGATTAATTCCGGACGGTTTGAAATCCATAGTAAATAAAATTAGTTGGTTTTTCTGATTTTCACGTACTAAACTACGAGTTTTGATAGTATCTTTTAAGAATTAATTTTCAGATCAAACAGGCGTGCAGTGTCTACACTTTATATCGTAGCAACCCCTATTGGTAATCTTTCTGATTTTTCATCCCGAGCCGCTGAAACACTCAAAAATGTGGATCAAATTGGCTGTGAGGATACCCGAACCTCATCGGTGCTGTTACAAAAGTTTCAAATCGATAAACCACTCTTTTCGTTTCACCAGCATAATGAGCACCATAAAGTTAAGCATCTGATGAATTTGCTTGATGGCGGAGCGGATATCGCTCTCATTAGTGATGCAGGCATGCCCGGAATATCTGATCCGGGATTTCTCGCCGTTCGGGCGGCCCATCAAAACGGACACACAGTTTGTGCTATTCCCGGACCTGATGCAGCCACAACGGCTCTCGCAGCCAGCGGTCTTCCCAGCGACCGATATGTCTATGAAGGATTTCTTCCTCCAAAAAAAGGGCGTGAAACCCGGATCAAAGAGATTGCTGATTCAGATATTACCTCTATCATTTACGTAAGTCCGCATAAACTCATTCGCTTTTTGAAACGGCTTGCCAAGTTTACTGAACCTGACCGCTGGATCTGCATTGCGCGTGAGCTCACCAAGAAATTCGAAGAGGTTCAGCGCGGACAAATTTCTGATCTTATTGAAGACTGGGAAAACCGATCGTCCGTTAAAGGTGAGTTCGTCATTATAGTTTCAGGTAAAACCTACTCCGAATAAATGAAGAAATTTGATCTTTGGAATAACCCATGGCTCCAATCGGTTGCCGCTGCGCTCCTGCTTTGGCTCTCATTTCCACCATTTGATCTTGGTATTTTACAAATACCAGCATTTATTCTGCTCCTCAGACTTTCTGTCACCAGCGTGTCAGTTCGCCAGATGGTTTACTATGCCTACCCGTCGTTCTTACTATGGAACCTGCTTACCACGTATTGGCTCATGATGGCCAGCGTGACCGCAGGGTCAGCTGCGATTATTGCAAATGCAGCATTAATGCTTATCCCACTCTGGCTGATGCGGCGTTTTACAAAAAGTGACATGAATCCTATCGGCGCATCATTTTTAACAGCAGCAGTCTGGGTAACCTATGAATTCCTCCATCACCAGTGGGATCTGGCATGGCCCTGGCTTACTCTTGGTAATGCCTGGGCCAACCTTACAGGTGTGATTCAATATATTTCCGTTACAGGAGTGTGGGGCATCAGTTTTTGGGTTGTTTTTGTTTCCGCGTTGAGCTACCACGCTATTGCCACCGCATCAAAACCTGTTCTAAAAAGTGCCGTGCTCATATTTTTCGCCTTCCCACTATTTTCCGTTCTGGCTATGATCTCCATTCAACAGCCACATGACAAGCCGTTTCATGTTACGGTTATTCAGCCCAACTCAGATTCTTACGAACAATTTGGCGGGCTTGGATCGCTTGATAACCTCGTGACACACCTTTTGACTCTGTCAGGTGAAGCACGCACCGATTCAACTAAGTTGATTATTTGGCCCGAGAATGCCCTTGATGCTGCCTTAACAATTTCAAGCCCCCAGGTAAGCCGAGTACGGGACAGCCTGAGAGTGTGGGACACGGAACTTATTTCGGGAACCGGATATCTGGAATATTATACTGACGATGACCGACCGGCTGTGGTGCGCGGGATACACTCAGACCGTGCCTATAATTTTTTCAATGCTGCTTTTCACATCCAGCCAAATCAGCCTATAGATATCTACAAAAAAGGGCGGCTTGTTCCGGTCGTTGAGCGATTTCCATTTGTTGAAATTTTTAACTCGGCCGATATTTTTAGATTCATTGACTGGGGGAGCCTGAATAGTTATGGTTTAGGAAAAGAGGCTACCGTATTTCAAGTTGATGGAGGAAGGACTCCTGCCCTTATTTGTTACGATTCTGTTTTTCCCGGATGGGTAAATCAGTTTGTAAACAATGATTCAAATTTTCTGACGATTGTAACTAATGATGGATGGTGGGGCGATTCGAACGGTCACGTTCAGCATTTTGCATACGCCAGGTTAAGAGCCATTGAGCAGCGACGATGGGTTGCGAGAGCTGCAAATAATGGCATCTCAGGTATTATTTCTCCTGACGGTAAAGTACAGATTGAAACCGAATACTGGACAGAAGATGCGTTCAGCTACAGGATCTTTAAATCTGAACACCTTACCTTTTATGCGAGATATGGAGACTGGCTCCCCTGGCTTCTGCTCGTCTGTTCAGCCAGCGGGTTTGGCCTCACTTTGATGGGAAGATATAAGGTAAATAAATGATGAAACCGTTTAGCTTGTACCCGTTTTCTTATCTTCGTCTTTCCCATTGTCGCCCTTGCTTTCAGCTGCTTCTGTAAGGGAAATACCCAGCTTTTTTGCTCGTTCACGCCATCGTTGCCGGGCAAGTTTCTGCATGTCGTCTATTGTATCAATCTCATCAACAATTTCCATTCCAAGTAAGGTTTCAACTACATCTTCCATTGTTACAACTCCGGAAAATCCGCCATATTCGTCGACAACTATCGCTATATGATCCTGGGCATCAATGAGTTTTTCGAAAAGATCCTTGATGGAGCTTTTTTCCGGCACAATCAGTATGTCACGCTTGAGATCTTTTAGTTTTGTTTCTTCATTGCCTCTTGACAACTCAAGGTACATGTCATTTTTTAGCACGTATCCCGTGATATCTTCATCTGAAGCTCCATATACCGGCACACGCGACACCGTGAGCTCTTCTTTATCAGTAAGTACATCTTTGATCGTCTTTTCTTGAGAAAATTTGATCACTACAATCCTTGGCGTCATGATGTTCTCAACCTGCAGCGAGCTAAACTGAATCAGGTTTCTCATGATATTGGACTCTTTTTTTTCAAAAATACCTTCTCTGTGCCCCAGATCCGCCATTGCGCTGATCTCATCTCGACTTATTGAGGGCTGATTCTCATCGCTCGAAAGTAGTTTTGTAATACCTTTTGAAAGCAAAACAAATGGGTAAGACAACACAATTAAAACGTTGGTAATCCGGGCTGTGAAACCTGACAATTGTTTCCAGTACGTCGCACCCAGGGTTTTCGGGATGATTTCAGAAAAAATTAAAATGGCCAGCGTGAGGATAATTGATGTAAGTGTTACATATGCATTTCCAAATACGATTTGTGCCTGTGCACCCACACCCGCGGCTCCAATTGTATGGGCAATTGTGTTCAGGCTTAAAATAGCCGCCAATGGCTGATCGATATCCTTTTTCAAAGTTCGTAATAGCTTGCCGGCTTTATCTTCGTTCTCTTCCAGCATCGCGACGTAAGACGGCGTTATTGAAAGCAGGACCGCCTCCAGGATAGAGCACAGAAATGAAACGCCGATCGCCAGTATTAAATAGAGTATAAGTAAATTCATAAAAGCTAAAATACTATAAAATTGAGAGGCGTATAAATTTATCTCTTTTTATAAGCCTAATGTGGTGCTTTATGAGACTTGTTTGATAAAGGATTAAAAGTCATCGGATGAGTTCTCCAAAAAAAAAGCACAATCTAGCTTCATGAAGTAATAAAATCATTGACTCATCCGATGACTAACACGTCACTATGCCATTGACACCATGCTCACAGCGCCACGCCTTTGAGGCCACGATTGGAGGTCCTGCGGAACCTTCAATGTGGCTGATTAATTCGACCTTATATTAATTCTGATATTAAACCGAATATCATGAGTAGTTCGAGAAAATGTTCTTGTCGATTTCGGGTTGGTGCTGGTGTAGGTATATTCAAAATTTGACTGAAATGTATCAGAAAATCGATAGCCAACCACAACTGAGCCATTGAAACGACCCTGGCCTGAAATTCGTGGATCTGTAATTGTATAGACAGACGGGTCCCGAATAATCTGTGAGCTGCTCGCCTGCAATGCATTTGAAATATCGGTTTCAAGCAAGAATCTCTCTTCTTTATCATCAATAAAGTTCCCGTTCAGCGTGATATCCACATCGTTGCTGAGTCTTCTGAAAAAAGGCAATTTGAAATTCTGAATCGTATAGGCAAATGAAAAATTAATGCCTCTTGAACTGCGTTCTGTTACCTGCACATTGGAAAGAGCCATGCTGGTTATCAAGCTTGTTTCATACCCGACCTGTGTTCTGAGTCCGTTTTCCCACGTTACATTGAGCTGAACCAGCGGTGCAAACCTTTTTTCTATGTTAAGCGAGTTTGGCTCAAACTCTGGCCTCAGACTACTTACACTGTAATTACCCACTGTTCTGGAGATCTCTGAATCGGGATTATTATTCAGCTCCCATCCCATCCGGTAACGTCCGGTATAGGCGTGCGAAATGGAGGCCCGCTGCATATAGCTGCCAAGGAAAGGAATAAGTGATTCAAGTCCGCTCCAGTTAAGACGCCAGTTGGGCAGAGGAAAAGCTGTGAAATTTTTCTCGCCTGTTGAACTGCTTCTTCCAAGATATGCCTCTCTGAAGTCTTCCTGAAGAGTCACGCGGCTCAACACTGTTCTGCCATCACCATTACCAATTTGATCGTTTATCACATTTTCATTTGCCGCCATATCGTCAAAAGCCGTCTGTAGCTGCCGGTCAAAAAGGTCTCTGTACCCACCGCCAAATGCCCACACAGAGGATGAAATATTTCCAGAGGATGTTCTCACTGATGTAATATCGCTGCTGGGATCCAGTGCAATCGATTCTGAAAGCCGTTCGTCCCATTGTGTCTGCCAGCTCAAGTCAACCGACACATTATTGAATGGATTAAATCGCGTATTCAAACTGATATTATCGTTGTATGTATTGTTGGCCGGCAGCTGAATCACAGACTGTCCTTCTACATTATCAATAAGCTCACGGGTGCTGATTCTCTCCTCTAATCCCAGCCGGTATTTAAAACCCGGAGTAAGCTGGTCGTCACTGAAAACGTCATAAAGTTGAGATCCGCCGTCATAGCCTGCCTGGGATGATGTTTTTGCATTGTTATAGCTTGCGTCAATACTCTGAATGCTAAACAGGGCAAGAAGCAGTTTTCGCCCATAATATTTTACCTGCTCACCAATACTGTAGGGTTCTGCCTCATCGCCCGACTGATTATCCCTGGCTTCCCGCTCCCGCCTTCCCGTCCGGTCTTTTTCCAGCGCCTCAGAATAAATTGATGACCGCCTAAGCAGATTGTTAATATCCATCCTTAGCGTATGATCGAGACGAAAACTGTTTGAAACAGTAGCCCCAAGATTCGATCCAAAGGCAGAATTTTGCCATCTGAATCCACCGCCATAACGAGCATTATAGGTCAGCCACTGCAGTCCGCTTACCTGGTTAAGGCGTGGCTGCCAGCTCGCTGTATAATCTTCATTGTACGTACTCCGCCGGGGTGACAGCGTATCCGATACAATACTCTTGAAAACATCAAACGTAGGGATAGGTTCAAAAGCTGTGCTGTCTACGCCGCTGAGACCGGCATCCTCAATCGTAAAACGGCCCAGATCGTATGAGTTACGGGCCTGGAAGGTGGTGCTTACTGAACGGATAATGTTGTAACCGAACCCAAAATTGGTATCGTAGGTAAAGTTGTGATTCTGCCTGATCGGGACTTCATCCTGTCCCTCCAATACACGGCGCTTCCGCTCATCATACGAACGTGTGGCGCTAATAGACGTGCTTATATTATTTGGACTTTTCCCAATACCAAGGCCTGATGTCAATCCCAGAATCGGAATATTCTCTAGAAAGGATAGCGGCCGCCAGAACCCGACATTTCTAAATGAATGTGAATACCTCAGCGACGTATTGAAACTCCAGTTATTCTGAAATGCAAGCTGCGGATTTCTTCCTGACCCTGTCGTGTAATTGTAGCTAAATGTCGTATTGTCGACCGAGTACCGAACAAACGGGCTTTGTGAATTCCGTTTGGTAACGTTAGACAAGTTCAGCGCGTAACTTTCCGAGAATGTTTCTGCTTCCCTTCGCTGCTCACTAATCAGTTCATCCTGCTCCTCTTCCGAGAGATTTTCATTGGCCCTGACTGCATTTTCAAAATCACTCAGTCGTATATCCCCCTGGTTCGGCAAAAATTTTGGTATTGATGATGACTGCCTCATCGATAGACCCAGGGGTATATTCCAGCCAAACCGTTCAGGAATAAATCGGTGTAAGTTCACAGTGGAATTGAGGTCATAAGCAGTCTGATTGTCTACCCTGCGCTGCCCCAAACGCGAATTAAGGGCGCCAAATCCCTGCGTTTGTCTGGTTAAATTCCCATTAAACGTGGCAAAATCAGCCATTTGAAAACGCATGCTCGCATTTGCTGCCCATCCTTTTTCATTATCGTAACCTGATACTCGAAGCTCATTCAGCCAAAGTTCAGCATTTACAGTGGGCGAACCCGGGCCGTTTGGTAGTTCCGGGTCATATGGATTACGAACACCCATCCCTATCTCGGTAACGCGTCCAAGAGATGGATTTCCCCGTATAGCGACGATAGCGCCCGGTGCCGCATTCCTCAGGATATCTCCCCGCTCATATAATTCATCAACGTTCTGGCCAAGATTTTGATCACGAAGCTGTTTTAGCTGATTAAATGCGTCTAGAACAATATTCATACTGTTTTCTTCGTACAACCAAATCTGATTGGCCTCCTCTTCGATCTGACTATTGTTCGATGGGTCAAAATTCTGGAATGGAAAATTTTCGTCAGATGGCGTTACCGGCTGACGATATTCATAGTAATTGTTCTCAAGGTCGTTTCCCATCCGCAACACAAGCTCTACCTGGTCACGAGTATTATACCCTTCCCCGTGAACAAACATCCGCATATTTGAATAGTCCAGTAAATTTAGCCCGCCCGGATAAACGCGCTTTACCAGCTGTATGGATTGCGGGCCAAGGTTCTCTGCCTGCAGTACAATCGACTGCTCATTTTGAAGGCTCTGAAGCTGACTACTCCTATCCTGAGCACGAATTGCACCTTCCGGCTGCCGGTAGGGAAACGGACGACGGTTGGAATTTTCCTCAATATTGATGGTGCTGATTCTGACATTCGCATTGGGATCACTTTCTGCATTTATCTCCTCGTCCTGCCGCCACTGACTTCCCACAAATTCCATCGTGGCAAACCGCATGGTAAATGGCTTTCTGTAGCCCGACATCCAAAACCGCATATAAGTAATGTTCTGAAAATCGTTTATACTTCCCACCTGGCGTTCAAATTCCTCTATGGGTATTCGAACCTGGTACCAGCGCTCCTGTTGCGGATCACCCTGCTGACCGACAGCATCAACGATATAAGTTCCGGGCTCTCCAATTTCCAGTCTGTTCTCATCAGCAGGATTAAAGTCAACTTCGTACTGAAAATAGGTATCCGTAAGATTTACCGCTGATGCATTGACCAGCCCCTCGGCATCCGGACGATTGGTGATTGCACGATTATCGCTTTGATCTATCGGCGTGTTTCCATCTGGAAAACCAAGAAGCCGGTGGAAGCGCTCATGCAATGGCAGCCCGTCATTTTGAGATGCCCCGTAGAATAAATAGTCATCATTAGACGGGTCACTTGAAATCTGCTGAAATTCTTCACTTTCTGCACCATACTGTGTCAGCATTTCTGCGACGAATTCACTAAACAAATTCTCTTCGTCGAGATTGTTAAAGCCGTTGGCATTTGGCAGGCCATCAAGGCCCACGTCCTCAAGCTCACGATTTTCATTTGAGAATTGACCTTCTGGTGGTGGCGGATTAGCCGGCAGAGCCGATCGGGGGTTCTCAAGGTTATCCAGTACGAGATTATCGGGATTGAGAGCCAGCCCATCCTCCGTATTGTTCTTAGAGTTAGGCACGACATCTTCTGAAAGCAATCCAATATCGATATAAATCTTTCCATCGTAGTCAGTAAGTGTGGCATCACCGGGAAGCTGTCCGTCAGGCAGCACCGGCTGGACCCAGAATTCCAGAAACTCGATGTTATTTTGAGTAAAATCTTCCTGGCCTGATGGAATCACCGCGGTCATGCCACCCCATGTATTTTCTGGCGTCACTTCCAGCAGATCTCGCATATTAAGGTTGTAGTTATACTGGCCGCGCGCTCCCGGGTCATAATGTACATCAAGGGTATTGATGATTTCATCCTGCGGATTACGTGTCTCTCGGCCGGGGAATACGTCACGCACATTTACAGGAACTGATTCAGGTGTGAAATCAACACCGCCCAGGATTGTCGAGATATTCCGTGGAATAGTGTAGAAACTAAACTTAGAACGCAGGTCAGAGCGGTCACGCCGTGACTGAATCGTAGCGACAGGTGAACCGGGAAAATCATCCTCGATAAAAAACTGTTCATCAAGCTCATAGCCGGGAACTGCAGCAGGTGCCGCGCTCAGGCTCCATCGATTAGCATTCAGTAAACTTAATTTAATGCTGGAACCTTCAAAGTCATCAATAAACGAGAGGCCCTCCTCTTCATCCGGAAACAGTTCATTATCCCGTATTGCGCTGCGTACAGCCCGTGTTTCAGCCACACCGGGACGTAACTGCGCGAATTCACCGCTGAATGAAATCTCAGAATCAGCCCGGGTCTGTAGCATCGGAATTGCATCCAGGGCCCGTGTCACGAACGGCGTATCAAACCGTGCATTGGCATCAAATCCAATCACCGCATTGCTAATTGGCTCGTCACCAATTCTGATTTTATCGTCCAGGGGTCGTTCATTAAATCTGAAATAGGTGCCACCAAACCTGATGTCGTTATTTACTTCATATTCCGCCCGAACACCTGTAAACGTCTTCTGTTCGATGGATGTAAATGCCTGGTTCTCATACTCAATTGTAATATCCTGCCCCGGGGCCGTATACCTGTCATTCAGAATGGTGATACTTCCAAAGGAATAATCAACCTGGTAGTCTACATCTTCCTGAAGTTCAACACCGTTTGCCCGAACACGAACGGACCCTTCAACCAGCTCAAAGCCCAGATTGTAGTTGTCCTGCACGCCTCCTTTTGACACACCAGAAAATCTGTAAAACTCGTTTTTTGAGCTTTGAGCAGCATTGGTTTGACGCTGAACATACAGTTCACGGTACGCCAGCCGTTCAATTTCCTCTTGTGTGGCAGGAGAATCCTGAAGCAGATCGATCAGCCGATTCCCAAAAGGTTCAAGGTACGGGAACACCACGCGCCCCTGCTGGGCATCCAGCGTGCCGGTTCCAAAGTCAATTTCGTTATCCGGACTCACCGCGCCCTGCGAATCCACACGATCGAGGCCAAGATCTTGTAAAAGTGTATTATTACGGCCGGGTAGTCGGTTTTGAGCAACGTTTCTCTCCGTAAATTCCAGCTCAAGCTCAAGATTCTCGCGATTAATATTACTCACACCCAGTGAGTAGATATTCCGCATCGTCAGGTCAAAAAGGTCACTATCTGTCGATACATTTTGAGGCCTGATCATCTTGAGATAAATTCTGTTACCGCCCCCCTGGTTGATCTCACCTACATTGATAATCTCCCCCCCCGGGCCGCGGTAGTTAAACGCTATGGCCAGAACTTCACGAGATCCCAGTGACTGCCGTAATGATATATATCCAGAGACCTTATCGATCGTATAGTCCTGTCCTTCTCTTAGCGGGGTGAAGTAACCCTCTTCAAAATTTCGTGCATCATCAATTCCCAGGTCACTGGCAGAAACACCCTGTTGAGGATCTCTGAACTGATCAAGTAATTCATCTGAGAAATCATCGTTTTGATTATTTGGTGGCGCATATCCGCCAAATCCGTCTTCTACAACACCGAGGTTAGCCAGTGCAACAGCCCGCCTTGCTCCTTCATCTACTTGAGTGGTTTCACGAAGCTTCCAAACTTCAACATCAGCGATCTGTAACGTCTGAATGAGCTGCTGGGGATTCGAGAGGCTATTCTCAAATTCCTGACGGGTAAAGAAATCCAGAAAGAAATGCCGGTCATCATCATAATCAGCCGGGCGTATGTTAATTTGCTGCTCCTGTGAACCGCCGCTTATCGTTTCCACGTTACTCTCGCCATCCTGCTGTGAAAGAATAGATGTGATGCGAAGCGGCCCCAGCTCGGCAATTGATTTGATTCCAAATAGTGCTCCACTCCCCTGAATGAGTGAGTTTCCGGTCTGCATTGACACGTTTCCCATTTCAATGCGTTTCAGAATTTCATCTTCATATCCCTCATAGACGATACTCAGGCGGTTTTGAAACTCAAACTGGCGCTCCGTATCCCAGTCGGTTTGGATGGTAAGCTTATCTCCGATTGTACCCTGAATGTTAAGCTGAAGACTCTGGTCGAAAGTAGGATCAATTCGGGTACGCTGATCTTCAGGCAGGTTGATATCATCGGGTGACTTCTGAACGGAGACTCCCACATTCATAGAGGCCACCCCGTTAACCCTTAAATTTACTTCCGGGCGACCGAATATTGTTGTAAACGCTGATTGTTCTCCGCCCGGTATCTGGAGGCTAAAATCCAGAAGCCCACGGCCCCGATCCTGCCTTTGGCGGGCTTCCAGCATCAGCTGACTCCAGTTATTGGCAAGTGCGTTCTCAAAATTCAAATCAGAATACTGGTCAAACGTGTAATAGCTTGCAGAACCGCTGGGAAAGCCCATAATAAATTTCCGGGCATAAAATCCCCCTTTCTGAGTTCTTTCGATCTCAATTTCCTCAGCCGGAAGGGTAATGAAGTAAAGCTTTGGTATCTTCTTAAAGAAAGGACGGGTGACCTTACTGCCACTAATATCACCAAACGACTGTCGAAGCTGCCTCTGAAGAGAATCTTGCTGAGCCGGGGAAAGAGAGTCGGCCTCAGCGACTTCCTGGGCGCTCACAGTCGCGAACGAACCCACAGCCAGAAAGAAGGCTGTGATAGCTAACGATAAGAATCGACGTATTTTACTCACAAGATTGATATCAAATATATCTCATCTGACTTGTATACCTATCCCATCAGGCCACACCCGTCAGAAGAATTACTGCTAATTATTTGCTTGTTTATTCACGTCGTATCGTTGGAAGCTATAGGCAAATGGATTTATTTAGCAACTGATGCGCTTTTTTTGTGAGATTTAGATAATACTGTTTCTTCAAATATGTTGAAAGTAAATATCATATAAAACATCGCTGATCGTTTTTAAATCTTTCTATTCCGATAAGCGATCCCGTATATTTGCACCATGTTAAATAAAGTACAACTGAATCTTCTTAAGCAGCACATCGGACCGTTCCTGTTCTGCTTTTTCGTACTCATGTTTCTTCTGCTTATGCAGTTTTTAATGCTGCACGTAGATAAATTAGTAGGTAAAGGTCTGCCTATTTTCGTCGTTATTGAGCTGATCTTAAGTAATCTTGCCTACATGGTAGTTCTTGCCGTGCCCATGGCAATCCTGGTATCAACGTTGATTGCATTTGGAAAATTTTCTGAATGGAATGAACTAAATGCAGTTCGCGCTGCCGGTGTGAACCCAATAAGACTTATTATGCCAGTGCTTATCATCTCGGTGGCACTCTTTGCAGGTACCGCGTACTTTTCAAACTATATCCTTCCGGAGGCCAACCATAAAGCCCGTTCACTTTTTATTGATATCCGAATGGCAAAGCCTGGATTTGATCTCGAAGAAAACACCTTTTACGAAGGTATTGAAGGCTACACCTTTCTTGTTAAGAAAATTGATTCCGATACAGATACACTCCGAGATATAACAATCTTCCAGGAGCCGGTTGAAGACCGCTACCGAGCTTACATACGTGCAGACAAAGGAGTACTTGAAAGCAATGATGATCAAACCCTTTCTCTTTACCTCAATGACGGTTCTATTCTGCGCTCAATTCCGGGCGAACGACGCACAGAAGATACGCTCGAGCGCACAGACTTCTCAAGATATCGTCTCAGCTTTGACCTTTCAGAACTGGCATTTTCCAGAACCAACCCGGAAGACCGCAGTCGGACAGGTCGAACGATGAGCGCCGAAGCCATGAAAGCTGTGGCAGATTCCGTACGCCGCGAGGTTGATGAAGAATTTGATAAATTTGCATCACGTACAAATCAGGATGAAGTCATTCCCTTCGAAGTCGATCGCACGTCGAGTATTTATCGCAGGGCTTTAACCGGTGCGGATGAAGATCTTGAACCTTACGACACGCCCTACGAAGTCATTAATTTGCTGGATCATCCTCAGAAGCAGGTATCAACGATTAATATGGCTATTAACAGCCTGAACAGGTACCGGGCCGATCTTGAAAGCTATCGTTCTAATATTGGGTGGCGTGAAAACAAAGTTGCAGAGTTTTGGGTGGAGATTCATAAGAAATTGTCTATCCCATTCGCATGCATGCTATTTGTTATGATAGGTGCGCCCATCGGCATCCTCACAAAAAATGGGAATCTTGGAGTTGCAGCATTAATCAGTGCCGCTATTTTAACGATCTATTTTATGGCCATTATTCAGGGCGAAAAGCTGGCCGACCGCGGCGTCATTTCACCGTTCATGGGGATGTGGGCCATAAATATTTTTTACCTGGTAATTGGCTTCTTTTTAACTCTGCACGTGTGTTCGGCATTTCGCATTACTAATCTCTGGAGCAGTAATGATTAAGTTTGACAGGCACATATTCAAACAGCTCCTCTCCATTACCTTTTTTGTTCTTTTCGTTCTCATCTGCATTTTTGTGCTGATTGATTTCTCAGAAAACAGCGACGAATTTGTTGAAAACGGAGCTGAAATGGCTGAAATATGGGATCAGTACTACTTGAACTATGTGCCCGAAATGATTCGTTTGATGTCTCCGCTGGCAATATTTGTTGCCTGCCTGATAGTTACAGGGCGTATGACTGAGCGGCTTGAAATAATTGCCCTCAAGGCTTCAGGCGTAAGTTTGTACCGACTGGTTGCACCTTATCTTGTTTTTGGCATAATGCTTAGCCTTTCAGTAAGCTATCTTGACGCCTATATCATACCTAATGCAAATGCCGAGCGCATCGATTTTGAGAAGCAATACCTAAGCAATTCAAGCGAGAGGATTGATCGCGGACGAATATTCAGGCAGGAATCAGATGATACGATTGTGAGCTTCAATTTCTTTGAAGCAAGTTCAAATACAGGGTACCAGGCATCAATAGTCAAATTTGATGGGGACAGAATTCAACGCATTTCAAGTGTCAACCGTATCAAGTGGGTCGATTCTACCGGTACCTGGAATGCCGACCGGCTCCGGGAGCGTACGTTTCAAGACGGCAGTTATGAAGAAACAACTACGCTGGACGTTGCCATGGAGCTGAACTTATTCCCAAGAGATTTGGCAAGGCATAGCTCCGACATCTATCAGCTTACCTACACCGACGCTTTTCAATATATTAATTCTATTGAACGAATTGGTGCAGGAGGGGTTGAACGTCCACGCACACAGCTTTATAACAGAATAGCCTACCCGGTGTCTATAATAGTCGTCTGTTTGATCGGATTCTCTATTGCATGCGTGCGCAGGAAAGGGGGACGCGGTTTCTACATTGCCACAGGCCTTGCGATTAGTATTGTTTACCAGGCCTTTATGAAAATTATTGAACCCTTTGGTTACGTTGGGACCTTGTCGCCGGAAACAGCGGCATTTTTGCCCCATGGCGTTTTCTTGGTGACCGGAATCATTATGCTTCTCTTTACGAGGAAATAGTTTTTGGGTCACAAGGTTCAAGTGCCAGACTGCAGTGAATTAACTCATGCGTTTCATCTGATTTTAAAGTCGTAATACGATGGGAGATCACGGGTCAAGCCCGCGATGACTCTAAAATTGTCTCACAATCTCATGTAGTGTTAAAAACCTAATACTGAGCCCCCTATTTAACGATTCGCCGGCTGGCGGAAAGATAGAGAGAGGGGCCGGGAGTGAGTCAGCGGATTACGCCTCCGGTTTTGGCCCCCTGTAATTAAACGGCATATCAAATTTTTCTTTTGATTGAATCTGTCCGTGCTCGCCTTCATATTTGCGCAGATTATCATTAAGCGCGTTTGCAAGCCTTTTTGCATGATCAGGAGTCAAAATCATACGTTTTACCACTTTTGCCTTTGGCACACCCGGCATCATAGATATGAAATCAAAAATAAATTCAGAAGGTGAATGGGTGATCATTACGAGATTGGAATAGGTTCCCGATGCCTCATCTTCTTTGAGTTCAATCTCAATTGGCTTTCCTTTCTTTTTCTTTTGTTTTGGATCCATCATGCGGTGTTAAGTTAAGTTTTTAGTATCAGCAGAGGGTAAAAGAAGCATACCATTTTTCAAAATAGAGATCCGGTAATAACCGGACCTCAAATCATTTGAATATCTTGTGGTGAATCAGAATCTTACTCAATAAAACCTTTCTCCCGCATCCAGTCGTCGTTATAAATTTTGGATGTGTAGCGGGTACCGCTGTCAGGCAGTATAACAACCATAAGGTCATCTTTGCCAAGATTTTCTTTTCTTGCGTACTCAAGAGCACCAAAAACGGCAGCTCCACACGAGCCACCTATAAATAAGCCTTCGCTTTTTGCCAGATCACGGGTCATCAAAAACGCGTTCTTGTCATTTACCTGTACCACGTCGTCAATAAGGTCAAAATCGACATTACCGGGAATGATATCTTCTCCAATCCCTTCAGTAAGGTATGGATGTATTTCAGACTTATCGAATTCACCGGTTTCAAAATATTTTTTATATACAGAACCAACGCTGTCAATACCCACGACTTTAACATCAGGATTTTTTTCTTTCAGATATTTCGCAGTACCAGATATCGTACCGCCGGTTCCCATTCCCGCCACAAAATGTGTCACTTTCCCATCAGTTTGTTCCCATATCTCAGGCCCTGTAGTTTTATAATGGGCTTTTGTATTGCTCATATTGTCATACTGATTTGGATAGTATGAGTTTTCAATTTCTTTACTTAGCCGTTTGGCCACTGAATAGTAGCTTTGAGGGTCATCAGGCTCAACATTTGTTGGACACACCCGGACTTCTGCACCCAGGGCCCTGAGCAGATCGATCTTTTCCTGGCTTTGTTTATCAGTTGTAGTAAATATACAATTGTAGCCCTTCACAGCAGCAGCAAGAGCGAGTCCCATTCCGGTATTTCCTGACGTTCCCTCTATGATAGTCCCACCCGGTTTTATCAGCCCCTTCTCTTCTGCATCTTCAATCATCTGAAGTGCAATTCTATCTTTTATGCTTTGTCCGGGATTTAAATATTCAACTTTTGCCGCCACAGTCAGAGGCAGATCTCCGGTTACGTTATGAAGTTTTACAAGGGGCGTATTACCAATCGCCTCTAAAATTGAGTTGTGAATCATTGAATTACTTCTGTGAGTTTAATTTTTTTCCATTTCAATACAACACCCAAAGATAGGAAAAATGAAGCGTCATATGGGTATACAATTCAGCCCAAAATCTTTACCTTTTCGGATGTCTTTTTTTAAAAGTTTTATGACACAGTTAATACAGGTTGCGTTGCCAATTGCATTGTCGCTATTTTTTTTCATCCATGCGGTTCTCGAATACAATCATTTTGACTCCATGAATGAGCTTCAACTCTCACAAGCTGATACTGTGCGGGTCTCGCTTTACAGCCTCAACCGACCAGAATCACTGCATCTCTCGAGTTCCGCAGGTTTAATTATCATCTATTCCGATAACCAGACCGATACGCTATCCAAAAGATATTTTGATGTTAATCTGATGCTCGAACCCAAAAAATTCTTGTTTAGCAGTAATGGCCAGACTCTCGAAATTGATTCGTTACAGGTTACCTCTGATACATCATCCACACAACTTGTTACAGAAGAATACGGCTATCGCCACTACAGTGGCAGCCTGCATATTAAGCCAAACATAAACGGAGAGGGATTATCAATAGTCAACTACGTTGATCTCGAGTCTTACGTTGCTTCTGTTGTGGGTAGTGAGATGGATTTTGATCACCCGGAAGCCTTAAAAGCACAGGCTGTTGTATCACGATCGTACGCACTATGGTCTATAGAAAGATCACCCTATCGGGATTTTGATTTACTGGATCATGAATCCAACCAGGTCTATTTCGGGATAATTCAGGATAAACCCTGGTATGAGCTGGCAGCCAAAACTACAAAGGGTGAAATCCTGACATGGAGTAATCAACTGATACTCGCTGTTTTCTCAAGTACCTGTGGTGGTAAAACAGCTGACAATAAAGATGTTTGGGGAGGGATCGATCACCCCTACCTTACCATTCAGGATGATGCAGAATCATGTTCACTCTCTCCGCACTATAACTGGACCTATTCAATTGAAGAGAATAAATTTCAGGAGCTGATTTTTCAGTATTATGGGTTTCGCTTTGATAAAAAAATTATTGAAAAAGACATGTCGGGCAGAGTCCAAAAAGTAATGCTCACGGCTGAAAACGCCGATACATTACAGTTCACCGGAAACGACTTCAGACTATTTATCAATAGCTACGCTGGTAAATTGGCGATTCGCAGCACCAAATATGACTGGTCACGCGATAATGATATGATTTTTTTTGAAGGTAAAGGCCTGGGACACGGTATCGGCCTGTGCCAATGGGGAGCACTCGGATTTGCCCAATCCGGCTGGAACTACAAAGATATCCTCACTTTTTACTTTAGTGGTACGAATATTGTAAGTTTAAACGATATAAAATCAAACACACTCAGATTATTTAACTGACATATGTTTTTAGAACAGGGAAAACCCAAAGATTACGACTGCGGCTACAATATGGACCTTATGATTGCCGCCATACCAAAAATCGATGACCACAGTGAAAGGCTCAAGTATGCCAAACGCGTTGTAGGTCTCATCAAGCAGAGCCATCCAAACTGGGTTGAAGATAACGGCCAAAGCAAGCTTGCCTGGGATTATTATTTTGAACTTGCTGATTATGATCCAACTGAATACGGCATTCAAAATCCGTTCGATATTGGTCAGCCAGACGATGCAAAATAGTCATATCACTATGTTTCATTCCAAATTGGCGTATAACCTGGTACTGAATCTTCTTTAGGATTACATTTACCTAAGTGTATAAAGCTCAGCGGTTAATGAAACAATTAACTTTATAAAATGTTTTGTTTATACTTTGGAATGCTTAACTTTCAATTTATATTGAAAGTTGTATAATATTCATGCAGTTGAAACGAATGAATTCAGCAGACAGATTTCCTGAGATCCCTACAACGTTTATTGAAACGTTGGATAGTGAGTCCTTTAAAACATTCTTGCACGCCTTATCTCACAGTAAACATCAGGAAGATCAGCTTTTATCATTTACGCTTCCCATAGCTCCAATCGATCCCCTTGCAGCACTCGAACTCCACCAGGAAAAAAGTGAGCGTTTCTTTTGGGACCATCCGGGAAATAAAATTTCCATTTCGGCTGCAGGTAAGGTAAAAGAATTAAAGTCTACAGGATCGAGTCGGTTCGATGATATCAGTGAAAAAACAAAAGAGCTGAAAAAGAAAATCTCAGCCTACACCGCTATTACTCACTCCATGGCCGGCCCGCTTTTCCTTGGAGGCTACTCTTTTGGTGATCACAATATCAGTCCGGTATGGAAAAAATTCGGGGCCGCCCGTTTTATTTTACCTGAGTGGACACTTGTTAAAACAGGAAATAATCACCTGCTCACTCTCATTATAGATCGCAAAGATAAAGCGATTCATGACATCTATACTGAGATCATTGAACGGGTGACCGACTTTCTTAATATTTCCGGAAAATCGGGCAGCACCAATGGACGTGAATACCCTGATGAGCAGAATATGCTATGCAACTTTCAGGGTTTGAATGAAAAGCAGCGCTGGAAAAACAAGGTTGAGAAAGCAAAAGCACATATTTCGCATAACGACTTTGAAAAAATTGTATTGGCTCGTTCGGTTGAACTGGAATCAAAACATCCGCTCAATCCTACGCTCCTAAGCTATCAGCTGCGGCAATCGTACCCTGAGTGCTACAGCTTTATTGTACAGGTGGATGATGAAACATCATTTATCGGAGCCACCCCCGAGCGCCTTGCATCATTTGAAAATGGCGTGTTTAAGACCGAGGGTCTTGCAGGCAGTGCGTCTCGCGGTAAAAGTGCTTCAGAAGATGCAGCCATAGCTCAGAATTTGATGAGAAGTGAGAAAGATCTGGAAGAACACCAGTTTGTTGTGAGAGCAATCGACGATAGCTTATTACCTTACAGCTATAAAGTGGATCACCCTAACAAACCTCAGATAAAAAAACTGAGCAACGTTCAGCACCTTTTCACCCCCATATCTGCCTCAATCAAGGAGGGCGTGCAAATTCATGAATTACTTAAAAAATTGCACCCCACGCCTGCAGTTGGCGGATATCCCAAAGTTACTTCCGTTCCTCATATCCAGGAAATCGAACAGATTGAACGCGGCTGGTACTCAGCTCCCGTCGGATGGTACAACCTGAACGGCTGCGGTGAATTTGCAGTCGCCATAAGGAGTGCACTGCTTCACAAAAATCGCGCATATTTATATGCCGGGTGCGGAATTGTAAGTGATTCAGATCCTGAAAGCGAGTGGAATGAGACGATAATGAAATTCGAGCCCATGACGAACGCTTTGAATGAACTCTGAGCCACGTCTGCTAACCCCTTTCCAAACAGCTTCCCAACTTGTTCGATCTTTTTACGAGATTGGACTGAGACACGTCATTATTTCTCCGGGAAGCCGATCTACACCTCTCACACTGGCATTCAGCTATCACAGCGGATTCAATAAGAAAGTAATCCTGGATGAGCGGTCAGCGGCCTTTACGGCCCTGGGAATTGGTAAGGAATCGGGAAAACCGGCTATTTTAGTCTGCACCTCTGGCACAGCAGCAGCAAACTACCATCCTGCTATTGCTGAGGCCCTTGAGTCTGGCGTGCCACTGATTGTCTGCACTGCCGATCGTCCGCCCTCTCTGCGTGGCATCGGAAGTTCGCAAACGCTTGACCAGATTAAGATTTTTGGTGATTCTGCCGTGTGGTTTCATGAAATGGGTGAACCGGCCGATTCCGAAGAGGATCGACAACGCATTAAATATGCTGCACGACAGGCCATGGAAGAGTCGATTCGTACAGGAGGTGCGTCTCATCTTAATATTCCTTTCCGAAAACCGCTTGAACCTAATCAGTCGTTGATCGAATCAGAAAAAAAAGGGTTTGATGAACAAATCGAGTCGCTGAAATACTCTTCTGATCCTTCACAAGCCTACACTTCAACTATCTCGTTCTCGCAAGATGTCAGCAAGCTCATTAATCAGAGTAAGCGGCCTCTTATCATTGCAGGGCCCTCTGACCCTTTTCGGCAGCAAAGTGACTCTATTCTGAAGCTTTCCAGTCACTTGAACGCACCTGTTATTGCTGAACCCGGATCGGGAATTCAACAAACGCCTCATCAAATAAAGCGTTTTGAATTAATTATCCGTAATAATAAAGCACTAAAAAGACTCAGACCTGACCTCATTATACGCTTTGGAGATCAGCCATTCAGCAAGTCTCTGCTGACGGCCATCCATCAGTATCGTGACGTTCCGCTGATTCGGTTTGATGCACGCAATGCCTGGCAGGATCATGAGATGAATACGCTGCACAGGATTCGGCTTGAATCAAATGACCGGATTGAACTATCTGAAATCCATCATAAAAAAAATACCGGCTACCTCGAGAGCTGGAAAGAACCCGAGCAGGTTGCAGAATCAACTCTTTCGAAAGCCCTCAATACAACAGCAACCCTGTGTGATGGTCACGTTTTTAGCCATGTAGCATCAAACCTTCCCGACCACTGGAATGTGATGCTCTCGAATTCATTGCCCGTTCGTGATGCAGCCCTTTTTGGATCACCAGAGGGACAATTATTTTTAAACAGGGGAGCTGCCGGAATTGATGGCATCCTATCTACTGCGCTCGGAACAGCGGTTTCTTCAGGATCCCCGACATGCTGCATGATCGGTGACCTGGCGTTTTTGCACGATTCAAATGCGCTTTTGTCAATCAGGCATATAAGCACCCCATTTGTGATAGTCGTCATCAATAACAACGGCGGAAACATTTTTCGGATGCTTCCTATTCACGAACATGATGATGTTTACACAGATTATTTCGAAACTCCACAGAAAGCGAAACTTGAACATCTGGCTCTTGCTCACTCCATGGAGTACAGGCAAATCAACACACTTGATGAGCTTATCAAGCTTACATTTGACGGGCTTGAAGCAGACGTTAAACCTGTTGTGGTTGAATGCATAACAAACCCTGAAAATAGCATGAACCTCCGTAGGAAGCTTTGGGGGGCGTAAATGAAGCTCTACTGTAACAGTGCGGCTTATTACCTCAAGATTAAACAGCGCCAAACAGGCAAACCAAATTTGTTGCTGTTGCATGGGTTCATGGGTTCTATTGAGGGAATCACACCGCTTGCTGAGCGCTTAAAATCAATATTCAATCCCATAATAATAGACCTGCTGGGCCATGCTCGTTCGGATGCTGTATCTGATTCCAGGCGCTACGAGGCTGCATCGCAGGTTGATGATTTAAAATCAATTTTGTCACGATTACGTCTTACAAACCTGTGGCTTTATGGCTACAGTATGGGCGGACGGCTGGCCCAAAATCTGATTCTTGACTCCCCTGATTCGTTTTCCGGACTCATTCTCGAAAGCACGCATTGCGGACTTCAGGATCCTGATGAGCGGAAAAAACGCTGGGATCTTGATGAGCAGCGAGCCAATGAGATTGAAGAGAATTTCGATTTATTTGTTAAGAAATGGGCCTCACTCCCACTCTTCAACTCGCCAGATGAGGCACAGGATTTCGACTACCTGTCGATCATCAAAAAGCAGTCACCTTATGCGATGGCAGCCTCACTTAGGGGTTTTGGCGCCGGTACTGCCCCGTTTGTATGTGATCAGATGCAGCAATTACAAAAACCAATAGGTCTTATTGCCGGCAAGTCAGACGAAAAATATGTTGATAAGATGCGCGAAATGCATCACCTTTTCCCTGATTCGAAATTCTTTGTGACACCCGGAGCAGGACACAGAGTGCATGTGGATCAACCTGAACAGATAGAAACGTTTTTAACCAACTTTTTAGAGACCTATGACTGATTGGACTATCGTAAAAGAGTACACCGACATCACATACAAAAAATCTGACGGCGTGGCGCGAATCGCAATTAACCGCCCCAATATCCGGAATGCGTTTCGCCCGCAAACGCTCTATGAGATCGAGGAATCACTGATTGACGCCCGTGAAGACACCAGCATTGGTGTGATTTTGCTGACAGGCGAGGGGCCCGCTGATGATGGCGTCTACTCCTTCTGTTCCGGCGGCGACCAGAAAGTGCGTGGTAAGCGCGGCTATGAAGGAGGCGATGGTGTTCAGCGTCTGAATGTACTTGATATTCAGCGCCTGATCCGCTTTATGAGTAAGGTTGTGATTTGTGTGGTGCCCGGATGGGCCGTCGGGGGAGGACACAGTCTGCACGTGGTCTGCGACTTGACCCTGGCCAGTAAAGAGCACGCGATATTTAAACAGACAGATGCTGATGTAGCCAGCTTTGACGGCGGCTTTGGCTCTGCCCTTCTGGCCCGTCAGGTAGGTCAGAAACGAGCACGGGAAATCTTCTTCCTCGGTCGCAGCTACTCTGCCCAGGAAGCCTACGAGATGGGAATGGTGAACGAGGTCGTTCCACATGATGAGCTTGAAGATACCGCTTACCAGTGGGCTCAGGAAATATTGGAAAAGAGTCCAACCGCCATCCGCATGATCAAGTTTGCCTTCAACCTGGTAGACGATGGGATGGTAGGCCAGCAGGTCTTTTCAGGGGAAGCCACCCGCCTTGCCTACATGACAGACGAAGCCGAAGAAGGACGTAATGCTTTTCTAGAAAAGAGAAAGCCGGACTTTAGCAAGTTTCCCTGGCTATCACTTTAGGGTGGATTTGTTAGTTAGTTGATGTCAGGTGGACTTGCAGATGCAGCCTGCGTCTTCTAGAATTTGATTATCAACTGATAGTCCCTACACCGGTCGGTATACTGGCCAAGGCAGGGAGCTATTAAAAGCTTCATCTTATATTTATATTATCAAGAGCATCTTGTGGCGTCACTCTACTTTTATAATCATTCGGGGAATGACTTGATCATCCTCAGGTTTATTTGACTCCTTGGATCTGGCTGATGACGTATTTATCGGAATTAATTTGATACCGAAATCACCTGTTTTAACAGGACCATTTGCTTTTATTTCAAGATTTTTTTTAAGATCAAACGGCCCATTCTTTTTTGAGAACCCTTCAGGAGTTATTTCTACTTTGTATTCTATTGTATCCTTGTTCTTCAATTTCAATTTTTTACCTTGTTTTATTACAAACGACAACTCCCCATTAACCACGTCTATTTTAGTACTCATTATATGTCACCTTGTTTTAAGTTTATCTGAATGTTACTTCTGCTCTTTTACTATTTCCTGAAAACGCTCGTCGTTCCAAAGTGAGGTCAGCTGTTCATCTGAATCTTTTGTTATTTCTTCTGCCGGATACCCATTGTTTACCGCTTTCTCTATCCATTCCAGTGCACTATTCCGGTCATCCAGATACTCATACATTATACCTATCCTTTGCTGCAGGTAAGCATCACTCGGCTCCAAAGCCACAACTTGATTAAGCAGTCCTCTTGCTGCTGCTTTGTCTTCTAAATTTACGTTGAAATTAACTAAATCAACCAAAATACCGGTATTTCTCGGGTTAACTTCCAGCTGCTTTTCTGCCATTTCCCTTGCCTTTAACAGGGCTTGCCTATATTCGTCTTCCATGGGTGGATCTGACTCCTCGTAGGCGCTTGCAAGGTAACTCCAAACGTTATAATCGGTATCATTCAGGGCCAGTGCTTCTTTATATGTCTCAGCCGCCTTCGTAAAATCTTCTTCGAAGAAATACATTGTGGCTAAATTCGAATAAGCCCCGTAATTGGGTTCTATTGCAAGAGAGTTTTCGAAGGCCTCCATCGCTTCATCCTGTCTCCCAAGATAGTAGTAGATCCCCCCGAGATTTCGAAAGGCACCTGCATTTTTAGGCGTGAGTTCCGTAACGATCCTAAACTGCTCTGCAGCTTCTTCAAAACGGGCAGTCTCGGAATAAAACACACCCAGCTCTGCGTAACCAGCCCAATAATCCGGTTTCATCTCAATAGCTTTTTTATAGGTCGCTTCTGCTTCTTCCGTTCGCTGCTGCGCCAGATAAGCTCTTGCCTTACCCCGATAAGCCTCAAAGTTTACCGGGTCAATTTCCAGGGCTCGATCAAGCATCTCAAGTGCCTGCTCATACTCTCCCCTTTCAATTAGCAAAAGTCCATATGTGGTGTAAACAGGTGAGTATTCGTCCGTAATGCTGAGAGCTTTTTCCACATTTTCAACAGCTGGCTGTATCCAGTCAGCATTTGCGGTGCGCCTGTAGAGGTATAAATAAGCATCACCCAAACCGGCGTATGCCCTGGCAAAATTTGAATCTTCCTTGAGTGCTCGATTGAACTGTTCGATTGCCGCATCAATTTCTTCTCGTCTGTCAAACCGCTGAAGGTGACCCACTCCCCTTATATAAAACTCATAGGCACCGGGCACCGAGGTTCCGCCTGCTGTCAGAATAGATCGCGCACGAGGCTGAAGTTCGAAGCCCAACATACTTGCCAGGTTTATAACCGCTTCATCCTGAAGCGCTGTTTTTTCAGTAAAATTGTCGTCAATGATTTTTGAATTCAGCTGACGCAGTGATACCGCATCTATCAAATTAATGGTAACCCGAACACCATCATCCAGCTGCTGTACACTTCCAGCCACAACGAGATTTACACCAAATGCTGCACGAGCTTCAGAAGCACTTCTTATATTTCGTGAGCTGGTTTCACTGGATGGCACCACCAGGAATTGATCCTGAAACTGATCGAGCTGCGACAGTATACTTGTCAGAGTTTCAACCAGTCCGTCGACAAATGCCGCATTTTCCGGTTGGTCCCCAACATTTAGAAATGGAAGTACAGCAATTTGTTTACTTGCAGGAAGGGACGCGGTTGTAAAGGGCGAATTTTCTTCTATTATGATGCGTGGTGAGTACCAGATATAAAAGCCGACTGCTAAGATTACACACACGATTACAGCACTTGCCATAATAAGCGGTTTGCTTTTAAGCAGTGATGAATTTTTTTTAGATTTCGACCCGGTATCATTGTCATTTAACTGGCTCGAATCAATACTCCCTACCTTAAGTGATTCCAGGAACTGTACCATTTCGGACATATCCTGAAAACGATCATCAGGATCTTTTTCCATCGACTTTCTTAAAATCCACTCCAGCTCGACTGGCAAATCAGGTTTGTGCTCAGTTACAGGAGGAGGATCTTCGTTCACTACCGCATACATCATGCCGTGGTAGTAATCGCTTTTAAATGGCTGAATGCCTGTAAACAATTCGTATAAAACGACACCACAGGAGAATACGTCTGATTTATGATCAACAGATCCGCCTTTAACTTGTTCGGGGGACATATAAGCAGCCGTTCCAAGGGTAGAACCCGTTTGGGTAAGATGAGCTACACCTGCCAATTTCGCTAACCCAAAATCGACAATCTTAACGATGCCGCTTTCTGTTATCATTATGTTTGCAGGTTTAATATCACGATGGATAATATCGGATTGATGAGCGCATTCAAGTCCTTTTGCTACTTGAATAGCTATATCTAAAGCCTCGTCATAACTGGGAATCTCCCGTTTTAGATATTCCTGGAGGGACTCCCCTTCGTAGTAGGCCATTGCAATGAATAGGCTGCCATCATCTGTTTCACCGATTTCATAAATTGTACAGATGTTGGGATGATCTAAAGCAGATGCAGATTTTGCCTCTTGTATAAAACGCTCTTTCGACGACTCGCCAGACTGAACTTGAGGCAACATCAGTTTTATAGCAACGTTGCGCTCAAGCTTGGTGTCGAAAGCTTTATAGACCTGCCCCATACCGCCTTCACCAAGCTTTTCAAGGATCTCATAGTTGGAAATCGTTTCGTATTTCATCTTAAACTCTTACCTATCCTCAAATAGTACTTCTGATTTAATTTGAACTCTTTATCTATATCAATCAAAAGACAGATGATCTGCCTTGAAACTTAACTGGCTTTTTTACTGAATCATCTGGCTATTAAATAAATTTCCTGACGACTAATTTAAAACTCCTCAATTGATTGACATGGTACCTCTCATCAATATTCCTACCAAGTATCACCCCATCATCTACTGCCGGATAATACATCAAAGACATTATTACTATACATCATAATGGTCAAAACCACAAAGCAAATCATGCCACTACTTGTGATTAATCGCTAATATATTACTCAGAGTAAACTTAGATCAGCCTACGATTGGAATTGTATTCGTTCAATAGATGACTTTTCCCGGTCACTTTAAAATTATTCTCAACTGTACACTTACATTATTTCAAATATCGTAAAACAAATACATTCAAAATGTACATACATAATTTAAACAGTCATATTCAAAATTTGTTGGGAAAAAAATAACGGTTTAATTACCTCTCGAATTACAAAGGCCAAGCCGGTAAAGCGCCAAACCAGTATAATTGTGTAACTCAGTTTGTTTTGGGACTGACGAACTTATGACTTCTTCAACTTTGAAACACACATTATGGCGAGGCACTGTGCAGTAGTGATATTTGCCCTGAGCCGGTCTGCTGCACGAATACACTAACGCTTGTAGAACGGTCTTTCAATTTGCGATTACGGTTTATTATGGCGGGAATGCGGCTCAATCCGAGCAGGTGAACGTACTGGCGAGTGTTCAGAAAAGGTATATGAACCCCAACGTGCAGGCACCTGTTTCATATAAAAATCATCTTAACTTTCAGATTCAAAAATCGCATGCACTCATCCGCTGTAAATACGCTCGATCACAACTCATTACGCATTGGGATTTCGGTTCTCTCAAACATGGACTCCGATTTAGCGAAGGTCGTTGAACAATTGGGCCACCCTCCTCTCTGGTCACGCGAGCCGGGATTTGGCACATTAATCCACATCATACTTGAGCAGCAGGTTTCGCTGGCATCTGCCCAATCTGCATTTGACAAACTGAACGACGCTGCCGGCGATGAGCTGACTCCAAAAACATTCCTTTCGTTTTCAGATAGTAACCTTAAGGAATTTGGGTTTAGCAGGCAGAAGGCCAAATATGGTCGAGAGCTGTCGGCAGCGCTGGCAAACGAAACACTTTCCATTGACACTCTGCACCGAATGGATGATTCGAATGCTCGTGATACCCTGATGGACATCAAAGGGATTGGCCCGTGGACGGCAAATATCTACCTGCTAATGGCGCTGCTTCGTCCGGATGTTTGGCCTTCGAGAGATCTGGCCGTGAAAAAGGCGATCGGGGATATCAAGGATTTGAATGAAACCCCAGGCACTGAAGAAGCCGATGAAATTGCGCTACAGTGGAAACCGTGGCGGGCGGTGGCAACCCGAATTTTGTGGCACCATTATTTGAACGGATCGTAAAAAATCCGGCTAATTCTCCGGTTTCGTGGGCGTTCTGCTAAATGATATCCAAACTCATATGGCTTGAACAGTTAGCTGAAGTGATCATCGCTTTTTTAATAGCCTGAGTGGGAAGGTTCCCTTTGGGTACTCCAAGATAAAATCTTCTAGAGCGAGCTACTCAAAACAAGCGATATTGAAAACCATATTGGGCTTGTAGAATCTTTGAATCTTAAGCGTCTATACTTCGTAGCAACGAAATATGGCAAACCAAAAAATAGATCACCTGCATTGGTATGTAGTCGCACTAACAACGCTCTTTGTAATTGCACATCTAGCCTGGGAGTATATGCATGGGGGCGTTAAAAGCCATCATTTATTTGCACGTAGTGATATGCCCGCTATTTCCAATTGGTGGGGTTTGGTAATTCTGCCTATGCTGGGCTGGCTTGCCTCATGGTTAGTAAAACTTCGAGCAGCCAAGGAACCCAAAACTCTACAAAAAGCATTAGCAGGATCACTTGGTGCTCTATTAATAGGTATTACCCTCTCTATAAGCTTCCAAACAGGTCATGAGCAAATTGCATCCTATATATTCTTTGCAGCACTTCTTTCGGGGATTATATTTCCTGTTTACCGGGCAGAATATGTGTTTGGGTTCGTCTTAGGCATGGCTTTTGTATTTGGCGCTGTGCTGCCAGCCTTATTTGCGTCAATCGGAGTAATTATATCAGCAATTTCCCATTTTCTTATAAGGCCCGCTTTTACCTGGGGTGTTCGGGCATTTCGTGACTGAAATTTGATCTGGAATTAACCAAACTGTTTCAGCTTATGAAAAGAATTTAAAAGTTTTCAAAGAAATCTTATAGTTTGACGGGCTCATCAAAAATAAGTAGTAAGCAAAAAATAAAGTTTTGGCTCAAAGCTCAAATGATTAAAAAACCTGCTTTCATCCTTAATACGCTTATACAGAAATATTATGATCAAAGATAAAATATCATGAAAGCGATCATTTTAGAAGACTATGGATTACCTCACAATCTTAAGATTGGGGAAGTTGCAAAACCGGTACCGAAAGACAATGAAGTAATGGTTAGAGTTCATTCAGCATCCATCAATGATTTTGACTGGGGGCTGATCAGAGGCAAACCATTTGTGATTCGTTTGTTTTTTGGTCTAAGAAAACCAAGCGTATCCATTCCCGGGATAGACGTTTCCGGAAAGATCGAAGAGGTGGGCAGTAAAGTAAATTCCTTTAGAATTGGCGATAAAATTTACTGCGATCTGTCGGAGTGCGGATCTGGCGGATTTGCCGAATACGTTTGCATACCGGAAAAAATACTGTCCAAAAAGCCTCCCAGTGTGAGCTTCAATGATGCTTCGGCCTTGCCACATGCCGGAGTGCTCGCACTTCAGGGACTTTTAAAAAAGGGAAAGGTGAAATCCGGGCAGAGTATTCTTATCAATGGTGCCGGAGGCGGTGTCGGAACCCTGGGCATTCAAATGCTGAAGTCATATGAAGTAAAAGTCACCGGCGTTGATAGTGACGATAAACTTGATATGATGAAATCACATGGATTTGATAGCGTGATGGATTATAAAAAAGTTGATTTTACCGCTACCGGAGAAAAATATGATCTTATCCTTGATAACAAATCAAACAGATCTGTATTTAAGTATGCACGGTCCCTTAAAAAGAATGGCACCTATATCTCAGTCGGTGGATCGATGGTCAGACTATTCGAAATAGCATTGATTGGCTCGCTCATATCACTATTTACAAGTAAAAAGCTGAGTGTACTGTTCCTGGAGCCTAATAAAGGTTTGGACCAAATTTTTGACATGGTGGAGAAGGGACAAATTAAGCCTGTTGTTGATGGTCCCTATGAATTTGATAAAATCCCGAAGCTGCTTCAATATTTCGGTGAAGGAAAGCACTTGGGAAAGATCGTCGTTGAAATTAACAAATAACGACACTAAGCAATGTATTTCACCAATTATAAAAACCTGATTTTCAGTAAGTAATTACTTTATGCAATTAGAGAGACTGTTTTTGATTCATTCTTCTAAAAAAAGAGACCAATCATGAGCGGCTTCAAACTCTTCTTCACCACTCATTATCCCACTAAAATTAAAGTTTACGTCATCAGCCTTAAACCCATTTAAAAAAACCCGGCAACTTTTTGATGGCTTGGACTCATCATTCACTGCCGGGTATTTTACTATCTAAATGGTCGAAACTGCCGAACTTCTTACGTCCGCATGATCGGAAGTCAAGTTATAAGGGTGCATCTCAGCTTCGCATAAGCGAAACGCCCCTGCCGACAGCTTCGGTATGAATCTGCTCCGGATAGACCAAAGCATGACTGTATCATCCATCCCGATAAAAATAGAAACCGGAGCACAGTCACCGGACCTTTGTTGTAAGGGAACCGATAAGAGCCGGCGGATATTTCCCAGCTGATTCAGGTTCAAACCGTGGTAAGTTCCTGAACTGTGCTCTCAAACTTCTCTCTCTCTTCTCCTAATTATCAATGCTCTGATTAAATAATAATGGACGCTGAGGTAACAAACTGTATACTTTTTCCTTCCGTCTCTGTAGGATATTCTTGATGCAAATTGTGAGCAAGGTTTAAAGGGACGTAATGTTTGACCAATTGTTCATTCAGAAGTGTCTAAACAATATGAAAACGAATATACGATAGACATTCTCTACCACTTGATGTGCTTTTTACGTTTTGCTTGTTGTCTACGAAATGTAAAAATGGGTGGAGATTAAAAAACCGGGACTCTTCTACCGCCTGTTCCCAATTCGGAGTATCGATAATCAGAAATCGATTCGTTTCAATCTCTTAAATGAAGATTCCGAGTACTCTTTGGACAACTAAATTACAGCTTCAGGATTCAATAAGATTGTTTTCTGAAGCTCAGTTGCATAGCAAGCCATCCCTAAATAAGCAGATAGACGAGTAAAAAACTACATACTGATACTACAAGGCCTATCATAAAAATATTATAGGCAATCCGAAGCAGTTTAAACTTTTTTGAAAGGACGACACCCAGGCTGTGTAAATCCCGTGCCATCGTATTGTATAAGCGTCCACTATCTGACATCAATTCCTCCAGGCCGGTGACGTAATCGTTTCGGTCCATACTTTGAAAATTGCCAAAAAACAGGATATTGGACCGGTTGGACCGCACATCTTCCAGCGTCACTTTTTCATTGCTGACACGTGGCCGTGCAGCTAAAACAGAGTAAATCAGTGACACCATACACGTAAGTATCAAAATAGCAGTGGGTAAAATAAGCCACGAACTTGAATTGATCTGGTTTGACACTGAAGCGATCATAATCGAGATGATAATCCCATTAATGCTAATCATAATGTTTGACTTATTATCTGCAATCGCACTGAGCTCGATATGGTTTCGATATGAGGTTCGAAACATATCAGATACCCCGCGCTTGAGGGAACCTAGCGTATTCTCTGAAGAGTCATCATCATCATCTGGGGTATTTACGGATATATCAATTTTGGTTTGTTCAGGTTCACCAACACCATTGTATACCAAAGAATACAGGTTTACAGGTTTGGAAACATTTTTAAGTGTATGCTCGCCGGCAGATTCAACTCGAATACCGGGATGATTTTTAATCTCATTGAATACGTTTTCTGAAATCATGACCGAACCGGAAACCCCAAGAGACTGAACGCGGGAGGCCACATTAACGGCATCGCCATAAATCCCTTCGTCATCATACACAATATCACCCGTATGAATACCAATCCGGATCGGAACCTGCGGCTGTTTGGTAAGCTCAACCTGAATATCTCTTGCACATTTGACCGCATCCAGGGCACTGCCAAACATCATGAGGGTACCATCCCCATAATACTGCATCACCTGTCCACGATACTTTAACAGATACTTTTCAATGATTGAACGCTGGCGATCCCGGAGAGATTTAGCACTCTCTTCATCGTTCTGCATCATTTTGGTATAGCCCACAATGTCGGCAAACATAATGGCTGCCAGAAGTCGAATACGATTATTTTCTGCGATAATATTTATGACTAGAATTTAAATGATTGTTACTGGCAACACGGTAAAATTACCCACCGTCCTGCATACCTCTAATGACAACATTACCTGTTCCATAACGACTACACGGATAGCTAAAAGCTTTTGTCATATCTTTTTCATCATTCAGAGTATCATAAAAATCATTAAGATATTCTATAGCAGAACTTTTATAGCTTTCATCCAGCAATGTATTTTCAGTAATCGTTTTATAAAATTCTGGTTTGAGCTCCTGAAACAGTGTGAACGTACCAGTTAATACACTCAGATCTTCAAGGCAATAACCCCGATAGACTCTTTCTCTGACCGATCTCAGCCTTAAAGCAGGTTCCGGCCGCGCATAGGGGCTCGACACAAATCCAACTAAATCGAAATCATAAGGTACTGCTATAAATACATTGTCAGTATTCGAAAACATTAATTCAACATTGTGTAAAAATTGGATAGACCAATCGGTGTTACCGATCATGTATGCAAATACGCTCATTCCAAAAAAGGCTTCCTTTTCAATGACTTCAGGCCTGTAATTAAGACGTTCTACAAGCGCGGCGTTATTTCGGGAAGCCATGACTTCTTTATCTTCGATCAAAAATGCATGCCGGGAATTTGACGTTTCGCCATTTTCGGTGTCATCGAAAGTGAGGCTTACCATTCGAACCTGAAAACTGTGGTCGGTAATTAAATTATATAATTTATATGTGAGGTACTCACGAACCACATACTGCTCACCCTGGCATGGTACTACCAGCTTCAGTTCAGGCTGACCGGCAAAAATTGAATGCTCCGGTACTTCATGGTCTTTAAAGTTGAGCTTTAAAGGCGGGGTGTCACAATTTTTTTTTAACCTGCGGAAATTACCTCTGACTCTAACACGAATATCCAGTGATTCATCAACGTTCTCATTTTGTGCGTGAAGCGTCATTATATGATATGAAGGGTCTTCTCCGCGATCATTCAGAAGTGTCTCAATATTACCTTCCAGTCTTATTTCTATTACCTCTTCACTGTCAAATAAACCCTGGTTTTGATCCGGTGCAGGGTTCGCCTGAATAGCGGAAGAGACCGAAGGGAAAAATAACAACATGACAAAAAGAAAAATGTGGATATTTTTGAAAGCTGTCATGATAGTTCGTTTGGATAGATTCGATGTCTATCAGAATAATATTTTTCTGAATCACATCAAAAACTACAAATTGTCAGTGTATTGCTAATCAAAATCTAACAAAACCTGACCATTTATAATCAGGCATTAAATTGTTTTTTGAAACGATCTGGGTATATTCCTTAAAATTCCATTAAGGTAACTATGCAGTCCGAACTCATTAAGGGAAAAGATCTTTTCAATCGATATGATCCCCGATATGATCCTCACCCAATCACAAAGTTCAAAATATGCCACAAAAGAACTCCATGCCGTTTTTCCGGTCTCACTGTGCCATCAAATTTACTCAAAAGCTTACTTACCCTCTGTTGCTACTATTCGTTCTGGTTTCCTGTAGTGCAGATATACAGTCCGATGCGGAGTTAACTGAGGTACATCATTCAAAGGAGCAGGAGACGTTGATGACTCTTGAACAGGAATGGTCCGACATGTATGGTGAAGGTGATGTTGAGGGCATCGCTGAACTCCTGGCTAGCGAGTCTGTCCTTCTTGTGCCGGGCGAGCCTCCGGCGGTTGGCCGTGACAGTGTTTTAGCTTTGACCCGCGAGCTTCTTGCGGCCGAAGCGGCCGATGGAGTGTCGGTTTCCTGGAAATCCGAAGCCGCATTTATTTCATCTTCCGGGGATATGGCCTATGACTATGGCAGGGCTACTACTGAACTGGCTGACGGAACAGTGATTATGGGATCATATTTAGTCGTCTGGACAAAAGAGAATGGTGAATGGAAAGTAGCCGCTGACATTTTTAATTAATTGGATTCTTGCAGAACGTTAACAACGATTACTTAATCATG
Source organism: uncultured Rhodohalobacter sp. (assembly GCA_964625635.1). GTDB lineage: Bacteria > Bacteroidota > Rhodothermia > Balneolales > Balneolaceae > SW132. The sequence goes on from CAZVEP010000019.1 coordinate 36,200, forward strand.
TGGCAGAAATTTCGTTTAAGAATATTTTATCTGGTCTTCACGCCAATTTATACTCCTGCTATTTGTGTTGATTTTTCCTGATTTCTTGTATATTCGATTTACAGAGAAATGAACACCAATTAAATCCATAATCATTATGAGAGCCATTATTGCGTTTTTAATCCTTATCCTTTCATTTTTGGCATTCGCATCCACAGCTAATGCTCAAATTCTGAACCGTCTAAAAAACAAGGCTAAAAAAGCAGCCGAAAACAAAGTTGAGGAAAAAATCAGTAATGAGATCGAAAAAGCAGCTGAGCAAGCTGTTGAAAAAAGCTGGCAATCGATATTTGGAGAAGACTTTGGTTCCGAAGGCGATGGTCTGAATATCGCCTTTACAATGAACAGCAATGCTGAAACAGAAGATGTCTATACTTTTGATGTGGTTACAACCATGGAGGTAGAATCTCATTCTGAAGGTGAAGATTCTGATGGCCCCATGATTATGAAAATGCATTTCAGTGATGCTGGAAATTATTCCGGCACTCAATTTTCCGGCGAACAGATGGACAATTCCGAAGGTGAGATGTTTATGATTTACGACCTGAAAAATGAGTCGATGGTTATGCTGATGGATAGTGAAGATGGCAAATATTCTTTCGCATTCGATTGGAAACAAGCCGAGTCTCTTATGAAGGATTTTGAGAAGATGGAAGAAGAATATGAAATGGACTCTGAAGAAGAATCTGATATGGATCCTGAACCTGAGGAAATGCAGAATTTTAAAGAGATTGGCACTAAAACAATTGCCGGTCTGGAATGCCGCGGATACTTGTCGGAATCAGACGGTACCAGAATGGAATATTGGGTGACAGAAGAACAAGAAGATTTAGGTATTCACAAAATGCTTCGCATTAATGAACAAACCAAAGAGCTCAGAGGTAATGTCCCTGATAACTACCCCTCCGGTGGCATGCTTATGGAGATGACTCAGGAAGATCTTAACAACGGTCAAATAACAACAATGAAAGTTACGGACATTAATAAAAATGCATCCGTTTCATACTCAATGAGTGATTATCCTCCGATGTCAATCAGCAGCAAGTAAGGTAATCCCACTTATTTGTCTGATTAAATATTTTTTGATCCGGCCCGGTAACGACCTGCTGTTAATGGTCCGTTAGCTTTAGCTCTCTTAAATCCGGGCCATTATTTTTCATTCCCTTCTATGACAACGGTTTTGAGTCGTAACAGAATTAAATAATTTGCTGTCAAATCGTTATAATACGTATACATTCAAGCTAATCTTATAATCGGAGGTCACATGGCAATAAGTAAATTGACAACCTACCTCGATGAAAACGACATCAAGTACGTGACACTTAAACATTCCAGGGCATTTACTGCACAGGAAGTGGCTGCCTCAGCTCACATACCCGGCCGCAATATGGCAAAACCAGTGATGGTGAAAGTGGATGGAGATCTCAAGATGGTTGTTTTGCCGTCAACACATGATCTGGATTTCGACGCATTAAAAGACACATTCAATACATCGAATGTAGAGCTTGCTTCGGAAAATGACTTTGAGGATCTGTTCCCTGATAGTGAATTAGGCGCGATGCCGCCTTTTGGCAATCTCTATGATGTTGACACCATTGTTTCTGAAGCACTCACAGGCGACGTGGAAATCGCGTTTAACGCCGGGAGTCATAGTGAAGTGATTAAAATGGATTACAGAGTCTATGAATCTCTTGTTGAACCTGAGATTATGTCAGTCGGTGTGAAGCAGGTATAATATTCGTAATTAAAATCAGAGCACAAATGGAGCCTGTCGGAATTACACCGGCAGGCTTTTGTATTTATACTATTTAATATCAAGTCCTCTTATAAACGCATTAAGTCGACTTTTATCACCTATTCCCTACTCATACTATAGCATTTCTCTACACCCATTTTATTGCCATTGACTTATAATCTTTATAAGGGTATGAACTAAATAAACAAGTAAGATATTTGCCGAAATAAGGCAAAGGGAGAATAATCATGAAAGTTCTTTATCTATTTTTTTTAAGCATATTTTTGGCGTTTACAGGATGTAGCTCAGATTCAGTAACAGGTACGGTTGAAAGTGATCTTTTGGTTGAATCATTTAATTTGAATGGATCACAAAAAACAGTAAAAATGGTTCCCTTTAAAGGACATGGTTCCGGGGTGGGATATGTTGATTTAACCCGTACGGATTGTCCAGAAGGGACTGTGCCTTTTAGTGGAGAAGCTACAGGTGTTTTCACACATGGAGGCAAATCAAGTGTATCATTTTCTCACTGCAGTTATTTTATACTTGATCCTCAAAACCTGACTTACACGGATGGTATTGTCGAAATAAAAACGGCAAACGGTGATTTGATCTATTCTGAGTATACAGGACGTCTCACTGGTCCCGATACCTTTATAAACTCAAATATGATTATTGATGGAACCGGCAGATTTGATAGCGCTTCAGGAAGCTACATTGAGGAAGGCAGCTTTAACTTCATTGATGAAGAAACGTTCGAATTTGACATCTATCTTGATGGAGAAATATCATCAATTGGTTCCAATAAATAAGTGACCTCAGCGAGGCGCATCCGTATTCAAGATCAACCTGGAAATCAGATAAAAAAAGCCTGTCGGACCAACTCCGACAGGCTTACTTATTTTTTCGAATTGGACATTGAATCCAACTACCAACGCAACAAATTAACTTTCGTAATATCAACCGAGAGGTTATTTCGGAAGATTGCAATAATGATAGCCAGTCCAACAACTGCTTCTGCAGCAGCTACGGCAAGAGAAAAGAACACAAGAATCTGCCCTGAAATATCGCCATGATAGGCGCTAAACGTCAGCAACGATAAATTGACGGCATTGAGCATTAATTCAACGCACATAAAGATCACAATAGCGTTTCTACGAATAAGAACGCCGATTATACCGATCGTAAACAAAATTGCACTAAGTGCAAGATACCAGTCAATTCCTATCATTCAGTTGTCCCCTCACTATTCTTTGCCTTGTATTGAGCAACCATAAGTGCGCCCACAACAGCTGCAGTCAATAGAATGGCCGTCAATTCAAACGCATATAAAAAATCTGTATAAAGCACGTCGCCTACAGCCTCAACAGTACCTACGTACAGCATCTCTGATGAGAGCTCAGGCAGCATATCGGTTACACCGCCAAGGCTGTACAAAATCTGTCCAAATATGATAACGCCAAGCAAAAATGCCAGTAGGTATTTAACCCTGAAAGCATCCAGCAGGCTCTCCTCTTCATCTACGTTTAACAGCATGATTACAAAGAGAAACAGCACCATAATGGCGCCGGCATACACAAGAATTTGGATAAGGGCCAGAAATTGTGCCTGGAGCAGCAGATAAATTCCGGCAATTGAGACCATGTTCACGACGAGCAGAAGCGCACTGTTGATGGTGTTCTTATTCAGAATCATCCCCAACGCGCTGGCGATGGCTAAAACGGCAAGTAATACAAAAGCGTATATGTCCATTCAGTTCTTTCTTTTTTGTTGAAGCCTTTAAGGTAGCCATATTTAAAAATGGCTTCAAGCAGATTGTATAGTTTTTGAGATTAGTAGAAAGCGATCATTCCGATAATTCCAACGGCCCAGCAATAGAATGCAAAATAGTGGAATTTTTTGCGTTTCAGAAGCTTAATCAAATATGAGAGTGCAAAATATCCTGCAATGAATGATGTAAAATAACCAGCAACAAGACTCGCAATAGGAACCTGTATTTCTCCCAGGGTAATCAGGTCGATCACTTCTAACAGCATAGCTCCCGCCAGGACCGGCAATACCATCAAAAAAGAAAAGTTAGCCACTTTATCCCTGTCAACTCCCATCAGCAGTCCTAAAGAAATCGTGGATCCTGCACGGCTGATACCCGGCAATATTGCAAAAGCCTGGGCCACTCCCATCCAGAATCCCCTGTTTGCATTTACATCTTTCTCAGGTGACTTAATGAATTTTGTAGAGTATAGCAGTGCACCGGTTACGATCAGCATCACAGAAACAAAAAAGGGATTCAAGAATGCTTCCTCGATGGTATCTTTGAGTGTGAAACCAACGACCATAGCCGGAATCATGCTTAGGACGATAATCATACTAAGCCGGCTGTTTTCATCTGTAAACATTCGTTTATTTTTGATTCCCTGCGGGGTGAGGCTTTTAAACAAGTCTGACAGAATTCGTCCCAGCAGTGCCCTGTAATAGACGGCAATGCTGCAGAAAGAACCAAAATGAACAACAATTTCAAATGTAATTCCGGTTTCAAGATCACGCGCTATAATGGCGCGTGCGAGGGCAAGGTGACCTGAACTGCTTACCGGTAAAAATTCCGTGATACCCTGCAGAATGCCGAGCAAAACTGCTTCAATGAGTCCCAAAAAGTTACTCCTCCTATTCGATTGTAAAAATGCGCAACACTAAATTCCAAACTCCAAAAATATAAGTTACCTTTTGAATGATTTTTCGTTGCGTAATATTGTTTGATTAAATAGTTATCCAGATTATTAGCACACGAAAGTAATGAATTAAATTTAAAATCGACGAATAAAACTTTTTCAAATGGAACAACCCGTTGATATGAAGGAGCTCAGTGATCGTATTGAGCAAAGCAGTGCGTTTATTGAAAAAATTTACAGTGAACTAGATAAAGTCATCGTCGGACAGCGGTATATGATCGACCGTCTTCTTATTGGTCTGCTTGCTGATGGGCACGTATTACTTGAGGGAGTTCCCGGCCTGGCAAAGACATTAACGGTTTCATCCCTCTCAGCCGCTATCAATACAAAGTTTCAGCGTATACAGTTTACCCCGGACCTCCTGCCGGCTGACCTTGTTGGTACGCTTATTTACAATCAGAAAGTGGGCGACTTCACGGTTAAAAAAGGACCCATATTCTCTAACATTGTCCTGGCTGATGAAATCAACCGGTCGCCTGCAAAGGTTCAGAGTGCACTTCTTGAGGCGATGCAGGAAAAACAAGTAACGATTGGCGATTCCACTTTTAAGCTAGAAAAGCCTTTTTTGGTACTGGCGACGCAAAACCCTGTTGAGCAGGAAGGTACTTATCCCCTGCCTGAAGCACAGGTTGACCGGTTTATGCTGAAGTTAAAAATTGGATATCCGTCTGAAAGCGAAGAGCTTGAAATTATGCGCCGTATGGCCAAAACAGGCGACAAGCCCACTGTTGAATCCGTTATCGACTCAGATTTGATCCTGAAAGCGCGCAGTGTTGTTAACGAGATTTATACAGATCAAAAAGTGGAGAAATATATCATCAGCCTGATTTTTGCATCGCGTAACCCTGAAAACTATAATTTAGAAGATCTTAAAGATCTGATTAGTTTCGGAGCCTCTCCCCGTGCATCCATCAACCTGAATCTTGCCGCAAGAGCACATGCATTCATGGAACACCGTGCCTACGTCACGCCTGAAGATGTGCGGTTTGTTGCAATGGACGTCCTTCGCCATCGAATTATACCTACCTTTGAAGCTGAAGCGGAAGAGATCAGCAGCGAGGATATTGTGCAGAAGATTATGAATACGGTACCGGTTCCTTAAAAAGGAGTTTTGAGTTTTTAGTGAAGAGTGTTTAGTTGTTCAACTCAAAACTAAACACTCCCTCCCTTAACAATCTCCTCAAATAGCTCATCATAGGTTCGAATAACCCGGCTCCACTCCAAATGCTTGTTAATATTTTGAAGTGATGCTTTCGGGAGTGGTTTCATTTCACCTGTCAGTAACTTCTTCATAATTTGAAAAAGTTCATCCTCTGTATTGTACAGAACCGGTGCGTGCAGAAGAGGTTCGTGAAGAGTGTCTGGTATGAGTTCCGGGTAGTGAAGCTTATTCGGCACGAGCGGATGGCAGCCACAGTAAATTGCTTCCATAATGGCCACACAAAAGAATTCATGCGTGGCTGTAGACACAACAATATCACCAGAATGAAGCAGCCGGCTGTAATTCTCTACGTTTTCAACGTAACCAAAATGGGTAATTTGATCGCCAAACCGCTTCCAGGCCTTCTCAAACTCATCAGGCTTCTGATGTTTGGTATCACCCGCCAGAATCAGGTCGAACTCGAGATCGATATCGTTGAGCCGGTTGAGAACTTTGAAAAACATGCCCGGATTCCGATCAAACTGCCAGCGCTGGTTCCAGACAATGACGGGCCGTCTGTTAGTGGATCGGGTATCCGGCTGCTCATCAAACACCTTGAGATTCAGGCCGGGATACATCACGCGACTTTTATCACGGATCTGCTCAACCGTATTGAAATGCTTATCATCAGGAAAATGGTTTAAAAAATTGGGCAGCTCCTCAAGCAGATCGTCCATATGAAACTGTGTAGTGAACATCAGCTCATCGGCTGCCAGCATGCTTAAATAGTTGATATAGCCATAAGTAAGATCTCTCTCCTCTCCAGCCGGGAGAGGTTGCGTCATTTGATTTTCATGCATCATCATCACCTTAGGCGTATAGGCAAACCTGGGGTTGGTAAGAGCCATAAACGCGGGCAGATTGGTCATGCTACTTACCAGCAGCAGGTCAATTTCTTCCTCAACGTGACTCGTCATTTCTGCCAGCTTCACCGAATCTCCATGCATCCGCCACTTCCAACCTTTGTAGTTAAGCGTAATCGGAATCACATTGTGAACTGAATTGTCACGCAATCCTTCCAAAAAAGCTTTGTGTGATCCGCTAAAAAATGGTTCAATCGCGAGAATATTCAAGAAAGCCGCCCTATTTGGTTAGAGATTCAGACTTGAATATAGCGGTTGAATACGACGCGTAAAAGGAGGAGTTTCCCCACTCCTCGTCTGACGACTTTAGAAAAAACCAACCCAAGGCCCAGTACCCAACAGTCGTCTGACGAGTTCCATGATTACTAAGCCCCTTCAACTCGA
>CAZVEP010000020.1:0-42930 GCA_964625635.1 uncultured Rhodohalobacter sp.
GATTCCCCGATTCCCCGATTCCCCGATTCCCCGATTCCCCGATTCCCCGATTCCCGGTTATTCATTGCGCTAAGAACCACGATTTTAGAAAAACAATTATCGGCTTATGTAAAAGGCAGTCCCAAATAATAGAAGATGACTTACCCCTTCCCCGCTGAATATATCCTGAGTTCGGTACTGCATATTGAACTCAAATTTATAAGAGCCTCTTATAAACCAGCCCAAACCTGCTGATACCCTGTTTTCCGCATCTGATTCGGTTGCATTGAAAGCTGTCATCATCTCGTTTTTAAAAATCAGATATTTTTCACCCGGATCAAGCCGCTCACCCTGGAGTGGAAAATCGAAGCTTATTCGATATCGAAAACGGTTTTGGTAGGATGATGTACGAATCCTCTGTTCCAGCCTGAAGCGGTGCGCAAGCCGCTGATCTCCCAGGTAGTTGATGTAGCCTGCCTGCTGAAGTAATCTGTGTTCGTATCTGTTTCCATCTATAAGGGGCTCTGCCCAACGAAAATAATAACCACCTCCAATTTTCCAACGGGCCGTGAGCGTGTAGGATGCGGAAAATTGTGGCTCGATAAACTGGACAAATCGACGATTCGATGCGTTATCAAGAGAATTGAAAACCGACAATTTAGCAATCAGGGTCGTGCGGTCAGAGGCCTTTTTGGAATAGGAAATTTCAGGGTTCCAGATCCAGTCCAGATTCGATTGGGCTGTTACTGAAAGCGGGCATAACAGGATGAACGCAAAAAAGATGAAGTTCTTCATAAGTGGAGCGAGGTTTCGAGTCACCAAATATTATCCAATGATCGTCTGATAATTCTGCGACGTTGTATAATCTTGCCACTTTCATCAAAAAGAAGTTCAAACGCTCCTATTACCGAGTTGCTTTTTCCCTCAACCTCCATCTCGTAACGTATTTCATAATCTTCACTATCCTCTTCAAGAATGTCGTCGATGAAGTCAATATCATCAGTCTCATCCTCATCATCTGCAATGAACTGCCGCTGAAGCCTTGTAATTCTGACACTCTTAAACTGTTGTTCCAGGTAGCTTCTGATGGCGTCAGTGGTTTCAGTTGATATTTCCGAAATATCTACCAACTGCTCTACATCAATCACATATCCTTTATCCGTAAACTCAATGCTGTATTGTTTTCCCATCCACTCCAGCTTTGCTTCGAAGTTTTCAGAATCACCATCGGTTTCATAGATATAGCGAATATTATCCATATTTGGCCAAAACTCGTTAAGCGTTTCCAGGGCAATAGCGGGCATTTCAGATATGTCGATAGACTGCTCCACTTCTCTTTTTTCAGATTGTCCGAAAACTGCGGATGTGCCTGAGAGAAAGAATATCAGCAGAAGAACATAGAACGAGTATTTCATACAATGAATGAAAAAGTAAACTGTTTGGATGGCAAAGGTCGTATTTAAGGCTCAATGCCTGGATCAAAAATATAATAATTTAGAAAGATCTTTTAATATGACCGCTCAAATTTTTTAAGAGCTTGCAATGGTATAATTTGTGTCGGCTTCGAAGGTAAGGGTGGATACCCAAAAGTCTATTGCTCAAACATTTTGAGCAGGTGAAGAGAAGCCTGAGGATGATTAGTCAGGAGTCACTACTTTCTTTATCGTGCTGTTTGTTGTAGGCGAGCGTGATTTTCTGGTTCATGTGACGTTTGTAGTTTTCATATTCATATCGCCTTATTGTAAACTCTGAGTGATACGTGCCATCGTTGCAATCGACGTGCAGCTTGTTGGGGTGGTCATCTTTTTCTGAAATAATAACCTGGACTTTTCCAAGCTTGTAAGATTCGATTTCCTTGCTCATCAAATGATTTTATTCTAAAAAATATTATAAGAGTGTAAAATACACGATTTTGATTTATTTAGTGAGTACAAATTTCATTAAAACGTTGACTTAAAACCCAGTCGAGATGGATAAATTATACACCATTATCTTATTTGCAGGTATGTTTTTAATACTATCATGTACCGGACAAGAAACCGACATCACACCAGAAATTGATTCTGAAACGACCCAGGAAGAATTTTTTGCAAACATGTTTGAACTCTGTGGAGAAACATTTTCGGGTGAGGCAACATTTCCAGAAGATGACTCTCAAGAACTTGTAGGTGAAAACCTGGTGGCAACCATTCAAACCTGCACGGAAGAAGAGATTCAAATAGCGCTCGCAGCCGATGGTGACCAATCACGAACATGGGTCATAAAACGAACCGATGAAGGTTTACGGTTACGCCACGATCATATCAATTCAGAGGGTACACCAAGCGATACGACTGGTTATGGCGGCTATGCAACAGATGAAGGAACATCAACTCAGCAATATTTTGCAGCAGATGACTCCACGGCACAAATGATCCCGGAAGCAGCAACAAACGTCTGGATGATGGAAATTAATAATGACCGGTTTGTCTACGCTCTTGAACGAAATAATGAACCAAGATTCAGGGCGGTTCTGACAAAAAACTAGTGTCAAGTCAAGTGTGTAATGTCGTAAGCAACCTGTCAGCACCTACCGGATCTGACAGCGTTGGTTTTTGACGCTGACAGAAACCCGGCAAAGCACCGGGAATGCTGTCAGGTCTTTATGCGACAAATGAGAATTGACATGACACTAGTCAGGTGGCGAAGTTTTGCTAAATTTGCTAAAAGCGGTTCGATTATTTTGTTGGCGGCTCGAAAGCCTGATTTGTTGAATTAAAATAATAGCTATTATTTGATTTAACACATACGTTTCGATGTAACGATTCTATCAGCATCATTTAAAAAATATTGCAACCCGGCCACAATGAATGAAGAATAATAAATTTCGTTTGACCAACCCTTTCCGGTTTCTAATTGAACGGCAATTTGTGAAAGGGGCAAAGTACCAGCTGTTAGCCGTTGTGGCTCTTATCGGTATCATTTCGCTTTTTGGTGGAATATTTGCCTTTTTCATCGGAGGGCCTGGCTGGGGATTTGGAGAGTCGGTATGGTGGGCATTTCTTCGGCTGACAGATACCGGGTATTTGGGAGACGACGAAGGCACATTTCGGCGAATAGTATCTACATTTCTCACAGTAAGTGGATCTGTTGTTTTTCTGGGAGCTTTGGTAGCTATTATGACCCAGTGGCTGAAAAGCAAGATGGAAGAACTGGAACAGGGCCTGACTCCGGTGGCCGTGAAAAATCATATCGTTATTCTGGGCTGGACCAACCGAACTCATCCGATAGTTGTAGAATTTTTTGAATCGGTTGGGAGAATTAAAAGATTCCTCGCCCGGTTTGGAGCCCGCAAGCTTAGGCTCGTCATTCTAGCGGAAAACTCCTCAGCTCAGTTAACAAGAAATTTGAAAGCGGACCGGCTGATTGGTAAGCGGGCCGATGAAATTATTTTCAGGACAGGTGATCCATTGCAAATGGAGCATCTGCTCAGGGTAGATTGCTACAACGCATCGGCAATTATTATTCCAAGCCACAATAGTAAATTTCAGGATCTCGTATCTGCGGATGTGGAAACCATCAAGACTCTTTTGTCTCTGAGTAACAATCCTAAGATTAAAGATAAGTCGCAGCTGCCTTATGTTGTTGCTGAAATACAGGATGAGAAGAAACTGACTGTTGCCCGTCGTGCTTATCCGGGGCCACTGGAAATCATATCAGGAGATTCCATTATTAGTCGTCTGATTGCTCAAAACGTTCGACATATCGGGCTTTCTGATGTTTATGAAGGGTTGCTTTCCCGGGGGAACGCGTCAGATTTGTTTGTCCGGGAATATCCCGAGATGGCTGAAAAAACGCTTGGAGAAATCAAAAGCAAGTTGCCTAATGCAGTTGTTATGGGCGTGATCAGGGATATCAATTCAAACTTTGTTCCGATGTTGAATATTCCGGATGAGAGTATTTTTAAAGAATCGGATAGCCTGGTGTTGTTGACAAAAGATTACTCTGGTACTGATATGACCGGCGAAACAAATAAACACGGTAATGTTTCAAAAACTGTTCAACCCGTTAGGGAAAAAGTAGAGGCTGAACCCCAGGAAGTAATAAAAAAGCGACTGCTTATTTTGGGATGGAATAACCGCTTACCCGCTCTGATTAGTGAATTTGGGAGTTATGAAGACCGCAAAATAGAAGCGACAATGGTATCGGTTTTGCCCGCTAAAGATCGAAAGAAGGAAGTAAACCACTACGGTGGGTATACCTCAAATGTGGAAAAAATATATACTGAAGCTGATTATATGGTGGAAGCTCAGCTTCGTGAAATTGATCCGGGATCGTACGACCACATTATACTTTTGAGTAGTTCCAACCTTGAAGATACACAGGAAGCAGATGCCAGGACGATAGTAGGGAAAGTATTGCTCGATGAAATCCTGCAGGGAAGCGATACTCGACCACAAATTTTAATTGAATTGGCGAATCCTGATAACAGCACGCTGGTGGGAGGCGCTGGAACTGAAATGATTGTAAGCCCGATTATCCTAAGTCACCTGCTTGCCCAGGTGGCCTTGCGCAGAGAATTACAGAGCATCTACACCGAACTATTTACAGTAGGGGGAGCAGAAATAGAATTCAGAAATCCGGCACAATACGGTATCGGGCCCGGAAATTATACCTTCCTGGAAATTGCACACCTTGCCTCTAAATATGGCGAAACGGCTCTTGGCATCTGCAAAAACAAAAAAAATACGGAGTTGAAAAATAAACTTATATTAAATCCACCGAAAAACGATCATATAACGATAACAGAAAAAGACGAGTTAATTGTGCTGATGACGTATTAACAGGATTTGATTTGGCACATAATTACCTAAACTTCATAAAACGTCACACTTATGATTCGACCCACTCATTGTATCGCAATATTATCCGCAATTCTTCTAAGTACATTTAGTTCGGCCTGTGCACAGGGACAGGATGGTACTGAATGGGATCCCAATCTGACCAACGACTGGACGCCTGTTGAAGACTCGGTTTACTCTGAGAATTACGCAGAACCTCCATCAGATGCCATTGTTCTGTTTGATGGAACCGATCTCTCAGAGTGGATAAGTGCACCTGGCTACTTTAGCGATATACCAGCTGTGCCTGATTACCTGGCGCGACTTGATGAAGATAATGGTGTGGCAGAATGGACTGTTGAAAACGGCGTTATGACCGTCGCTCCCGGCACCGGCAACATCATGACAAAACAAAGATTTGGCGATATGCAGCTTCACCTGGAATGGAGATCGCCGGAAGAAATCGAAGGTGAGGGACAGGGACGGGGCAACAGTGGTGTCTTTTTGATGGGGCTCTACGAAATTCAGGTGCTTGACTCCTGGCAAAACAGAACCTACAGTAATGGTCAGGCAGGCGCCATTTATAAACAGCAGGCCCCGATGGTGAATGCCAGCAGAGAACCGGGTGAATGGCAGACCTACGATATCTTTTTTGAACGACCACACTTTGGTGAAGATGGTGAACTCATCAAGCCGGCGTACGTAACAGTTCTACATAATGGTGTGATAATTCATCACAAGCAGGAATTGGAGGGCCCGACAGTATATATCGGCTTATCCGATTATGTGGAGCACCCGGAGAAACTTCCGCTGAGCCTTCAGGATCATAGTAACCCGGTGAGCTTCAGAAATATCTGGGTAAGAGAGCTCTGATCTTTGCAAGTGGTTGCACTGCTGAGTGTTAGTGACGGATTGAATTTGTAATAACCTGTGTTATGCCTGATGCAGTAGCTATACTAATTAAAAAGAAAGAGGTTTTAGAGAGGCATGGATTTTTTTGACATTAAATTAACTATTGAGGGTTGGAACAGCACAGCATGCCTGCAATCGATGATTTCAACTGTCAGATAAGAAATAGATTGGGTAGACGACTGATATTGCAAAGTTCTCTTGAAGATAACCATTTACACATATGGTTGGTCAAACGCTTCAGCATTATGAGATACTTGAAAAGCTCGGTGAGGGAGGTATGGGTGTTGTGTACAAGGCTCGAGACACCACACTTGACCGGGAGGTTGCCCTAAAGTTTCTACCCGAGTCGCTGACCCCCACCGAAGAAGACCTCCAGCGCTTTATCAGGGAAGCTCAATCGGCGGCTGCCCTGAACCATCCCAACATTTGTACGATTTACTCTGTCGATGAGCATGAGGGCCGGCAGTTCATCACGATGGAATTTATTGAAGGAGAGACCCTTCGATCGAAAATAGACGCGGGTAGTTTAACATTTAGCAAAGCGTTGGACTATGCCCGCCAGATCGCAAGTGCCCTTGCCGAGGCCCACGAGGCCGAGATTACACACCGGGACATCAAGCCCGAAAACATCATGCTGAACAGTAAAGGGCGCATTAAAGTAACGGACTTCGGGTTGGCCAAACTTAAGCATGGCCGGACGATCACCAAGACGGGCGATACGGTGGGCACCCTTCCCTACAGCTCCCCTGAGCAGATCCGCGGTGAAGATCTGGGGCCCCGTTCAGACCTGTTTTCCCTTGGAATTGTATTCTTTGAGATGCTGACAGGCGCCAGACCATTCCGGGGCGAGCACCGGGCAGCCATGACCTACGCGATTGTCAATGAAGAGCCTGCCTCCATCCGCGATGAACTGCCAGAGGCACCGCAGAAATTGCTTGATTTTTTTGATCGTATCCTGGCTAAAGACCCGGATGAACGAATTGAAAGTGCGGCAGCCGCCAGAAACCTGATTGAGGATATTAAGGAGTCATCAGATAGAAACTTGCACGATGCCCAAGAAACAGTGGCAGCGGCCACTTCAACGAATCAAGAAACTAATTATGGCTCAAAGACCATCAGTATCAAATTACCAACTTTTGTTTTTGGGAATAAGTCAATTGGAAGGACCGGACTCTTCGTCGGTGTAATAGCAGTTCTGGCACTCATTCTAGTTGCAGGCTGGTGGGTTGTTGGGAACAAGTCTATTGAAGACAATGATGAATCATTGGCCACCGATGGTAAAACAAATATTACGGATCGGTCCATTGCCGTGCTGCCTTTTAACAATTTGAGTGGAACCGATGAAGTCACGTCCATTACTAGAGGAATACACGATGATCTTTTAACGCGGCTGTCGAACATTGGCGATCTGCGGGTCACCTCCCGTACGTCTGTGGCACACTATCGGAATACGGATCTTGCACTTTCGGTCATTGCCGACAGTCTTGGTGTGCGCTGGATAATGGTGGGGGGGGTTCAGCAGGGAGGAGATCAAATACAGGTCAACGCGCAATTGATTGATCCTCTAACCGATGCCAACGTCTGGGCTGATAGTTATCGGCGGGAGCTTACGGCCGAGAACCTCTTCTCAATCCAGGAAGATATTACCAGCGAAATTGCTGAGGCTTTGCAGACGAGACTCACAAAAGGGGAACAAAACCGGGTGAGAGATGCTCCTACTGAAAATTTGGAGGCATACCGACTTTACATTCAAGGTCGGCGAGAGCTAGCTCAAAGACGGTTTATACAGGATCAGCATTCAGTAAGGGCCATAAAGCTTTTCTGGGAAGCCATCGAGCAGGATTCAAGCTTTGCTTTGGCTTGGGCCGGGCTGGCAGACGCACGAACGGGTGAACTGCCGGACTCCATTGGTCTCCCAAACGTCAACCAAAAAGAGGCGGCCCGCCGGGCGTTGGAGCTTGATCCAGACCTGGCTGAGGCCCACGCAGCGATGGGTTACGTCCATCTTTTAGAGATGGACGGCCCAGCGGCAGTACGGCAGCTAAGGAGTGCTCTTGAGCTTAAGCCAAGTTACTGGGAGGCTCACCACTTGCTTGGGGTTTTTCATTTATTAACCGGACAGGTTAATGACGCGCTCGATCACCTCGAACTAGCCGTGGAGCTAAATCCTCAACATGCCAGGGCTCGCCACGGTCTATATGATGCTTATCTGGCGTCGGGACAGGCCAAGAAAAGTCTTGATGAAGCCCGAAAACAACAGCGTCTCGAGCTGGAAGAAACAAGTGCTATTGGAGGGGAGGTCAGGGCGCTCTTCGGATTGGGACAATTGGATGAGGCCAGACGTCTTGCTGAAGAACAGATTTTGGATCCTGGCGTTTCAAAGGATTGGAAAGGTTGGTTCCGGGCCTATCTCGTTAGTATAAATTCAAAAGCCGGCGATACGGATCAGTCTCAGAAGCATCTTGCCCAGCTTCTAGAAGAGGTGGAAGACCCTGCAAAATTGGGCCAAGCTTATGCTGCTCTGGGAAAAACAGACCTTGCACTCGAAGCCTACCAGCGAATGAGTGAGAAAGGGTGGGGGCGATTGGGTCCCAGTGTCGAATTTAGATATGGAATAATGTACGACTTGGAGCCTCTCAATAACGATCCAAGGTATGAGGAGTTAATACATAAGGCAAATAGTGCCTGGGGCTTAAATTCCGATGGAAGCATTCCAAAAGATAATTAGCAAGCAACTTAACTATAGCTGGTATTAATATGAAAGAGGGCAGCTTCATATTACATTATCAAATCATTGAGAAGTTGGGCTAGGGAGGTATAGAGTGTTGTATATGAAGCCCGCGACCTAAAGTTTCTGCCCGAATCTCTGATCCCCAACGAAGAAGTGCGGCAGTGCTTTATCCGTAAAGCCAAAACGGCTTCGGCCCTGAATCATTCCAACATCTGCACGTTTTGGAAGGGTCTTTTTAATTAATACTTTTAAACACTAAGTCTGATTGTGGGACAAATATTTTTGGTATAAATCATTCTATCTTTATATAAAAAGAGGGCAATGACAACAAATATATCAAATAATGATAATGTCGAGGAGCTAAGAAAAAGAGTTCAGGAGCTTGATGAAAAAAACAGAAAGCTCAAGAAAGCGATTGATGAACTTTCCATCCTAAATGAACTTGCGCTTGATATTGGGAGCAGTGCAGACAGTGAAAAAATTATGAGAACCATTATCAGTCGTTCAATACATTCTGTAGGGGCGGAGCAGGGAGATGTCACGCTGGTCGATGCAGATGAAGTGGATAGTGCTCAAACACTGGTAAGGAGCATGGTGAGTTCAAAGGGGCAATCAGCAGTACATTTAGATCAAAACCTATTGGGATGGATGCAAATTAATGAGAAACCACTTGTAATTAATAATCCTGCCCAAGATGATCGCTTTCGTAATGTACACTTAGAAGAGTCTTTTAATTCAGTGTTATCGGTGCCGATGATGGTCAGGTCAGAGCTTATCGGTATTCTTACCTTATATAACAAAAAAAGGGGGGAGGAATTTACAGATCAGGACAAACGGCTGCTTTCTATCATTGCCACACAATCGGCACAGGTGGTTGAAAATGCTCGCCTTCAAGAAAAGGAGCAGGCATTAGAAAAAGTGAAACATGAATTAGAACTTGCCGCAAAAATACAAAAACGACTGTTGCCTAAAGAAACCCCTAATATTGAGGGCTACGGACTGTGCGGAAAAAATATAACTGCCCGATCTGTGGGAGGTGATTACTACGATTTTTTTCCGCTGGAAGATAATAAATGGGTGATATGCCTGGGAGATGTAAGCGGTAAAGGCATGCCTGCTTCTTTGCTGATGTCTAATGTGCAGGCATTGCTGCATGGACAGATCATCCACTACTCATCTCCCGGACAATTATTGAAAAATGTTAACCGGCAGTTTTTTAAGAATACGGAGATGGAAAAATTTATTACCTTTTTTCTGGGGATTCTGGACGCCGAATCTAATACTTTCTACTATTCAAGCTGCGGTCACGAATATCCATTTTTACTTCATTCTGACGATAGTTATATCCGGCTTGCGACTGGCGGTATCCCTTTGGGTGTTATGGAAAATCAAGAGTATCCGGAAGAGACGATTGAAATACAGCCCGGTGACAAGCTGGTTATATTTTCCGATGGAATAAAAGACAGCACGAATAAAAATGGTGAGATGTTTGGTGAGGAGAGACTAGAAAAGCTGTTGCTTGAGCAAAATAGTAATACAGGTGAACAGCTTATGGAAAACGTTTTTGACGCGAGCATAGAACACAATGAAAATACACAGCCCTTTGATGATATGACAATGGTTGTTCTCTCGAGAAACTCAAAATCTGAATTCTGTATTTAAAGTGTTGATCTGTGTTTTTGAGAAAATAAATTGTCAAGAAAAGGCGCTCATTACGATAGTTTGCTTTATTAACGTCTACCTGGCTCATTTCCGGCATGGAGTACGGGATGACGGTTTGTATGATAATATCAGCCTCTTTTTTAAATCTTTGAATCAACCCGTATTCATAACCATTTCAACTAAATCGGCAGGCTTAGGTGTGGTACTTAAAAAAATAGACACTGATAGGCTGTTACATTATAAAAGTTGAAAAAGTAGTCTGCTAAACGAGATAAATCATGCGGGGTCAATTGCTTTAAATTAATTACATTCAACTATTTAGGTGATACAGATTCAGCTGTGTCAGTAACCTAAAATCCGAATATTGATTTAATTAACTAAACCTGACGCAGCAAAGTCTGGGTAACTAATTTAACGTGATTTAAGATGATCATTTTTCTGTTGCCACGCTTATTATGGGGTTAACCGGCTTAATAACCATTCAAATTCTCGTCTGGGTATTGCTGTAAATTTTCATCTGCCGGATAATTTATTGAATGCCATCCGATACCGAAATGTTAGTCTGATCAGCCCCGAATTAACCCCCGGCAGTCATGAAAGCATTCGACACCAGAAAAATCTCCATCATCCTATTCCTATTGATTATTAGCCTGACAGCCACGGCTTTTGGTCACGTTAAATGGTTTGCTGATTTTAGCTTTAACGATCGACCATTATCGCTTTCAGAAGCTGTAGGACCGCTCTTCTATATCCTTACTGTACTGAGTATTATTGTGATCGGATCTATGGTGATTCTTGACGAAAAAATTAAAGAGTGGCCGCTCTACCAATCCATTGATACCTGGCTTCAGGATCGAAAAGGGAATAGCCTGTTGATTATGAGAATTGTCACCGGAGCAACGTTGCTTCTTTCATGGCAGGGCGATGCTGTTCTTGTGCCTGAACTTCAGGTGACGGCTCCATGGGTTGGCTGGGCTCAGTTTATTCTGGCCTTCATGCTTCTGTTTGATCGGCTGGTAAAATATTCAGGACTCGGTTTACTGGTGCTCTATATATTCGCGGTATTTCAGTACGGGACTTTTCATATGCTCGATCACCTGTTATTTGCAGGCGCCGGTTATTTTCTGATGGTGAGCCAGTCAGATAACGCCATCATACGGGAAAGCAGGCTTCCGGCGCTCTATGCAACGGTTGGATTTTCGCTCTGCTGGCTGGCTATAGAAAAAATCATTTACCCGCAATGGGCGCTCTATATACTTGAACAGAATCCCGAACTGACACTCGGTCTCGATGTCGATTTCTTTTTAATGAGTGCGGCTTTTGTCGAATTTGCGCTCGGCTATCTTTTAATCATTTGCTTATTGCAGCGGCCTCTTGCGCTGGTAATTACGCTTGTATTTTTCTCAACTACACTGGTGTTTGGCAAAGTTGAGATAATTGGTCACACGCTTGCCCACGGTGCATTGATCGTTTTTCTGCTTGAAGGACCCGGAAAACTTTACAAAGCACCCATCAAATTTCATGACAAGCTTAGCCTGAGAACCGCATTCGGTGCTGTTAACTTTGCTGTACTGCTCGCAGCTCTACTCGTTGCTTACAGCCAGGGAGCGCAGTATCAGTATGAAACCAGAAGCGGAACTGCAGCTGAGGAGCAGATGCTTCTGAATGTATCGGGAGAGGAGCTTGTGCCCACTTTAGAACTAAACGTAACCAAAGATAGATTGACGGGCTGGAATATTCATTTGGTGACTGAAAACTTTTCGTTTGCACCCGAATCAGTAGGTCTGTCTCACATGATGGGAGAGGGGCACGCACATCTATACATTAACGATAGAAAAACGAAGAGACTTTATGCAGATTACACCCACATTGGAGCACTTCCTGTTGGAGAGCATACCATACGGGTGACTCTTAATACAAATTCACATCAGGTTTATGCAACAGATAATGGAGCTATTTCTGATGAAGTAACTATTACTGTAGAATAAAAAAGATTTCAGCTTTGATTTGAACTTGAACTAGCTTACTACCTGCATAACACGGGACAGGTCGCAACTCAGTGCAATTCTGAAGGTTGTTCCTTTACCAACCTCACTTTCAACTTCAATCGAGCCACCCATACTCTCCACCTGATTTTTTGTAATATAGAGCCCGATGCCTTTTGAGTCTTCGTTTGCGTGAAACGTGTTATACATTCCAAAAAGACTCTCCCGGTGTTCCTCAAGATTAAGTCCCTGACCATTATCTCTAACGGTTAATATTGGGCCCGTATTCTTGTTTTCAAAGAGTATGGATATGACAGGGTCCCGATCCGGATGGCGATACTTGATGGCGTTTGAAATCAGGTTCAAAAGAATACTTTCGAGATAGGCAGGATTATATTCAATGACGCTGTCGTCACCAATCTTGACATCAAATATTACATTGTGAACGATGATATCCGTTGATAGTATTTCTCTTATTTTCTTTAAAAACTCCCTGATATTTACTTCACTGATATTTTTCATGGTTCCTGACTGCTGGTCAATAATCTCATTGAGATCTTTAATCGCTTCATTCAAGCGTGCTGAAGCCATGTTTAGATACTCAAACAGCTGAACCTTTTCATTTTCAGAGGTTTCAGAGTCAATAAGCGAAAGAAGTGCTGAAATATTTCCGGCGTGATTTCTGAGGTTATGTGATACAATATGCGCGAAATTAAGAAGGCGGGAATTTTGCTCACTAACGATGTTCAGAGTTTCATTCAGTTCGTTTTCACGCTGTTTCTTTTCAGTAATATCCGAAATATAACCGTGCCAGATAACGCTGTCATCCGGTTGTTTTTCGGGTCTGGCCCGGCCCCTCAGCCAGCGAAGCCCTCGTTTAGGCAGCTGCACCCGATAATCGAGTTCCCATGGCTTTAGTGTTGCGAAAGATTCATTAATAGTGTCTACGACTTCTTGAATGTCATCAGGATGAATGCGGTGTACTGCCTTTTTTGAATCGTACAGAACTTCTTTGGGATCCAGCTCGTAGATATACTTAAATGCTTCACTCGCAAAAGGGAACCGTGAAGAACCATCAGGATATTGCTGGAACTGGTAAATAGTTCCGGGAACCTGCTGAGATAGCTTGGTTAGTGTGTCATCGCTTTTTCTTAGCTTCTCTTCCGCCTTTTTACGTTCCGATATGTCAGATATAGCTACAAGTACATTATCTACCTCTCCGTCTTTATTGCGCAGCGGTGTATAATAGGCATGGGCCCATCCTTTTTTTCCTGTTGATTGAACTTCGTAGTAGTAATCAGCAGACTTTACGGTTTGGCCCGACATCGCTTTTTTAAGCTTATCGGTTATTTTTTCCTGTTTAACGTGCCTGAAAAGATCAAACGGTTTCTTGCCTAAAACCTCATCATGAGACATTCCGCTTATCTTCTCCATCATTGAGTTCCAATAGATGTACTCAAATTCAGAGTTAATCACGTAGATTCCTTCATTTGTATTATTAAGAATCTGGTCGAAGAAATTATATGTCTCCTTCAGCTTTATTTCGGACACTTTTCGATGTGTAATATCGCGCATGATGCCTTCCACAGCGATAATGGCTCCGCTTTCATTACGAACTATCTTGGCACTTATTGAGGAGTAAAGAACCTCATCCCGCGTATTAGCAATCCGGGCCTCAAAATCTGTTACAACTTCTTCGTTCTTTAATCTTTCTATCAGACGTTCACGGTCACGCATGTGGTAATAAAAGTTTGATACAGGCTTTCCGATAACATCTTCTCGTGAAAGCCCGGAGTAAGTTTTTACAGAAGGGCTGATATCTGTGAGAATGCCTTGTCGATTCGTGCGATAGTAGACATCCTGAATATTTTCAAATATCGATCGGTATTTACTTTCGCTGACTTTTAGCTTTGCTTCCGCCCGCTTCATTTCAGTTATATCCTGAGTAATGCCAAACGTCCCAATTAATTTGTTCTGTGAATCATAAAGAGGCAATTTTGTTGTAGATGCCCAGCGAACGGGAGTTTTTTTACCGGAGATAATTTCTTTTTCGAGTTTTCCGACCATCTGTTTACCTGTTTCGATGATTCGTTTCTCATCTTCAAATGCTTTTTTAGCGTGGGTTTCCTCAAAAAAGTCAAAATCAGTTTTTCCTATAGCCTCATCAGGATTATCAATCTTAAATTTTCTGGCGCATTCCCTGCTTATTTTAATAAAGCGGCTATCAAGATCTTTGAAGAAGATGCTATATGGGAACTGATCCATAATCAGATCGAGCAGGTAGGATTTATCAAGAGCATCCGACTCATTGTTATGGCTGCTTTCTAATATCTTTAGTTGTCCCGCCACAAGGTTGGGTTTACCGTTTTTAAAATTCACAGCTTGTCCGCGACACCGTGCCTGGTAAGATTTACCCGGACCTTTATTCATTGAGCCGGAAAAGACAAGTGAACCGTCTCCTGGGCCGGTTCTGAATCGTTGGAGAGATTCCCTGATAATCTTTTGATCATCACTGCAAAACAGGTTGCACCATTCATCTACTGAAACCGTGTTGCTATTTTGCAGAGATTTGAAATGGGAAGTAAATGGATTGGAAAGCCTGAAGCGATCGTCTGCAACGTCCCAAAGCCAATGGAATGATTCAGAGAAAGATGATTGATTTGATGAATTTTTGGCCATACCAATTAAAAGTAGTCATTGAACCCCTCACCCTCACAGAGATTCCATAAGTAGTAGATCGTGAGTAGTTTACGATGATTTATTATCGTCTAAAACGATAGAATTCTTTAATTGGAAAGCAACTTAAAAGAATTAAAAAGAGAGGGTAGAGTCAGTCAGGCTGTCAGCTATAGTCGAATCAATTTTCACTTTAATAATACCAAACCTGTTAGGTGAAAGGGAATTGGGGTTTAATGATACTGAATTGATTATTTGCCTTGTGATCAGGGAGTCTGATCTGGTGCGAGAATCTATTGGTTTTGTAGCAATCGGGTTGACAGATTGAGGTCTTACAAATTGTGTTCCGCTCAATTGAGTCATTTGTTTTAAAATCCATCGGCTCCTTTCCTTTGCATAAGGAGAAGGCGGGTTGACCCGCATCCGTTTTGGATTTGGAAGAACGGCCGCCAGGCGCGCAGTCATGTCCGGCTCAAGTTGCGCAGCATTCCGATCAAAAAATTGTTCTGATGCCATCCCTATTCCAAATACACCCGGGCCAAATTCAGCAATGTTCAGATAGACCTCTATGATTCTATCTTTTGACCAGAACAGTTCAATCAGAAGAGTGATTCCTGCTTCAACACCCTTTCGGAAAAATGATTCAGCCGGCCAGAGATAAATATTTTTAGCAACTTGCTGTGTGATGCTACTCGCCCCGCGGCTTCTGACACCTTTCTGACGCTCTTCCCAGGCTTCCTGAATAGATTCAAAATCAAATCCCCGGTGTTGCCAAAACAGCTGATCCTCTGAAGCCACAACTGCCCAGGCCGAATGCTTTGGGAGTAATTCGTAATCAACCCAATGATCTTTGAGGCTATATCTTTCGACCTGAAGCTCTTCCCAATTCTGTTGAAGCATAAAGCTGGTGGTTGGAGGATTGATCCAGCGCAACAAAATCACAGAGGTAAGAAGTACAGCAAATAATGAGATCAGAACGCAGCCTAACAGCTTGAAATAGAATCGAACGGTTGAATAGCGGGGTTTTATGTTGGCATGATCTTGAGAAACTGAAGTTTTCATGGTACTGTAACTTCATTTGTATCGATCTGTTTCATTTGAAATGTAGTTTACTCTGAAAGAAAGTTTCTATTAAACTCTACATAAAGAAAAAGCCCCCGCACTTTGTACGGAGGCTTTGTCAGATAAAACAAATGGGAAAGATATTCTAGTGTAATGTTATCGATGAAATGTCGTGTAGTCATCGGATGAGTTTTTCGAAAAATCGAGTCGTATCGGATCAATACATCATTCATGGATGACTCATCCGATGACTCGCTAGCGGCATCTCACCATTGACATGACACTAGTCCATTTCGGGAATGGGTGCATCCCATTCCGGTTTTTCAGCTGATGCGTTACCTGTCATCAGGTAGGTATCGAACCAGCGAAGCATTCGGTGCGAATAGTCAAACCTGGAGGAGGCACGGGTGTTGCCATGTCCTTCACCAGGATAGTATACCAGGCGTACGGGAACATCAGGTTTTCGAACTTTGATATGGCGAAAGAGCTCGAGTGACTGTGCCGGGTGAACGCGTGTATCTTCAGCGCCATGCATAATTAAAATCGGAGTTTCTGCACGGTCAACCCAGTAGATCGGGCTTCGTTTCAGGTAGTCCATCCATGCCTCATCTGATTCCCACATTCGTGACCGGGCGTGAACCAGGTAGAGTTCGTCGGGAATATCGCTGGTTCCCCATTTACTGATATTATTGCTGATTCCAACAAACATCACGGATGCTGCAAAGCGGTCGGAGTAATAGGTGCTCATCCAGCCGGATGCATAGCCGCCGTAAGATCCGCCGGTTACGCCGATGCGGTCACCATCAGCTACGCCTTCATCAATCAGGTAGTCCACGCCATCAACGATATCATCAAATTCTGCGCCTGCAAGATCACCCTGACTGCTGTAGGCAAACTCGATACCGCGCCCGGTACTGCCGCGGTAGTTGGGATAGAACACACCGTAGCCCTTTGCAGCTGCCATTTGTCCGGGTGAAGAATAGGATGTAAGCCACCCATTGCTATGATGTGCTTCTGGCCCACCATGAACGACTGTAACAACCGGAATTTGGTCGCCTTCAGAATAACCTATCGGGTAGATCATGATGCCATCAATATCAAATTCGCCGTCGCGGGCGGTGTAGGTAATCACTTCCTGTTCACCCAAATCTACATCAGATAGCCATTCATTATGATTGGTCATTCTCTCGGGCTGATTGTTTCCGCTTTCAATTACGAAAAGCTCGTTTGGATGCTGCGGACTGCTGGCAACAAAAGAAATCAATCCGCTATCTGATCGGGAGAAAGAACCAATGGCATGGGCATCAGCTCGGAAAATCGTCTGCTTATTACGGCCGTTTGGGCTGATGGAGCCAATAACGGTTGACGTGCTCTCACTGGCCAGGAAATGGAGCCGGTTGTTTCCCGTCCATGAGATTTGCTCATATTTACCTTCAAAGTCCTCATCGATAATCTCGGGAGTGCCGCCTTCTGCAGATACAATCAAAATGCGTCCGTCAATAGGATCGTTGATATCTGCTCCGGCTCGCAGTGCGAGTCGCTCGCCGTTGGGACTCCATTCGATCTGCCCGATTTTTCCATTATTGCCAATATCAGCAGAGACCTCGCGCGTTTCATAGTCTACTACATACACACTCTGGGCCATATAAAAATCGTCGACATTTGGCGTAGGGGCAGCGGAAACGGCAATATGCGAACCGTCAGGGCTCCAGCTCATCATATATACCGTGCCATCAACCTGTATTTCATGAGGCTCATGATCCATATGATCGTGTGAGACATTCGTGATGTATGCAGGTCTCTGTTGACGATTTTCCTCGTACACATCTGCCTTGTATGGCAGCGGGGAGTCTGATGTCTCTGCAGAAAGTGTGGATGAAAATACAATATGATTTCCATCGTTGTGCCAATCGTAAGCTGAAATACTTCGTTCGAATTCAAAAATTTTGACGGCCTCTCCACCATCCAGCGGCAGTTCATAAAGTGCGCGGTTATCGTCACCCTCACGCTGTGTTAAAAACGTAATGCTGGTATGGCCCGGGCGAAAATTAATGCCTCCGATGCTTCCAGATGTGTAGTAAGGTTTCGACTCACCTGTCTCAACATCCAGGACATGGAGTTCTGTACTGGCTCCCACATTCTCCTGGTATGGATCAGCAGGTACGCTCAGCGTATAAGCCACCATACTTCCGTCATCAGAAACTATAGAGCTGGTCACGGTTTCAATTTGTGCTACATGTTCTGGTGTGATTCCCTGCGCCAACAAGGTTGAATTGGTAGTTAAAAGCAGTGCCAGGATAAACAGGCTCTTTTTAAAAAAGGAAAGCATTCCTTCTCTATAGCCTCCGGTTTGATGATTCATAAGTCCCCAATTTAGGTTTTAGATTGATACTTGAATATCATTCAATATAAAAAAAGTATCTGCTGTTAGACAGGACAAACACAGATTTTGTGTCGCTGAACATACAATTTAGGAAGCAATATATTTCAAGGAATAAGGTTCATATCTTGTCTTGTTCATTCACTATTTTAAAGCTCATTGAATAAAGCAATTCTAGTTTATTAAGTAACATTTATGAAACAAATTATAGCAGGTTTGAGCCTGATTTTTCTATTCTCATCTTGCCAGACGGCGGAAGTTGTAACTGATACATCTAATAATACACTCTATTCCACCCTTTGGATTCAAACCGCGGCGGAGTATGAGGCACTTACCACCCAGGCATATAATACCTCTGCCCGCTTATTGCCGGTTGCACTTGAAGATTCTACATGGAGTGCTTCACTTGAGCAGGGAGAGATGGTCCGAAATTTACCAGCGGCTATTATTCTTGATGTAGATGAGACGGTGCTTGATAACTCTTACTACGAAGCTCGCGGTATCATTGATAAAGCAGGCTATCAAACTGATACATGGAATGCATGGGTGCGCGAGATGGAAGCAGAGGCCATAAAAGGAGCAGTAACTCTTACCAATATGGCTGAGGAGATGGGAATAGCTGTTTTTTATATCACAAACAGATCGGCCGATGTTCAGTCTGCTACCGAGCAGAACCTTCGGGAGCAGGGATTTCCCGTGGCCGAAAATGCAGTAATGAGCAATGGCGGACAGCCGGAATGGACATCAGCGAAAACAGCCCGCCGGCAGGTTGTGGCAGACGACCATCGAGTGTTGATGCTCTTTGGTGATGACCTTAATGATTTTGTACCTGCACGAGGCATTAGCATTGATCAGCGAAAGCAGCTGGTTGAAGAACACAGCGATAAATGGGGCTACAAATGGTTTGTGTTCCCCAACCCAAATTATGGGTCGTGGGAACGGGCGCTCTATACTGGAGATGAAGGGTCTGCAGAAGATGACCAGCAAACCCGCCTCGACCGATTAAAAACGAAGCGGGAACAGCAATAAGCTAAATGACTGCAGATCCGTTAACATAGATATAATTTGCAACAGCCACTTAATTTGTATCTTCCCAATACCCGATTGGGCTCCTGAATATAGGCAGAGTCCAAAATTTAAAACCTAAAGCCACCCTACCATGTCTAATAATTCATTCAGTCGCCGAGACTTTCTCAAAACAGGAGCACTTTCCTCGCTCGCACTCGGAAGTGGTTTTCTGGGTAAAAACCTCACACCGGCAAAGAAATTTAAAAGCGCACCCGGCGATGCCAGGAATGTGATTTTCCTTGTTGTTGATGGAATGAGCTCTGGCACGATGGCCCTTGCTGATTTAGTTAAACAGCAAAAGTATGGTGATAAGTCCAACTGGATAAAACTGTATGAATCAGACAGAGAGTACCACCGCGGGTTGATGGACATGGCCTCCCTGGATTCAGTTGTGACAGATTCTGCTGCAGCAGCTTCATCATGGGGTTGTGGGCATCGCATCAATAATGGCGGGCTTAATTGGGGGCCAAAATACGAGCAGTATAAGCCGATTTGCCAGATTTTTAAAGATGCGGGTAAAGCAACGGGATTGGTGACGACAGCGAGAATAACGCACGCAACTCCAGCAGGCTTCGGGATCAACATGCCGAGTCGGAGCATGGAAGACGAAATAGCCCAGCAGTATGCGGAGCGAGAATATGATGTGCTGATGGGAGGCGGAAATCGTCATTTTGATCCAGCTATAAGGAGATATGGCAAAGATCTGTATTCTGAATTCAGAGAAAAAGGATATACAGTGGCAAAGACACGAAATGAACTGAAACGCGCCGGGCGCAACAGCAAGTTGCTGGGTATATTCAGCGATTCGCACATTCCCTTCACGGTAGACCGCAACACCCTTCCCGAGTTGCAGGAAACGGTGCCTACGCTGTCAGAGATGACCACATCAGCCCTTGAGCGACTAGACAGAAAAGAGAACGGCTTTATTTTACAGATTGAAGGCGCGCGAGTCGATCATGCAGCACATGGTAATGATCCATCGGGCCTAATCTACGACCAGATCGCCTTTGATGATGTGATAGCAGATGTGCTTAACTTTACAGAAAACAGAGACGATACGCTCGTGATTTTAACAACGGATCACGGTAATGCGAACCCTGGGCTGAGCGGTATGGGCAATGGTTATCGTGAGTCTCCTAAAATGCTGGAGACTATACATGACTACCGGCATAGTTTTGAGTGGATCTACGAAGAGTTCAGTAAGCGGCAATCGGCTCCGGGAAATGTACAAATGGTTAAAGACATCAGAGAATTAATTGAGTATGCCACGCACACACAAATCACAATAGACGAAGCTGAAATGATTAGACAAGCATTTCAGGGAACGTTTGACGCTCCGTTCGACAATAGAGAAGGGGCCGGTGCAGTTATGGCGGGCGTGCTTGCCAATTACAATGGGATTTACTTTATCGGGACTAATCACACCGCTGATTATGTGGAACTAACTGCATGGGGGCCAGGAAGTGACCGGATTCCAACATTTGTCAGAAATACGGCATTGTTTGATTTAATGGTGGAAATGGCTGACGTAAAGGCGTATGCTGAAGGTTGAGTTTCGCTACTGCTTTTTAGTGGAAAAATCAGATTTTAGGTGATTATGACTGTCCTTCCTCGACTTGCTCACGCGCACTTCTCATAAACTGGGTTAGATCCTGAACGCCCATGTAGCCGCGTCGACTGTTGATAACATTGCCGTTATGATCCATCACGACGGTGAACGGAAAAGCCGTTAATCCAAGGTTATTTGCAAACGTCTGCTGAGTCATTTCTTCGCCCATAAACGTGATCATCTCTTCAGAATTCCCGTTTATTTTTACGGGATAAAAATCACGATCGATCACGGCCCGGGTCGACGGTGCCGGATAGACATCACGATTCATTGCGCGGCAAAACTGACATCCAACTTCGTAGATGTCAATTATAATCAACCGGCCATCCTGTTCAGCTTTTGTCATCGCCTCTTCTATTGGGAGCCAATCGGGGGCATTTTCAATTTCCACTGGGGTTACTTCCTTCAGGGCGTTATAGAGAAAGATGCCGAGAAATGCGACAATAATTCCGGTGATGATAAGAGGGCGTTTCATACGCTTACTTGATCTTTGTTTTAAACTGATAATTTGAAGTATTCATAGAACGACAAAAATAAGAAATTATTTGCCCCAAATCCGATCCCAAAAGAGTTCAAGATTGCGGCCCCTTGCATCAAAGGATGGAATAAACTCTTTGAAGGATTCCGCTTCTCCGTCTTCGTTGATAATCATTTCGTTCGCCCATACATATTCACCGCCATCAGATAGCCAAAAGTCATTACGCCCAAACCGTAAATCATAAAAAAAGAGAGAGTCGGATGCGGGCCGTTCAATCGTGTACCAGCCGCGTGAAAACCAGAGAAGTGCGGTTGTTGCCCTGTCTGAACGATATGGCTCAATTAAAGAACTGTTTCGCGGTATAGCTGTAAAGGAGAGGTCACTGGATTCATCAAAAATAGAGTAAGATGCCTGGTAAATGGTGTCTTGCTTTATGGTGTAGCCGGTCCACAAAAAAGTAGTTGGTCCATTCGGGATGGTTTTCAACTCGTCATAATATCCATACTGATACAGGAATGATTCCTGGAAAACACCGTAAGCGTGCGATTTAATGGCATGCCCCCAGAGCAAATAAACGGCAGCAACTGCTAGTCCGGCAGTGTTAAAAGCTCTCCCGATCGTTGGTTTCCTCCGGAGTATTAAAGAAACCAGGAGGCCGATCAGCAATGGAGCAGTAAAGAGCGGGTCTATGATGAACATCGCATCTGTGGCAAAGGGGCGGTTT
Source organism: uncultured Rhodohalobacter sp. (assembly GCA_964625635.1). Taxonomy (GTDB): domain Bacteria; phylum Bacteroidota; class Rhodothermia; order Balneolales; family Balneolaceae; genus SW132. The sequence goes on from CAZVEP010000020.1 coordinate 22,087, forward strand.
GTAAAGGGCTGCAAAATCTGAGTGCCATAAGTGGTTGGCAGGTCAATGAGAATGTGCGTCAGAAATATCCAAAACGTAAAAAGTGACCATTGCTTCCATGGAACATCTAATGGACTGTGAATTTTCTGCAGTAACCAGCCAATTATGGGAGAAGCAAGTAGAACGAATGTGAATGAGTGGGTAATGCTTCTGTGATAATAGAGCTGTTGAACAGCATCAACGAAAGGATTAATGATTATATCGAGATCTGGCAGAGTTCCAAGTACGGCCCCCCATGCAGCAGCACGATACCCGATTTTTTTTCCAAGGCAGGCCTCACCAATGGCGGCCCCGAGGGTAATCTGAGTAATGGAATCCATAGAATTTATATTTATTTACAAAAGGATCAGAACAGTAGAGGAACTAAAATCGTTAATTCCGCGCCTGCTACTCTGAAATATTGTTAAAACAGTTGATAGAATTTTAAGGGGGTAGCCATTCGTGAGATAGAAAACACATAATCTTACGAACAAATTATTGAAAACACAGACTTATGAAATATTTAAAATTAATAACATTCTTTGCCACATTATTTGTAGTAGGTGCCTGCTCAGGTGAAGAAGAAATGCAAGGGTCCAGCGATAATATTGTAATACCGTCAGTTGAAGCGGTACAGGCTAGATTTGGTTCACTGCCCCTGCAACAGCGTCTTAGCGGCGTTGTAGAAGCTCAGAAACAGGTTGTAATATATCCAAGAATTTCGGCTCCGATAGAAGATGTGTATAAACAGGATGGCGATCAGGTAGAACAGGGAGAACCTCTTGTTAAACTGAGAGACAGAGAGTTTACGGCACGTGTTCAGCAGGCTGAAGCGAATCTGCGTATTAACCAGGCGAGGCAAAAACAGGCCGAAGCTGTACTAAATGAAGTCAAATCTCAGCTGCAGCGGCAACAGCAGCTTTACGAGCGAGATCTTATCAGTGACATTGAGCTTGAAAGCATACAGGCTGAAATGCAATCTGCAGAAGCGAACTATGAACTGGCTGTTGCTCAGGTCGATCAATCCATGTCAAACCTGGAGGAGCAGCGTGAGCTTTTGGCGCAAACAGTTATTCGCTCACCAATTACCGGAACGGTTGGGCAGCGCAATGCTGAGCCGGGTATGCAGGTATCATCAACGACACAGCTTTTTACAGTGGGCGATCTGAATGATGCCCGCATCACCGTTAGCTTGACGGAACAAATGCTTGGCTACATCAAAGCAGGCCAGCGTGCTGTGATTAAGTCTGAAAGAATGACGGATCAAATTGTTGAAGGTGAAGTGTCGCGAATATCACCATTTCTTGGGACGGGAAACTTTAGTACGGAAGCAGAAATTGATGTTGAAAACACCCGCGACATTTTGTTGCCGGGGATGTTTGTGACTGTAGATATTATGTATGGAGAAAGTGAACAGGCAACTATTGTTCCTTTAAGTTCAATTTATCGACACCCAAGAACAGGTGAAACGGGGGTGTATGTAGCTCCGGATTATGGGGCGGAAACAGAGCCCGTTGAGCAAGTTGATGGTGCTAATCCACCCCCATTGAGCCAGCCTACCCTGGTTGAATTCGTTGGAATTGATGTGGTTGCAAAAGGCCGTGAAACGGCGGGTATTGTTGGTGTTCAGGGTGGCGACTGGATTGTGACTGTTGGCCAAAATCTCCTCATTAATAATGAGAGCGGTACAGCGAAAATAAGAGCTACCTCATGGAATCGAATTATGAGAATGCAGCAGATGAAGCCACAAGATTTACTGCGAGACATTATGAAAGAAGGTGTTGCTGAGCGTTCTGTACCAAGTGAATCAACACAATCATAAGGGAATACCATGGGATTAACGAACACATCCGTAAAACGCCCCATCGCTACGGCGATGGTTTATATGATTGTTATTGTACTCGGGGTAACCGGGTTTCGGTTTCTGCCGGTTGACCTTCTTCCTCCGATAGAATACCCCAGACTTAGTGTTTCAGTCGACTATCCCAATGTGGGTCCGGAAGAGATTGAAACCATTATTACCGATCAGCTTGAGAATGCCTTAGCTGGCGTTGCTAATCTTGAAGAGTTAACATCAGAATCAGAAGAAGGAAACAGCCGTGTTTCTCTTAACTTTTCTCGTGGGACCAATCTTGACGAAGCAGCCAACGATGTCAGAGCAGCGTTGGATCGGGTCAGAAGAAGTTTGCCTGAAGAAGCGGATCCGCCCCGGGTGCGAAAGTTTGATCCTAATGACTCACCGATTGTAATAATAGGTGCACAGTCAACCCGTCAGCTTGATGAGCTGACCCGAATCCTTGAAAACGATATTTCAAAACGCCTTGAGCAGGTTCCCGGTGTGGGAACCATTGATGTTTGGGGAGGCATTGACCGGGAAATCAGAGTCAACCTGAAGCGTGACCGACTCAACGCAAGTGGACTTACGGCTCAGGATGTACGCAATGCACTTATTGCTGAAAACAGCACGCTGCCCGGCGGTAATGTCAAAGAAGGGTTTAGTGATCTCTATGTGAGAACTGTCGGCGAATTTGATGATATCAGCCAAATATCGGAAACGATTATTACCACTGTTGACGGAAAATCTATCAGGGTTCGCGACATAGCAGAAGTTGAAGACGGTTTTGAGGATGTTGGAAGGCTTGTTAGCATAAACGATCAGCCTATGATTCGAATGGGAATTCGAAAACAGTCGGGCGCGAACACGGTAGAGGTTTCAGAAGGAATTCAGCGAGAACTCGACCGTATTAATGCAGAGCGGGATGATGTAAGCCTGATGATCGTCATTGATCAAAGTGATTTTATTCAAAATTCGATTGACAACGTTCAGCAATCCGCTATCTGGGGTGCGGTACTGGCAATTTTCATTCTCTACCTGTTTTTGAGAAATGGCTCCACCACATTTATCATATCTCTTGCAATCCCGGTATCCATTATCGCCACATTTGGGCTGCTCTATTTCTCGGGCCTGACACTTAACCAAATGAGTTTTGGCGGCTTAGCTCTCGGGGTGGGCCTGATTGTTGATAATGCCATTGTGGTGCTTGAAAATATTGTGAGGCTTCGTAATAATGGCAAGTCGCTTAAGGAAAGTGCACTGGTAGGAACCAGTGAGGTGTCGGGTGCAATTATCGCATCAACACTAACAACATCCGTTATTTTTCTGCCCGTCGTATTTATGCAGACAATCACGGGTACGCTGTTTCAAGAGCTGGCGCTTGTTGTCGTTTTTGCGTTAATCTGTTCACTCTTTGTCGCTTTAACACTTGTGCCAATGCTGGCAAGCAAGTTTATGACGATTAAGACAAACGATGAGATGACAGAGAAAGATAAAGGTCGCTTTCAGTTATACTTTGAGCGAGTGGAAAATAAGTATAGTTCGTTTCTCCGGCGCATGATCAAGCGCAAAGCCTTAGTGTTTGGAACAACCATTGTGCTGATGGCAGGTGCCGTTTATGGCAGCGGATTTATTTCCACGGAATTGGCTCCCCAGACGGAAGCTGATGAGATAAGCATTGATTTCTACCTTGCTGATGGTATGAATATCGCCATTGCCAACCAGTATCTTGATGAATTGAAGCACAAGGTAATGGCCATTGCCCCGATGGACCAGGTCAAGTACATGACTACCGAGGTTAGAAACGGTAATGCTGAAGTTGAACTTGCCATGGTTGACCAGAGCAAGCGAAGTATAAGTACATACGCGCTTGCTGATGAGCTCAACGAAAAAATTGATGGCACAATACCTGGCGGTTCGTTTCGTGTAAGGGCTCAAACCGGACTCTGGATCCTGCGCAGGATTTTTGGATCGGGTGGTGAAGAAGCTGTACAGCTCGAGCTACGTGGTTTTGACTTGGATCAGGCCGATATTATTGCGGATGAAATTGTGAGCCGAATGGAGCGCTTGCCAATGGTTCGGGATGCGCGCTCAAACAGGCAGGAAGGCCGGCCTGAACAAAATATTGTATTTAACCGACAGAAGATTGCCGAACTTGGTCTGACAGGCCGAGACATTGCCCAGGCAATCCAGGCAAATGTAGGTGGTACAACTGCCGGTGTCTTTCGCGAGGGCGGCGAAGAGTTTGATATAAATGTGAGGCTTCAGGAAAGTGACAGGATGAGTACGCTCGACCTGGATAATATCCCGGTAAGAACGGCAACGGGTGAGACCGTCCCAATCTCGACTGTAATTGACCAGAACGCTGCCCGTGGCCCGGAAAGTATTAACAGGATAAATGGTCAGCGTGTAACCTACATATCAGCTAATCTTGATGGTAACGCCACGCTTGGAGAAGCTGTAGAGGCGGTGCGATCTGAATTGTCGGGCATGTCGCTGCCCGCGGGATTTTCAATTGTGTACGGCGGTGAATACGAGGAGCAGCAGGAGGCTGAGACAGATTATATTATATCCATCTTTATGGCCTTTATCCTGATTTATATGGTGATGGCGGCTCAGTTTGAACGCTTCCTTGATCCGCTGATTGTGATGTTTTCAGTTCCCGTCGCGATTGTAGGCGTGATTCCGATAATGCTGCTGACCAGTACGACATTTAATATGCAGAGTATCATGGGGCTTATTATGCTGATTGGCATTGTGGTGAATAACGCAATTGTACTTGTGGACTACATCAACCTGATGAGGCGTGACAAGAACCTCAGTGTGTTTGAAGCAGTTGTTCAATCAGGTAAACTTCGGCTTCGGCCAATTTTGATGACGACTTTGACAACAGTGCTGGGTCTGTTGCCGCTGTCATTTGGTTGGGGAGCAGGCGGTGAAATTCAGGCGGCTCTGGCAAGGGTTGTTATAGGTGGACTAACCGCATCAACCTTAATAACGCTGGTGCTTATTCCTGTGGTTTATGTAACTGCAGATAACATTAAGGTTTACGTTCAGGAGAAAAAAGAAGCATTTTTTGGGTCAGAACAAGTGGCACCAAAACCTGCAGCATCAGCCTGACCACTTAGCCGGTTGGCAGTTATAAATTTGCCTGTTGAATGAAATAAGATTAAAAATGATTTGTGGAAGCAGCTCATGTAATCAGGGTAGCTTCTATGAATCATATTATTCGTATCCTCAGCCTATCGTTAATTCTTTGTGGCTGTATTCTATCTACAGCAGTTGGTCAGATAGCTGAATCAAGCAACATGATCAATACTACCCTTCTTGAACAAAGCTCGATGAAAATAATCGGTTCGTCGACGCTGCATGAATGGGAAGTAGACGCAAGCGAGTTTTCCGTACAGTTTCAAGTGCCCGGGCTTTGGTTTGAGGCACAAGAGAGTTGGGAGGGATCTGATGTAACTCAGCTAAAAGTAACCGTACCCGTAGATAAGCTGGACGGCGGGAAAAATAAAATGAACCGTGACCTTAGAGATGCCCTAAAATTTCCTGAGTTTCAGACTATTCAATTTACCTGGGAACAGATTTCGTTTACAGATGAAACTGAGACAGGGCGAAGGATAGAGGTAGAAGGTTCGGTAACAATAGCAGGTGAGACAAGGAAGATATCATTTGATGCAGACCTAAGCCTTAATGAAAGTTCTCAAATTGTAGCTTCAGGAAACGTAAAGCTAAATATGGAAGAGTTCGGTGTTAAGGCGCCAAAGGCCTTTTTTGGGGTAATAAGAACTGACGAAATCGTAAATCTATCGTTTGAAATATTATTAGATGGGGAAGAGTTCTGAATGCGTAAATAGTTGATCCTTTGGGAGAGCGCTTCGTTTTTTCGATCAACTATAAATAATATACGACGGGATGGGTGTTCATTCCAAACCGATCTTGTATTGTATAACTAATAGATAACTAATAACTTTATGAACACTAATAATAGTGCTATTTGTAACTAAGTAACGATTCAGGCTATGCCCAAAAAAATTGGTTCGCTTACGCTTTATTCAGTCGATGATCTGCACGAATTACTCGGACTGAGTAAAATGACGATCAGAGCCTACTTTCGAGAAGGTAAGCTAAAAGGCAAAAAATTGGGAGTACAGTGGTACATCACTGAGGAAGCAATCAGGCAATATTTTGATCAGCCTGAAGAAACTCCGAAACAGCCCAAAAAACGATCGCTAAAATACATTGTACAGGGTGTAAACGATTTAGTGAGTGAGACTGAAGAGTGCAGCACTGTGGGTGAAACACTCGACGTTTTGAGTAATCAGGCAATTATCAGTCTGTTTCAGGTAAAGATATTAGATGCCGGTTCGGGTGAGGTGCTGGAACTCATAAAAGCTCGTGATTTCATAGAGCGCCACAATTAATCAATCTACAGACATGAAAGAGACAAAGCTTGAAGTGATAGAATTTGGGGATGAGCCGGAGGATAAATTTTTCTGTTTGGTTGATTTGGAAGTGAGTCCGGACGGATTGGATGTGTCATCTCTCAAACTGAGTGATCCTCGCAATTTTGATCAGACGCTGAGAGACAGTGGATGTCTGCTAATGTTTACCGGGGATGAAATGAGCTCACTTATTAATCGTGGTGATATAGATCCCAATAATATGCACGATTCCCTTGTAGAAGTAGCTCAAAAAGAAGGCATTCTTAAGAAAAACTGACTGAAAACGGCGCGTTCTTTTCCCACCAGATTTTTGCCTTAATAATCGAACAGATTGTTTTGGCATCATCAATCTCGCCAGTAGCGATCATCTCTAATGCATCTGAGAACGATACTCTGTGGTTAATGACAAATTCATCATCATCCATACTTTTTAGTTTTTGTTCAAGTTTCCATGCCACAAATACAAATATCTCCTCATCTGCGTAACCAATTGCCGGAAAAAATGATCCGGCGCTTTCAATTTCGGAGCATTCATATCCTGTTTCTTCAAGCAGTTCCCGTTTTGCGGTAACGAGTGGCGGTTCACCTTCATCAAGCTTTCCGGCCGGTACTTCGATAAATAGTTTTCTTGGCGGATAGCGATACTGTTTGAGTAACATAATGGTGCCATCTTCAAAAACAGGGACAATGGCACTTGCTCCCGGGTGTTTTATCCAGTCACGGGTAGATTCTGATTTGTCGGGTAGCTGCACATCGTCGACGTATACCTGAAGAAGTCGCCCGTCGTAAACTTTTTGTGATGACAGCCGTTTTTCTGATAGTTCACCTGAGTGTTTGTCGGTAGTACTTAATTGATTATTCTTCATCTGCACATTACTCTTATAAAAAGTGTATTTTTGAAAAAAAGTAGAAATAAAACGTTCATTACATGAAGGAAGTGATACATGTTGATGGGAAGAAGGTATTGGTTCGCAATGACATATTCACATGGTCGAACCTGATATCTTTAACCAGAGTGCTTGTAACTGTTCCTATTATCTATATCCACTATCAGAATAACAAAGAGATTTCTCAGCTGGTTACATTTCTAATAATCTACGGGGCCATTTCAGATTATCTGGATGGGCTGGTGGCACGATTAAGAAATGAGATTTCTGAACTGGGTAAAATGCTGGATCCTATAGCTGACAAGGTGATGGCGTTTCTGCTTTTTTTCTACACGGTTTGGCTGGGCTGGATTCCACTCTGGTTTTTTCTGATAGGGGTAACCCGCGACCTGCTAATTATGATCGGTTCCTGGTACATTAAGAAAGAACGCGGTAAAGTGGCGATGTCAACAATGTCCGGCAAAATATCGGTAAATGTGCTGGGCTTATACTGGATGTCGGTATTTTTCTTTCCGGATGCAGGAAATGTCCATTTGATCCTCATGATCTCTTCACTGATCATGATGGGTGTTTCTTTTATTGATTATTTCCATCGCTATAAATTGATTCTTGATGGAGCTGAATTTAACTGAAAAAAACTATGGGTATATTTGAGAAGTTAGGACTTAAAAAAGAGGAAAAGCTCGACAAAGGTGTAGAAAAAAGCCGTGATGGGCTTTTGGGAAAACTAGGCAAGGCATTTGTCGGGAAAGATCAGGTTGACGCCGCCACCCTAGATGAACTTGAAGATATTTTGATTACTTCAGATGTAGGCGTGAAAACAACGATCGAGATTATTAACCGCATCGAAGACCGTGTTGCCCGGGATAAATTTATAACACAGGCAGATCTCCAAAAGATTTTGAGAGAAGAAATCGCAGCACTTTTGATTGAGTCAGGTGATGACAGGCCGGTGGAGTTTGATGCAGATTTTGCGCAAAAGCCACATATTGTTATGGTTGTGGGTGTAAACGGTGTTGGTAAAACCACCAGCATCGGAAAACTTGCCTACATGTATAAAAGAGCAGGTAAAGATGTGGTGCTTGGAGCAGCAGATACCTTTAGGGCAGCTGCGGTGGCTCAGCTTGAAATCTGGAGCGAGCGCGCAGGGGTGCCACTCATCCAGCAGGGGCAAAATGCCGATCCTGCTGCTGTCGCTTACGATACAGTATCTTCTGCAAAATCAAAGTCTGCTGATATTGCATTTATAGACACCGCCGGGCGTCTTCACAATAAAAAATCCCTCATGGATGAACTCGGTAAAATAAAGCGGGTGATGGGCAAGGTCGTAGAAGATGCACCTCATGAAATACTGCTGGTCCTGGACGCATCAACGGGACAAAATGCAATGCAGCAAGCGAGAGCATTTACAGACGTTGTGAATGTGACCGGGCTTATTCTTACGAAGCTTGATGGTACGGCTAAAGGTGGAATTGTCATCGGAATATCCAACGAACTGAAGGTTCCTGTTAAATATATCGGAGTGGGAGAGAGCATAGAGGATCTGCAGGTGTTCGATAAAAAAGCATTCGTGGATGCACTTTTTGGCAAATCAGGTAAATAGACTTTGTAAAGTCTATAGGGTTAATTAACATTCGGCTTAATATAATCGACCCAAACGTGTATAAAGAGAACTATTCACTACTAAAACAGGCTATAGTTATATCATTTCTCTGTGTAATGATGTATTTGAGTGCTGTTGGGAAAAGTTATTCTCAAAGCACAGACCCACAAAATGAAACTCTTCAGAAGGCAAGCGATCTGTTGGAGTCTAATGAAATAGAACAGGCTCGTGAATTGTATGAAGAAGCTGGAAATAAGTATTGCAGTGCAGAGTCTTCAGTTGACGCTGATAGTTGTATAAAAGCAAAAATCGGCCTTATAAATATTGAAAGACGTTTGGGGCCGCGAGATGAGACGATGCTGCTGGCGAAGGAAGCCCTGGAGTATTTAGACGAAACTGACATTCAAAACGCTTCATACCACAGAATAAGACTATACAGGTATCTGGTACTGGATAATCTTGATTTGAACAATTTGGAGAGTGCCGGGCAATGGGCCTCTGAAATTGAGCGCAGTATTAAAGATGAAGATGATTGGCGTGTTCTTGCTCACGCTAAACTTGCTTTAGGAGATTATGAAGATGCTAGCGGTAATTACGAGGAAGCCATTGACTACTATACGGAAGGTGTAGAGTTGGCAGAGATACGTGACTCTACAGGTAAACACAATCGGATGCTTCTTCAGATGCATAATAACCTTGGGGTATCATACAAAAGAGTCGGCCAGTTAGAGAAAGCAAAAACTGAATATGAAAAGTCTCTTGATCTGATTCATGGCCTATTTGGATATCAGAACAGAGATGAAGCAATAGCATTCAATAATTTGGGCAGTATTTATTATTCAAAGGGAGATATTGGTCTCGCGGCGGAATACTTTCAGCGTGCCGTTGACACTTACAAATCCCTCGCGGGAGATTATAGCGGACCACTTGGAGCATCGCTCAACAATTTGGCTGCAACTCAATATGTGTTGGGAAACTACGATTTATCAGCAACGTATTTTGAGGAAGCTCAGCGAATAAAAGAAGAAAATCTTGGCTTAGATCATCCTGATACAGCCGTAGGCTACTCTAACCTTGCACAGATCCACATTCTAAATGAAGATTATGAGGCTGCATTAAGCAATTATGAGAGATCTATTAAAGTGAGAGAAAATGTCTATGGCTCTATTCACCCTAATTTAATAGAGCCAAAAATTAGTCTTGGTAATCTATATAGCCAGCAGTTGAACCAGCAGAAAAAAGCACGGGAACAATACGAATCAGCATTGGCGATTGCTCTTAACCGGCTGGGAGAAAATCATCCTCAAGTTACAGATATTTATTTACAATTAAGTAATTCATACATGGCCGATAGTATGTACACCGAGTCTATTGGCTACGTGGACCATGCTCTCGAAAACCTTTATGGTTCGTATGATTTTAAACAGTCCTTTGATCCTGAGCGAACCATTACTGATCCTGTTTCACTCTTGAGAGCTATTATTATCAAGGCACAAATTCTTAGTAACAGAGGTGAAGGCGTAAATATTAAGGATTATAAAGAGAGCCTTATGGCACTCCGCTGGGCAGCTGACCTGGTTGATATGGTACAGAAATCATTTAAAAATGAAGCATCTAAACTTCAGCTTATAGAGAAAAACTATTCAATTTACACAGGTGCCGTTGAATTACTTTCCATTTTATACGACGAGACAGGAGATGCCAGATATCTGGATCAGATTTTTGAAACGATTGAAAAGAGTCGTTCGCGTGTCACCCTTGAGCTTATTCAAAAACTAAACGCCACTAAGTTTGCCGGTGTGCCGCCTGATATTATTGTAAAAGAGGAGAATCTCAATAGCATAATTACAGATTTGCAACAGGAGCTCTATCGAGAGGAAAACCAGGGTTTTGACAGTGATGAACAGATAAAGACAGCACTTCGGGATTCTATATTTCGCTATAAGCGTGATCTCGATAATTTTACGGCTGAACTTGAAGAGATATATCCATCCTACTATAATCTGAAATACGACCAGACAATTATTAATCGGGCTGATGCTCAATCGTTACTGCAGCGTGACGAGGTAGTATTGAGCTATGTTCTTGGGAGTGAAGACGCCCATGTAATGATAGTGACGAAAAAGAATATAAGCTTTGTTAAGCTTGGAAAATCTTCAGACATAGAAAAACGCGTACTCGATTTGAAAGAGTATGTTTTGAACGATAGTACAGAAGCCTATAAACAAGAGTCACATGTTCTTTACGAGAGGTTAATTAAGCCTGTTAAAGAGTATATCACCGGCGATGAGCTGATTATTATGGCCGACCAGGCACTCCACTATCTCCCATTCGAAATGCTCTTGAAAGAAGTACCAGATCATAGCCGCTTTAGCTCTTATCCATTTCTAGTGCACGATTATGTATTTAGCTATATTCCTTCTCTTACACTACTGAATGAAATGGACTCACGCTTAGCAGATGACCCTAAAAATCTGCTTGCACTAGCTCCTTTCAGCAGCGACGTTGAGAGTGGTGATGTAGAACTTATGAACCATCAATATTCAGAAAGAGCAAAGCCGCTTTACTTAACGCAGTACGAAGCGGTTACTATTTCATCACAATTTCGAGATAAGGCGTCACTAAAGGAATATTTTAGTCCACATAAAACAAAACTTCTATTAGGTGATGACGCCACTTACAGCAGGTTTTCAGAATCGAACCTAAGTGACTTCGATTATATTCATTTTGCTACACATGCATTTATAAACGAAGAAAACCCTGAGTTTTCAGCAATTTTGCTATATCCTGAGGAAGACAATTCAGGAGCAACCTATGTTGGGGATATTTTCAACCTGGAACTGGACGCAAACCTGGTCGTGCTTGGTGCTTGTCAAACAGCTTTAGGATCGATATATAAAGGAGAAGGGATGATCGGTTTTACGCGTGCTTTTATATATACCGGCGCGTCCAATCTTGCCGTGTCCATGTGGCGGGTGAGTGATCAGCCTACGGCCTACCTGATGATCGATTTTTACGATTATATCAGGCAAGGATATGATTACAGTGATGCACTTCGTAAGGCAAAATTAAATTTGATCTCAAATCCTCAGTTTGCCAACCCCGTAAACTGGGCCGCATTTACGCTCATAGGCCGGTAGTTGCTATGATTGCCAAAATAATTAATAGGGCTTGTACTTCTATCTTGGCAGCTGCTGTGTAATATCAATGAATTCCTGATTATCTACCTGAGGCCGTCCCTGGTAATTTGCAACTTTTACGGTGGATGCATAAATCATGCGTACAAGCCTTGAGTATTTGTCAAACTCAATTTTCTCCACCTCGTCGCTGGGACGGTGATAGTCTTCGTGAACACCCGTAAAGAAAAATACAAACGGCACATTCAGCCGGCCAAAGTTCCAGTGGTCGCTTCTGCGATAAAATTGATTTGAATCGGTAAGGTCATTGTATTTTCGGTCAATCCTCATCTGAACAGTTTCACTATTTGCAACAGAGACAAGACTGTCGAGTTCGCTCGAGATAATTTCTCCTCCAATTAAGTAAAAGTAATCAGTGGTCCCGGCCTCAATGTTTTCCGGGTCGCTTCTGCCAATCATATCTGTGTTAAAAGCGGTAACAGTCTGCTCAATGGGAATGACGGGATGATCTGAGTAGTAGCGTGATCCTAATAATCCCTTTTCCTCAGCGCTGACATGAAGAATGAGCACGCTGCGATCGAGTCCTGTCCCATCATCTTTGGCCTCCTGGAGCGCCTCAGCTATGGCCAGCAGCGCCATGCTGCCACTGCCGTTATCATCAGCGCCGTTATTAATCATGTCACCACTCTGATCAGGCATCGACAGGCCAATGTGATCATAGTGGCCCATTAAAACCACGACCTCATTTTTCAAAACGGGATCTTCTCCCTCAATATAAGCCAGGACGTTTTCGCCCTGAATCTCTGTGGTTCCGGAATGAGGAGTATAGTTCAGATGATATCCGGTGGGCTCTGAACTAAATTGGGTAATATTATCAGCAATCTCTTTTCTGAGTGTATAAAGTTCATTTGTAGAGTTCAAATCAAGAATTTCAGCGGCAAGTTCCTGACTGATCTGAGTATATGATTTAGGAAATCCAGTTTGAGCACCAGGCGAATTATCAAGATATTTTAAACGCAGGTTAGACGGCTGGTCGATAAGGCGTGCATCCAACTCAGCTGCCTGATCAAACTCACTATCCTCATTCGCCGACACTACAAGCACACCTGCTACATCAACCTGTCCAAATAGATTATTAATCCGGTAGTTATTCGTTATTTGTGGACTGATGAGTGTATCACCCTCAACAACCGTTGGATAGTCGGCAAACATGAGTACCCACTTGCCCTGCATTTGCTCCGCATTGATGTGATTTACATTTCGTTCAGCATCATTAATGCCAAAACCAGCGAATATTATCTCACTATTAATAGGCGCTGCACCTCCATAGAGCCGGATAAATTCACCGGGAGAATTATTTGCAACCACCGACATGTGTTGTGAAAGTGAATCACCAGCTTGTATCGTGAATAGATCATAGACAAGACTGTCGGTTTGTTCAGCATTCATAATAAACGGCTGGAGGTATGTGCCGTTAACTCCCTTAGGAGAGATACCTATTCTTTGATATTCGTTGATAAGATACCTGGCAGCCATTGTTTCTCCCTCAGTTCCGGTATTTCGGCCCATTAGCGAATCGCTTGCAAATATTTCAAGATGCGAACGGAGATATTCAGGCGTAATTTGATTGCTGTAGGGAAGATAATCTTCAAATGAGGGCGTCTCGCGCTCCGAGAGCTCACTCGACCCGGCGCAGCCGGCAAAAGCCAATAGAATTAAAAAACTAATAAAATAAAAAAATCGGGTCATTTCAGGGTGTTTTCTTCTTTTGTTTGTTCTGTTCCCAGGAGCTCGTCCAAAGGTTTAAGGTCGACATAAAAATCGGTTGGATCGTCATTTTCGATAAACAGGTTAATCTCCTGCTCTTTTAGCATTTCGAGGACAGCCAGAAATGTCACCACTATAATCATACGTGTTCCGATTTCGCGGCTAAGATCCCTGAACGAGATACGGCCCCGTTTTTGAAGGGCAGAGCGAAGAAAATCGGTCTGATCTTCTATAGTTGTTTCAACTCGTTCGACCCGGTGATAGATATTTTGTTTTTTTATGTCAGCAAGGACTTTTCGAAACGCACCCATCAGGTCAAAAATTGTTACATCCTGAAGAGCTTCACCGGTCGCTTGTTTCTCAACATCGTCTGCGTCATGATATCCCCGAAAATATTTTTGACGGGTTTCTTCATCAATAATCGTGAGTTTGGAAGCCATCTCTTTGTAACGCTTATACTCTAAAAGCTTTTGGATAAGTTCATAGCGCGGGTCAAACTCATCCAGCTCATCATCATCTTCATCGTCTGATGGCAGCATCATCCGTGCTTTAATAGACATCAGCATGCTTGCCATATAGATAAACTCGCTGGCTACATCCAGGTCGAGTTCTTCCATGAGACGAATATATTCTAAAAATTCTCGGGTGATATGGGAGATAGGAATGTCGTAGATATCAAGCTCATCTCGTTTGATGAAGAAAAGCAGGAGATCAAGGGGCCCTTCAAAGTTTTTAAGCTGTACTTTATACATAGTTGCAAACAGGTTGTCCTAAGATCGTAATTTAGGCGTCCAATTGGAAACAGGAATTGATTTATTGGTAATAGTTTGCTTATTTGATTGCATATACAAAATAAATCTTGCCTGCCATGGATACTTTTCACAATTCAGTTAACTCCTTCTCTAGAACGCTTACCTCTTTTTTTGACGATAGGCTTAGCAGGTTCAATCTTGCAACATCTTACGTTGAATTAATGATATTGATGCGTGAACATGAATCTGTATCTCAAAAAGAGATAGCAGATTTGTTATCGCTTGCTCCATCTACCATAACAAGGTTTGTGGATAAGCTTAGAAAAGCAGGCTATATCACCAAGAAACGCAGCGGTCGAAATATGACTATTGAACTTACAGAGGAAGGACGTTTGATTTCATCAGATATGGAAAGAGAGTATCAGGAGACGGTGAAAGCTATCAGGGATTTAATTGGAGAAAAGTATCTCGATACTGTCGGAAAACTGCTCGAGTATGGCAGCAGTGAACTTGAAAATCTGGACGAAGAAGAGGCTTAGCCTAAATTTTCCTGATCACAAACCAGATACCTGCAATGCCCGCCACAAAAGATCCAATTCCAAAAAGCACTGACTCAAAGAATATCTGTCCCATGCCGAAAAGAAAGGCTATAATTGATACGGCACTTATGGCTGCATAGCCCAGTCCCGGTAATAGGGAGTAAGTTCTTTCACCTGTCGTGATGAACCTTTTCCAGCCAGGCCCTCCCGGTTTTACGCGATCAAAAAAGGTTTGGAGTGTTTGTTCATCGTCAGGTCTGGTCATAAAAGTAACGCCTATCCAGATGATCGTAGCAAAAACGGTTGTAAAGATCATTTTTGATGCAAAATCATCATATCCAATGGCCGGTGCAAGAAAGCTTCCAATTGCTGCGGCTGTCATGGCAGAAATCTCACTCCAGGCGTTAATCCGCCACCAGAACCAGCGCAGCATGTAAACAAGCCCTGTACCGGCTCCAATTGATAAAATAGCTTCCCATCCGCCGCGCACCGTATCAAACAAAAGAGAGACAATAACGGCTGAAATCATCATCAGCAAAGTGGTCCAGCGAGAAACCAATACATAATGCTTTTGTGCTGCAGCTTTAGATTTAAAATCAGATTCAGGCTTTAGGAATGGCTTATAAAAATCGTTGACTACATAAGATGCGCCCCAGTTCAGGTGAGTGGATACTGTTGAGACAAACGCTGCAAGGAATGCGACGGCGAGAAGGCCCAAAAGTCCCGGAGGCAGGAGTTTCAGCATAAGAAGCGGATATCCGGTTTCGGGATCATCTAGGCCGGGATAAACCACCAGTGCGACAAGTGCCACTAGTATCCAGGGCCAGGGACGAAGTGCAAAGTGAGCTACATTGAACAGCAGCGTCCCTCCCACGGCATTGGTCTCGTCCTTAGCCGAAAACATTCGCTGGGCAATATATCCGCCACCGCCGGGCTCCGACCCCGGATACCACGAGGCCCACCACATCATGCCAACCCAGACGAGTGCTGTAGCGATAGCAATATCAGGACTGCTAAGCGGATTAATAGATAGCATGGAATGTCCCTCTCCATAGAGGTTGATAAGCTCAGCTTGAAGCGCATCCAGCCCGCCGATATAATCTACTGCATACCATGCAAGCAAAATAGTGCCGCCCATGGCTATGATAAACTGAATGAAGTCAGTAATGATAACGCCCCAGAGACCAGAAAAGGCAATATAAACGCCAATCATCACGTACATAATGATTATTACTTCCCATTGCCCGGCACCTGTGAGTACTGTCAGGATTTTTGCCATACCTACGGTTACCCATCCCAGAATAATACAGTTTATCGGGAAAGCCAGGTAAAGCGAGCGAAAACCCCTTAAAACACGCGCCGCTTTACCGCTGTAACGTATGGATATAAACTCAACATCGGTGATCACATCAGCCCGCTTCCAGAGTTTGGCATATAGAAAGACGGTGATTAGCCCGGAAAACATGAAATTCCACCAAATCCAGTTACCGGCAATACCTTCGGTAGCAATAATTCCTGTAACGGCAAGGGGTGTATCAGCGGCAAAAGTTGTGGCAACCATCGACACGCCGATGAGCCACCACGGGAGATTTTTACCACCCGTGAAATAGTCTTCAAGATCTTCCTGCCCTCTTTTTTGAGAATAATAGCCCACAATTACCATTATGGCTATGTAGGAGGCAATGACGGTGTAGTCGATCCAGTTAAATGGCATAGAGTGTTTTGGCAGTTATGTTAAATGCGTGGATCAGCGAATGAGTAATCTGGATTGTATATTAACATAGGTGTCGTCGCTCTGAATATAGAGTTAGATTCTATGAATGCAAATATCGATCAGACCTCCTTTTTTAAGTCATAAGAATACCAATAAGGCCCCAATTGAACGTATAATGCGTCTTATTTGATTACATATGCAGTATTTATATTATGGAGTAAGCTATGGCAATTAAAAAATATAACATTGGACTGACCCAATGGGGTTACAAAGATTGGAAAGGTAAGTTTTATACTGACGAGGCATCTCAAAATCAGTTTTTAAAGCAGTATGGCACTGTTTTTAACAGCGTTGAAGGTAATACCACATTTTACAGGGCACCATCACCAGAAACCGTGATCAAGTGGGGAAATGAAGTGCCTGAAGGTTTCAAATTCTGCTTTAAGTTTCCACAGGGTATTACACATTACAAAAGGCTGAAAGACGTAAAACAAGATGTAATGAACTTTCTTGAGTTGTTTGAACCAATTCGGGACAAACTGGGTCCTTTCCATATCCAGCTGAGCTCACAGTTTTCCTATAATGAGTTCTCTAAGCTGGAAGAGGTTTTGGAATATTTGCCGCCTTATTATCACTATGCTGTAGAAGTCAGGCACCAGGACTTTTATGATCGGGGACGGCAGGAACGCCGATATTTTAATCTGTTAAAATCCCATTCTGTTGATCGGGTTACGTTCGATACACGAAAATTGCACAGTATTAAAGGCGGTGATAAAAGCATCCGTAATGCTCAAAAAAAGAAACCTAAAACGCCAGTCCGGTTTGATGCCAGTGCATCACGGCCGTTTGTTCGGTTTGTGGGGGGGAATCAGATTGTACAGAATGAAGCCTATCTGAAAGAATGGGCTATTATTACAGCTGACTGGATAAAAGAGGGGCGACATCCCTATATTTTTATCCATGCACCAAACACACTTTATGCGCCGCCACTCGCCCGCCACTTCCACCGTTTATTATCAGAGTTCGTTGAACTGGACCCAATGCCTGCATCGCCAAAAGAGAGACAGAATGAACAATTGGGGCTGTTTTGACCCATTATTAACCGGCGATTGAAAGCTATTAATAGAGGTGGTGCAAGGCTGAGATCAGACAGTTATATTTGTTCAAATAACCAATTTAAAAATCATTTATTACTATGCTCACCTGTCAGAAAGATCTGTTTATGATGCCGTCCGGACATCACTATCTGAATTGCTCGTATCTATCGCCGCTATTAAAAAGAGTTGAACAAGCCGGGGTTGAGGGAGTAAGGGGGAAATCACGCCCCTGGGAAACTACTCCGGATCGATTTTTCCACGACAGTGAAAGGGTCCGATCGCTTTTTGCAGAGCTTATTCACGCCGAAGAACCTGATCAGGTAGCCATCATGCCGGCCGTATCGTACGGTATGGGAACGGTGGTTAATAATCTACCCAAAACACCGGGTAAACAAATCATCATCGCAGAAGAACAATTTCCAAGTAATGTTTATCCGTGGGAGGCATATGCTAAAAGAACTGGTAATTCAATCAAAAGGATTGCAGCTCCGGAGGGTGAAAAGCGTGGTGAAAAATGGAATGAGGCTATCCTAAACTCTATTAATAATAACACGCTGCTTGTTGCACTTGGTAATGTTCACTGGACAGATGGCACGGTGTTCAGGATTCGTGAGATTTCAGATAAAGTGCATTCGGTTGGAGGATATTTTGTGATGGACGGAACACAGTCTGTTGGAGCACTGCCGCTTAACGTTCAGGATGTAAAACCTGATGCACTTATATGTGCCGGATATAAATGGCTGATGGGGCCTTATGGTATTGCGCTGGGATATTTTGGCCCGCGTCTTACAGGTGGTATTCCTCTGGAAGAAGGGTGGATTGTGAGAAAAAATAGTGAAGACTTTACATCCCTTGTGGATTACGAAGAAGAGTACCAGCCCGGTGCTAAAAGATACGACGTAGGGCAGCGCAGTAATTTCATAACGCTTCCTATGATGCGCGAGGCTCTTTTTCAGGTTAAGGAATGGGGTATTCACAATATTCAAAGCTACATCAGGTCTTTGTCTGAGCCACTTATACCTGCATTAATAGACTCTGACTACCAAATAGAAGAAGACGAATACAGGGCACCACATATGTTTGGCGCGCGGGTTCCTGCTGGAACAGAGATGAAAAGCGTCAGGGAAGCGTTGCAAAGCAGAAATATTCATGTATCTGTTCGTGGGTCAGCAATCAGAATTTCTCCAAATGTGTATAATGACGAATCTGATATTGAGGCGCTATCTGAATGTCTGCTCTCTACCGTAAAAGCATAAAATGAGGTAGTTGAAAAGAGCAGATTTATATGGGAGCAAAAGTGTCTTACGAGGTGTTTCGTAAAAAATTCTATCGTGTGGCAAAAGTGAAAACCTCCATATAAAACCGTATATTTGTCAGCTAATCGAAGTTGAAAAAAGTTATGTCTAAAGTTGATACAGCCGCATCTCCGGCCGAGATTCTAAAAGAGGCTCAGTCGCGGAGAACATTTGCAATCATTTCTCACCCGGATGCCGGGAAGACCACGCTCACTGAAAAGCTGTTGCTCTACGGAGGCGCAATTCACGAGGCTGGATCTATTCGCCAGCGTAAAGCAAGCCGCCACGCCGCATCTGACTGGATGTCCATTGAGAAGGAACGTGGAATTTCGGTTACATCCTCTGTCTTAAGATTCGAAAAAGATGGAATACGCTATAATCTGCTTGACACCCCCGGGCACAAGGATTTTTCCGAAGATACACTGCGTACACTGGTTGCGGCCGATTCCGGGCTAATGGTTATTGACGTCGCTAAGGGAGTTGAGGAACAAACCGAGAAACTATTTGAAGTTTGTAAAATGCGCCGGGTTCCGGTAATCACGTTTGTGAACAAATGTGATCGCCCGGGTATGGAGCCTCTTGAAATTCTCAGCAATATTGAGAGCAAGCTGGGCATTGAAGCTATTCCCGCAAGCTGGCCTATCGGTTACGGACAGAAATTTCAGGGTATTTATGATCTGATTGGCAAAGAGATGCATCTCTATGTGAAGGAGAAGCACGGAGCTAAAAAGGCAACCACGGAAGTTTACGGGCTCGAAGAAGGACTGGAAAAATGCCGGCTTTCAGATGCGGAAAAAGCAGATCTTGAAGAAGAGATCATGCTGATTGAGGACATGTTTAATAATATGGATCAGGATGCTTTTAAAGTAGGTGAAGCGTCACCTGTATTTTTTGGATCTGCGCTGCACAGTTTCGGTCTGGATGTGTTTCTGAATTATTTTGAAAATCTGGCGCCCACCCCCCAGGAATACCAGGATGAAACTGGTGCTAACCGCAAGCTGGATCAGCCATTTAGTGGATTCATTTTTAAACTCCAGGCAAATATGAATCCCGACCACAGGGACTGCGCTGCATTTATTCGCATCACTTCAGGTAAGTTCGAGCGTGGTCTGGAAGTGACTCATGCAGGAACAGGTAAAAAAGTAAAAATGTCGACCCCGCACACTCTTATGGGCGACGAAAGGCATATCATGGAAGAGGCGTATCCCGGAGATATCGTATCACTTTTCAGCCCCGGTTTTTTCAGAATCGGATCTACGATTCATGCTGAAGATCCGGTCAGTTTTAACGTTATTCCTTTGTTCACGCCCGAGCATTTTATGAAGGTATCAACAAAAGATCCGTTTAAGCGTAAGCAATTGCGTGAAGGCCTGAAGCAGCTCTCCGAAGAGGGAGTAGTTCACGTGTTTGAAGTACCGAATGGTGTTGGAAACGAACTTCTGCTTGGAACAGTGGGAGCCCTACAGTTTGAGGTCGTTGAACACAGGATGAATGCTGAGTATGGCGTTGAACTTCATCAACACGGGGTTACCTACCATTCAGCCCGCTGGCTTTCAAGTAAAACAGCTGATGAAGTGATGAAGAAACTTGAATCAAGCTACTCCACACACATCACCAAGGACATGGAAGAAAACCCGATCGTCTTATTCGACAGCGCCTATGCACTTACTCAGGCCGAGGAGAAAGTGGGAGCTGATAATCTCTTCAAGTATAAGCAGGATTAATAATGACATAGCATGTCTCCTGGTGGAAA
>CAZVEP010000021.1:0-42887 GCA_964625635.1 uncultured Rhodohalobacter sp.
ATCAATAATCAATAATAAGTAATAAATCCTATGCCACTGCGTGAACTGATTTCTTGCATCGTGCTTCAAATTCGTCTCTGAAGCGATTAATTGTATGGCGTACCGGCCAGGCGGCTGCGTCGGCGAGTGCACAAATTGTGCGACCTTCCATTTGAGTGGTGATATCGAGCAGGAGGTCAAGATCTTTAACTTCGCCCTCACCATTCTTAATTTTAAGAAGAATTTTTTCCAGCCAGCCTGTCCCGTCTCGGCAAGGCGTGCACTGGCCGCATGACTCGTGATGATAAAAATGGGCAATTCTCCAGAGTACGTCTACCATATCTGTGTCTTCATCCATGATTACCATGCCGGCGGTTCCCATCATTGTCCCCACTTCACGAAGACTATCACTATCCATAGAAACTCCATCGAGCTGATCCGCTCTCAGAATTGGAGTGGACGAGCCGCCGGGTATAACGGCTTTCAACTCTTTTCCGTCACGCATTCCTCCCGCAACTTCATTAATCAGGTCGAGTACCGGAACTCCGGATGGAAGTTCATAGACTCCGGGTCTGTTTACATGTCCTGAAATGCCGTAAAGAACAGGGCCGGGGTGATTTTCTGCACCAACGCCGGAAAACCAATCGGCTCCTTTATTGATAACAGAAACAACATGTGCTAAAGTCTCGATATTGTTGATTGTAGTAGGTCGTCCCCACAGGCCTTTTTGTGCTGGAAAAGGTGGTTTTACCCTCGGATAGCCACGCTTGCCTTCCAGCGATTCAAGCATGGAAGTCTCCTCACCACAAATATAAGCTCCGGCACCCGAATGAACATAAAAGTCGACACTGTAGTCTGTGTCAAAAATATTCTTACCGATGTATCCCTTCTCATAGGCATCATCGATTGCTTTCTGCATCATATCAATGTAATCCTTGTACTCGCCGCGGATATACACATAAATAGATGTAATCTCCATTGCGTAAGCTGCAATAAGTGCGCCTTCAATAAAAACATGAGGATTGTACTCAAAAATCTTTCGATCTTTGAATGTACCGGGTTCTGACTCATCACCATTACATGCAAGATATCTTGGTCCGCCGTCAGCAGGTGGCATAAATGACCATTTGAGCCCGGCATTAAAGCCAGCTCCGCCACGACCCCGAATATTTGCAGCTTTTACTTCATTAACGACATCTTTTGGGCCTTCCCACTTTTTCTTGTCTGTGAGAACCTCTTTAAACGCTTTATAACCATCGTTTTTCTCGTAAACATCAATCTTGTGAAGATCCTTGATGTTGGGAATGAGAACCGGCTCGTAATTTTTCCAATCGACTGAACTCATAATTGCTTAATTAACTTTTCGGAGTGGCATTCCAATTTGTTCGTACTCGGGCTCTTCACCTTTTTTCAAGGTCTCAATGAGCGTATCGACTTTCTCTTCGGTAAGATTATTGACGTACTTGCCATTTGTAACCTGAAGCATCGGGGCATACCCGCAGGCTCCCAGGCATTCAACCTCTTCGACGGAAAACATGCCGTCTTCAGTTGTTTCTCCGGCTTTTATTCCGAGCTTGTCTTCAATGTGATTCAGAATGTCATATCCACCACACAGCTGACAGCTCAGGCAGGTACACACATCAAGAACATATTTTCCTTTCTTCTCTTTATAGTACTGTGTGTAAAAAGTGGCTACTCCGTGGACGTGTGCCTCCGGGAGATCGAGTGTTTCTGCAACAAGGCGCTGAACCTCAGGTTCAACATGGCCAAATTTATTTTGTGCAAGCCACAAAACAGGCAGGGTGGCTGGCATCACTTCAGGATACTTGGCCTTTATTTTTTCAATTTCTTTAAGATCGTCTTTATCGAATTCGTATGTCATAATATTATTTATCTGCTTCACCCATTACCGGATCAAGTCCGCCAATAATTACTACTGTGTCAGCCACCATCTCACCGTCAAGGATATTTTCGAGAACCTGAAGGTTTGAGAAGGAGGGAGCATTGATTTTCATTCGCCACGGGTGGCCGGTGCCATCACTCTGGATGAAGTATCCAAGCTCACCTTTTGGGGCTTCAACGGCATGATAGGATTCTGCTCCTTCGGGAGGGCAAATTCCTGTGTCCGTCATCATAAAGTCGTGAATCATACCTTCCATGGAGTAGTAAACCTCATCCTTGGATGGATAGGCTTGCTTTGCATTGTCGGTTCTGACAGGTCCTTTTGGTAATTTATCGATACACTGTCTGATGATTCTGATACTCTCGCTCATTTCTTCCATTCTTACGAAGTAACGGGCCAGATTATCACCTTCAAGGCGGGTCGGAATACCAAACTCAACCTCATCGTATCTTGCATAAGGAGCAAATTTACGGATATCGTATGCGTAACCTGCTGCGCGTAATACAGGGCCTTTCGCCGCGATTCCAAGTGCATCTTCAGTTTTTAGAACGCCAACAGCCTCGTTACGGTCAAAGAAGAGGCGGTTCCTGTCCAAAAGTTTGTGATAATCTTTCAGTTCATTTGGAAACGTTTGGGCAAACTCTTTGATAGCGCCCATTGCCTCATCGGTAATATCATTAGCAACACCGCCAATTCTGGAATGTGAAACGGTAAATCGATGACCGGCAAGGCGGTCCATAATATCATAAATCTTTTCTCTTTCCTTAAATGTCCAGATAAAAAACGAGACAGCTCCGGCATCCATAACCATGGTGCCTAACCACAGCAGGTGAGAGGAAATTCTTGCAAGCTCACATCCAATCATACGAATGTAGTGAGCCCGTTCAGGCACTTCGACATCTGCAATTTTTTCAACAGCGGTACAAAGTGCAACATTGTTGCTGTAAGGGGAGAGATAGTCCATACGATCTGTATAGGGCATGAACTCCTGATATGTTTTATTCTCAGCAATCTTTTCAACACCCCGGTGCAGATAACCGATATCGAGCTTCACTTTTTCAATTGTTTCGCCGTGCAGTTGAAGTACAAGCCGGATCACACCATGCGTAGCAGGGTGCTGAGGACCCATATTCAGAATCATCTTTGAGTTAAGCGGGTCACCATCATCCATTTCCTCGATGGTTGTGTGCTTATCTTCAAGGCTTTGGTAGAGCTTTTTTTGGTGCTCTTTGAAAAATGTTGCGTTTACCTTGGATTGAATGTCAGATAATTTCATAAATCGCTCTTAGTCTGTATCCGGGGTTGTGTTAGGCAGTTCAATAGAGCCTTGAATTCCCAGTAACGGAAATTCTTTTCGAAGAGGAAAGTAATCGAAATCTTCAGGAAGGAATATCCGGCGGAGGTCAGGATGCTCCTTGAACCGAACACCAAACATATCATATACCTCGCGTTCCATCCAGTTAGCGGCCTGCCAGACAGTGCTGACAGTCATTAATTCAGGTGCTTCTTCTTCACACCTGACTTTCAGCATTAAACGCGTTTGATGTTTAAGGCAGACAAGATTATAAATTACTTCAAATCGTTCATCAGATGTATATCGGTCAGTGCCGGCTATATCAGTTAGAAACACGAAGTGATGTTCATCTTTTAAGTAGTTGCAAACATCAACAAGTGCATCGGATTCAATGCGGATGAAGGTATCTCCTGTAGATTGATAAACTTCGATCAGCTTATCCGTGAACGTTTCAGACAGCCCGTCGATAGTATTTTGTAAAGATTCGTTGAGTTCTAAGGCCATGATGAATTTAATTAGGTATCAAGCATCACTGAGTGTTCGGTTTTTATCTTGTCCTGGATCTTCATAAGTGCATGAAGAACGGCATCAGGACGCGGTGGGCATCCGGAAATGTATGTATCAACCGGCAGGAAGTTATCAACTCCCTGTACCACACCGTAGCAGCGATGCATGCCGCCGGTAGAGGCACAGGCTCCCATTGCGATACACCATTTTGGATCCGGCATCTGATCCCAGATACGACGGATAGCATGAGACATTTTATAGGTACACCAGCCGGCAACAATCATTACATCACTTTGTCGCGGTGAAAATCTCATTACCTCTGAACCAAATCTGGCCGCATCATATTTAGGTCCCGCAAACGCCATCATCTCAATGGCACAGCAAGCCAAACCCATAGGCATTGGCCACGCTGCGTTTGCTCTTGCCCAGTTGACCAGTGAATCAACCCTGGTCGTTAAATAACCTTCTCCAAGTGCGCTTTCTACACCCATAATGACTACTGTTTGATTTCTTTAAATTTGATGTTTTTCATGTCCCAGTCCAGTGTGCCTTTTTTAAGCGTGTAGACGAGGCCAATGAATAGCACTATTATAAATATTACCATAGCAAAGAACGTTCCTATTCCTTTATCAAGAAATGCTACAGCCCAGGGATAGATGAATACTACTTCGAGATCAAAAACAATGAATTCCATCGCTACGAGATAGAAGGCAATAGAATATCGCTCCCGTGCTTCTCCCACAGGATCCATTCCACTCTCGTAGGCTTTGAGTTTTGTTTTACTGGGCCGGTAGGGTCCTAAAATCCGGGAAAGAGACATCAGTACCACAGCGAGAAATGCAGCGACACCGAGTAATATGAAAACTGGATAATATTGTTCTAACATAGCTGTCTTTGGGACGTTGTCAGTATATATTTGTTGCCAACTAATTCAAATAGAGCATCCGCTCTTAACAAGGCAATTAATATAGACGTTTTTTGAGCCAATTTGGAACGTTTTTTTCAAAATTTTGAAGTACTAAATCCACCCTTTTTTCACATGATTCACCCTCAGCAAGGAAAAGGAAAGGACAAACCTCTTGCGCCTTTTGCGCCTCTTCATCCTCAGTTATTGCTAAATATAAATCTCCCGTATTAATTTAGAAGATTTGTTTAATTGATTGAGCTTTGATCCAAGATGTTTACCAGCCAATACGGCCGCGGCGTTCATCTATCTGACCATCGTCACTGTTAGGATCTACAGGCATTATAAACCCGGGAGGAGGGGAAAATGAATCATAGCTCCAGGGTGTTTCCGGATCTTCTTTAGCATAGTTGATGAAAGTTCCAACAATGGGGAGCGCGGTACGGGCACCCTGCCCGATACTATAGGCATCATTTTGAGGAAATCGTACACGCCGGTCTTCACCGCCAACCCATGAGCCCATTACGATATGAGGCATCATTGCAACAAACCAGTTGTCGGCACTGTTTTGGGTAGTACCCGTTTTTCCGGCAACATCCTGTTGTACACCATAAACATTCCTCATACGAACGCCTGTTCCGTTATAACCATCACCTCCACGAATCACGCCTCGCATCATATCGATCATAATGTAGGCAGTTTCGGGGCTAATGACTTCTTGCTTCATATCGGAAAAATATTCAACCAATACATTGCCTTCCTTGTCCTCAATTCTGGTAACGGCAATAGGATCAATGTGCACACCCTGATTAGCAAATGTCGTGTAAGCGCTCACGAGTTCCAGCAGGCTCACTTCGGCGGTTCCAAGAGCAATGGATGGATAGTCACCCGGAATATCGCTCATGTCTATACCGAGATCGGATGCCATATCTTTTATCTTACGTGCAGCAGGGACCAGATCCCTGGCCCGGTTTGTACCCGGAGCCCCGGCAATTTCAGGGAGTAAACGAACTGTTACATTATTTAAACTTCGTGCCAGTGCAACACGCAAGGGTACCATTTCAGGGCCTGAAGGAACTGCAGCATCCTTCGGGTTCCAAATTCTGCCCGATTGTTCTATAAAACTTGTTGGATACTTTGAAAACTTGTGGTAGGGCATATACCCATTATCCACAGCAATTGAATAGACAAATGGTTTAAAAGTAGATCCGGCTTGTCTGCGAGACTGATATACGTGATCATACTGTTGCTGACCATAATCAAGGCCCCCGACCCATGCCAGGATACTTCCGTTGTTGGGATCAATTGCCACAAAACTACTTTGCAGCTTGGTGCGTACACGCTTCACTGAATCAACATAAGCTGAATCAGCCATGAGTTCGTTGAAAACAACTGATTCCTGGTCGGTATTGTACTTGCTAAATGCATTTTTATACCGGTCTGTTTCTCTCATGAATTCCCGGAGGAACGTTGGATATTTCTCCCAGAATTCGTCCATATATTCACCATCGGTACTCGTCCATTCTTCCTGGAAGACCTGCTGGAATTCTGCTACATTTTCTTTTACTGACAGCTCAGCGTGGCGCTGCATTCTGGAATCGATAGTGGTGTAAATGGTCAGTCCGTCAGTGTATAGATCATACCCATTGTCTTCTGTCCACTCTACAACTTTTTGTCTTACAAATTCACCAAAGTAACGGCTGTCGCGGCCTGATCTGGACGGGGGCTGATAGTTAAGAACGACATCTTCTACGGACAGGTTATCATACATTTCATCTGAGATGAAGTCCCTGCGGAGCATTTGCCGCAAAACAACATTTCGTCGATCTTTTGATCGTTCGGGGAATAATCGGGGATTATAGGCATGTGTAGCTCTCAGCATTCCTACAAGCATCGCAGCTTCTGAAACCGTAATGTCTTTAGCCGGTTTATTAAAGTGTGTTTGAGCGGCTGACTCAATACCAAAGGTGCTGTTGGCAAATTCTACTGTATTGAGATACATTTCGATGATTTCACGCTTCGTATAGTTTTGCTCAATCTGAATGGCGGTTAACATCTCGCGAAGTTTCCGGGTGACTGATACTTCCCGTCCAATTTTTTTATAAAGATTTCTTGCCAGCTGCTGGCTGATGGTCGACCCGCCCTGAAATCTACCCTGAATCCAGTATACAGGTAATCCAAGCAGGCGTTTCATGTCAATGCCCCAGTGGTCGTAAAAGCGGTGATCTTCAGTAGCTACCAGCGCATTCACAATATTTGGAGAAATATCTTCTATAGGTACATATGTTCTGTTCTCTGTAAAATACCGGTCAAGGACAACTCCGTCACGGCTTTTAACGACTGAAGCGATAGCAGTTTGTGGATTTTCGAGTTCCTGGATAGAGGGCATACCCTGTGACAGGTAGAAGGTGTATCCGGCGGCGAACAGGATTAGGATGATAGCTACGGATAATCCCCAGACAAGTAGTTTATTTACGAGTTTATTTTTCTCAGGTCCTGGAGATGAGTCCGTTTCTTCCCGGTTCTTTTTTCGTTCAGCTAGAATTTTCTTCCTGTAAACCGGGTCATCAAAATATCGTTCGCGATCAAAATCGTTGGAATCGTTGCTCATAAATTAGCAGCTATTTTATATCGATGTTCAAATGGAAGTAATGTGTTGCTGGCTGCATCCCAAACAACGAGTTCAAGAGATCCATTGTTGTATAATGAAATGGTTCTGTGATCAAAAAATGTCCCGAGATTAATATACGTGCCATTCTCAAAATTTAGTATGCGTGGGTGATGATCATGTCCGGAAATAACGACATCATAATTTGTTGTATTCAGGAAATTTTCTGACCACTTGTTTAATATTGAAGGATCACAATAAGAGCGACGTTTGCTGTAGTCAGAAAAAGCTTTCATCACCCGAAGCCCGTTTTTGGGTGTCAATAAGGACTGATACAGTTTGACGAACATTTTGTTTCTCAATAATCTGTGAAAGGGCGGACGGGGCAAATGATAGGCAGGATCTTTAAGGCCAT
This sequence comes from uncultured Rhodohalobacter sp., assembly GCA_964625635.1. Lineage (GTDB taxonomy): Bacteria > Bacteroidota > Rhodothermia > Balneolales > Balneolaceae > SW132. Next base: position 7,611 of record CAZVEP010000021.1, read on the forward strand.
CTCCATGATGGAGAAAAACTCTTTTACCATCCAATGTAATTTCAAAAAATTCGTAAGTCACATTGAATCCAAGATCTTCAAAATAGCCTTTTGTCCAATTATCATGATTTCCCGTGATAAAATTTATGGGAGCCACTTTTTTAGCGTAGACTTCCATTTCCTTAAGCACATTTGATCCAAGGCTTGGGTGCCATTCAGGATATTCCATCCAGTAGTCGAAAAGGTCGCCAAGTATATGAATCTGAATGTTCTGAAGCGCACAATACTCTATGAGTGAAATGAGATCACGCCGGATAATTCGGTCAACATCCTCCTCAAATGCTCCTATATGTACATCCGATAAAAAAAGGTGACTCATTCGTAAAAACCGGCTTACTTTTTTCGATTAGTGATAAACGTGACAAGATTCTCAAAATCTTTGAGACCCCGCTCAACAGGAAGCTCATGAAGCTGATTCAACGCTTTCTCTGCAAATACATCCATAGATTTTTTTGCATTTTCAAGCCCGTTTTTGTCATGTACAAACTCAACAATTCTATTGACATCTTTATCGGTTTTTTTCCTTTTTTTCATGAGGCGTCTTATTGTAAGCGTTTCAGTAAAAGACGCATTATCGAAAGCCTTAATTAAAGGAAGGGTAACCTTACGTTCCTGGATGTCATTTCGCTTGGGCTTTCCGACATCATCGAGCCCATAGTCAAAGAGATCATCCTTGATTTGAAATGCAATACCTATATTCAATCCAATTTGCCTCATGGCGGCAGCTATTTCTTTATCATCAGTTGCAGCAGATGCGCCGCATTCGCAGCAGGCGGAAATTAGACTGGCAGTCTTTTCTGAAATAATTTGAAAATACCGTTCCTCGGTCATATTAAAGAGCTTAGCTGTTTTGAGCTGCCTGAGCTCTCCTTCACTCATTTCTTTAACTGCGCTGGAAAGAATCTGAAGCATTCGATACTCCTCATTATCAAGAGCTATCAGGAGACCTTTCGATAGCAGAAAGTCACCCAGCAGAACGCCCGCTTTATTCCTCCATAATTTGTTGATGCTTAAAAAACCCCTGCGCTTGTCAGCTTCGTCAACAACGTCATCGTGGATAAGGGTTGCCGTATGGAGAAGTTCTATCATAGTAGCTGCGATGTAGCTTCTCCTGTCGACCTCCCCGAACATTCTGGCACTCATAAATACCAGAGTAGGCCGAATCTCCTTTCCTTTTTGGCGGAGTAAATACCGCATAATTTTATCAAGAAGATAAATATCAGTGTCTGTTTGTTCTCTGAAGAAATCACGGAAAATTTGTAGATCGTCCTGAATGGGGGATGTAATATCGTTCAGTGTATTCAACAAAGGTTTTTTAGAAATGTTTATGACAGATTCAACTTCTTGGGGCATCAGATATAATAGATAGAAAGTTAATCAGATAATTTAATGAATGCAGACATTAAAAGTTGCGATATGACGATTGTGTACTTAGTTTATCAGCTTGCTTAATTCGTAACAAAATATCATAATTCCATTGAAAACAATAGGTGTTCTAACAAGTGGCGGCGATTCTCCGGGTATGAACGCAGCTTTTCGGGCAGTAGTTCGAACTGCAACCGCTGAAAACTTTGAAGTTGTTGCTTTCAGACACGGTTATAAAGGACTTATAGAAGGAAACTTTAAAAAAGTAGGCCCTGCGGATGTATCAAATATTATCCAAAGAGGTGGCACTGTATTAAAATCAGCTCGCTGTGATGAATTTCGTACGCCTGAAGGGCGTGCAAAAGCAGCTGAGATTCTCAAAGATGAAGGTATTGAATGTCTTATAGTTATTGGGGGTGACGGATCTTTCCAGGGAGGTACACTTCTAGCTAATGAGCACGACATATCTGTAATTGGTATTCCGGCAACAATTGATAACGACCTGGTGGGGTCTGATGAAACAATAGGATATGATACTGCCCTGAATACAGCGATGGACGCAATTGATAAGATACGCGACACAGCTGATGCCCATGACCGGCTATTTCTGGTTGAGGTAATGGGACGTGACGCCGGGTTTATAGCCCTTGAAACCGGAATAGCTGGGGGAGCCGAGCTTATCTTGCTTCCCGAATCCATGACCAATATCGATGAGGTACGTACCAGCCTTAACAATGTGCTCAAAGAACAGCGTCGTAGCAGTCTTGTTGTAGTAGCTGAAGGCGATGAAACAGGCGGCGCCTTAAAATTATCTGAAAAATTGCGAGATGATTTTTCCAAATACGAGATGAGAGTCTGTATTCTTGGCCACGTTCAGCGTGGTGGTGGGCCAACCGCAAGAGACAGGGTTCTTGCCAGCAGGCTCGGGTTCGCAGCAGTGAATGCAATAAAAGACGGACATACTAAAGTGATGGTGGGTATTGTGAATAACTCAATCAAACTTACACCGCTTAAAATGACTTTCGGAAAGAAAAAAGATATTAATTTTGAACTGGTTGAACTATCAAAAATACTTCGCTAAAAATGATTGATGTTAATATTGATGGGGCAAAGAAATTCATTTCAGATGATGACTATGAAAAGTCAGTTTATAAAGCAAAAGAAGCATATCAGACAATAAAAAAAGGCACCGGGCTGGGAAGTGAATGGCTGGGCTGGCGGCGAATTCTCAAGTCGCCCAACGATGCTGAACTTGATAAAATCGAACAGCATGGTGCAGATATCCGTGAACATGCCGATGTTTTTATCATTTGCGGTATTGGCGGATCATATCAGGGGGCCAGGGCCATTATTGATGCGCTACAAAAACCTTTTTCTGAGCAGGCACCGGAAATATACTTTGCAGGTCAGCATCTTGGAGCAAACTATCACGAACAGCTTATTGATTATCTGAATAGGCCTAAAGAAGATGGCAATCGTAAAAGTGTTTATCTGAATGTGATTTCAAAGTCAGGGTCCACTCTTGAAACAGCGATTGCATTTCGCATGATCAGAAGGTGGATGCATAGTGTTTACGGCGATGAGGCCAAATCAAGAATTATAGCCACAACCGGAGAAGAAGGTGGCGTCCTGAATAATATTATTGAAGAGGAAGGGTATTCAAAATATATAATTCCTGCTGATGTGGGCGGTCGGTTTTCTGTTCTTACACCAGTTGGGCTGCTGCCTGTTGCAGTAAGCGGAATTGATATAAAAACGTTGTTTTACGGTGCAGTTGCTGAATTTGAAAAACTGGAAGAAGATCCTGGCAATATCATCAAATATGCTGCTGTCAGGCACCATCTTCATGAACAAAATACAGAGCTTGATGTTGTGAGCTCATTTGAGCCTGAGTTGAAAGAATTCACTAACTGGATTCAGCAGCTGATGGGGGAGAGTGAAGGAAAAGAAGGGAAAGGTATTTTTCCTGTCACAGCGTCCTATTCGACAGACCTTCACAGTATTGGGCAAATGATTCAGCAGGGCCGTCGGAATATGATGGAAACGATGATTTCGGTTGATAAACCGATTTCTAACCTGAAACTATTGCCATCTGAATCGGAAACGGACGGACTAAATTACCTGGCGGGAAAATCTATACATTCAATAAACAAAAGTGCACAGGACGGAACCTTCCAGGCACATGTTGAAGGGGGTGTACCTGTTGTGAAGATCGGTATAGAAAAGCTCAATGAACAGCAGCTGGGCAGACTCATCTATTTCTATGAGATGCTAACGGGTATATACGTATACATGCTTAACGTAAATCCGTTTAATCAGCCCGGCGTTGAAAATTACAAGAAGGCAATGTATAAACTTCTTGGAAAATAATATGGCAGACGTAATTAAATCAAAGGGACGGTATATTGCAGTAGCAGGGAATATAGGGGCTGGAAAATCGTCTCTGACCGGATTATTGGCAAATAAATTCAGCTGGGATCCGCACTATGAATCTGTAGATGATAATCCCTATCTATCTGATTTTTACGAAGATATGAGGCGCTGGAGTTTCAACCTTCAGATTTATTTCCTTTCAAGCCGTTTTCAGCATCAGAAGGAGATGCTTGAGAACAGCACGAATATTATACAGGATCGGACGATATACGAAGATGTAGAGATTTTTGCCAAAAACCTTCACAACATGAATTTGATGAGTGACAGGGATTTTAAAAATTATTCTGCACTGTTTCATCAAATGAGCAATTATCTTCGGCCACCCGACCTTTTGATCTACCTGAAGGCTGAAGTGCCAACTCTCGTGAAGCAGATTCAGCAGCGGGGGCGAGACTATGAGAATACAATCAGAATCGATTATCTTGAAAAACTAAATAAATTATACGAAGACTGGATTGATCGATACTCTCATGATAAACTGATTATAAATACCGATAACCTCGATTTTGTAAACAGCAATGAAGATTTAGGTAAAGTCATTGAACTCATAGAACAACGACTGTTCGGGCTATTTAACTAATTGCTTTCGAAAGCTTAGTTCTGTATTTTAAGAAGCTATTGTGGATACGAAAAAACTAACATTCGATATACAAGAAATACCCGAAGGGCAGAGCCATAAAACGGTTCACTTACCAGAGGACTATTTTGAGCTAAAAGAAGGCTCCCGACTGATTGACGCCGACGTTTCTGTATCATTTTACAGAACGGATCATTTTGTCAAAGTCTCTTTTGAAGTTGAAAGTAATGTAGAGTTAACTTGCGACCGTTGTCTGGATACATATTCAGATGATATTAAAGGCGTATTCGACATTCTTTTTGAACCCGGTTCGGTTGAAGAAACCGAAACAGTGAAAAGTGCTGTTAGACAGATTCCTTCAGAGGAACTTGTTCTGGATATAGAAGAAGAAGTCAGAGACACAATAATTTTAAATATTCCGGCAAAAAAAATACATCCCAAATATTATGATGGTGATGGAAACCCGGAAGATTTTGGCATCGCCCGATTTGGGGATATTGAACCTGAAGAGGAACAGAAAATTGATCCCAGGTGGGAAAAACTTAAGAAACTAAAGCAGAACTAATACAACATATTAAATGGCACATCCTAAAAGAAAGACATCCAAAGCCCGACGCAATAAACGACGCGCGCATCAAAGTCTAAAAGATATTACATTGGCAGAATGCTCTAACTGTGGTGCTATGCACAGATATCACCATGTATGCATGGAGTGTGGATATTACAGAGGTCAACAGGTAATCCAAAGATCAGAATAACACAAATACAATTTCATGATCATTGCTGTAGATGCAGTAGGGGGAGACCATTATCCCGAAAATCCTATTCAGGGCGGTATTCAGGCATTAAATGAAATGCCTGATCTGAAGCTTCTTTTTGTCGGACCTAAAAGTCTGATAACTGAAGAACTCGCCGGGCTTGAATATGATAAAGCGCGCGTTGATATCCTTCACGCACCAGAGATCATCTCAATGCAGGATTCTGCATCGGCCGTCCTTAAAGAAAAAAGGAACTCTTCCATCTCTTTAGGCTTGCAGTCTCATAAAGCAGGAGAGTGTCATGGATTCGTGAGTACCGGCCACACAGGTGCACTTTTAACAGCTTCCACCGTTTATCTTGGGAAGATTGAAGGCGTTTATCGCCCTACAATTGCAGCAATATTTCCCACCATCAATGGTGTTAGAATATTAATTGACGCTGGAGCAAACCTCACGCTAAAAGAAGAAATGTACTATCAGTTTGCCGTGATGGGACAGATCTTTACAAAAGAAATTTTGAAAGTCGAAGAGCCAAAAATCGGACTTCTCAATGTCGGAGAAGAATCTGAAAAAGGAACAGAGCTCTTGAAGTCTTCCTATTTAAAGCTGAAAGAACTCGATAATTTTATTGGGAATATTGAAGGCAAGGATATTCTAAATGCAAAAGCTGATGTCTTCCTGACCGACGGTTTTACCGGAAACATTCTATTGAAGTTTGGCGAGTCTATACCCGCTGTGATGCAGAAAATGGTAAAACAACAGCTGGACCTTGCTTCTGCTGATGCCGAGCTTCAAAAACAGGTCTTCCAAATTTTAAATAAGGCAATGCATACGTTTGATTACGAACAGATTGGCGGTGTTCCATTTCTGGGCGTGAACGGCGTGAGTTTTGTCGGGCATGGAAACAGCTCTGCTTTGGCTATAAAGAATATGATTAAAAGCGCGGTTCAATGCGTTGATCACGAAGTAAATAATAAGATTAAAGCTTTTCTAAACTAATCGAATTTCATGCCTCCTATTTATGCTAAGATTTCAGGTGTTGGTAAGTATCTGCCCGATTATGTTCTTACCAACAAAGAACTTGAAACGATGGTGGAGACCAATGATGAATGGATCAAAAGCCGAACAGGTATCTCAGAACGCAGAATTCTTAAAGGTGATAAACTAGGTACATCTTACATGGCCGAGCGTGCTGCTACTGCCGCTCTTGAAGATGCCGGCGTTGAGGCAGAAGAAATTGATGTCATTATTGTAGCTACGGTTACGCCTGACTACCTCTTTCCGGCCACAGCTTGTCTTGTACAGAAGCGTATAGGTGCAAAAAATGCCTATGCATTTGATCTGTCCGCAGCTTGTTCAGGATTTTTGTTTGCACTCACCACCGGAGGAAATTTCATTGAATCGGGTCGCGCTAAAAAAGTATTGGTTATCGGCGCTGATAAAATGAGCTCTATCATTGATTATACGGATCGGACTACTTGTATTCTTTTTGGCGATGCAGGCGCCGCTGTTGTACTTGAAGCAACAGAGGAAGAGACCGGAATTATTGATTACATCCATCATACTGAGGGAGATGAAGCTTGTATGCTTTATCAGCCGGCGGGTGGAAGTGTTCAGCCTGCAACTAAAGATACTGTCGAAAATAAACTTCATTATATCCGGCAAGACGGTCGTTCTGTATTCAGGAAGGCAACCGAAGGTATGTCCGATGTGTCACTTGAAATAATGAAGAAGAATAATCTTGAGCCTGAAGATGTAGCCTGGCTCGTTCCGCATCAGGCCAACTTGCGAATTATAGACGCAACGGCGAGGCGAATGGGGCTCGATAAGGAGAAGGTTATGATCAATATTGATAAGTATGGAAATACCACATCCGCAACCATTCCGCTTTGCCTGGTTGATTGGAAAGATCAGCTAAATAAAGGCGATAATCTTGTGTTATCTGCTTTTGGCGGTGGTTTGACGTGGGGATCAATCTATTTAAAATGGTCAATGTAATGAAGGCATTTATTTTTCCCGGACAAGGTTCGCAATCTGTTGGAATGGCAAAAGAGCATTTCGATACCGATAGCGACATAAAAAAGCTTTTTTTAAAGGCCAATGATCAGCTTGGTTATTCCCTGACAGATATTATGTTTGAGGGACCATCAGACAAACTGATGCAGACAAAACATACCCAACCGGCAATATTTCTACACTCTGTTGCTCTCTTCATGCAGATTGATGAAAAACCAGACGCGGTAGCAGGGCATAGTCTTGGAGAATTTTCAGCCCTTGTTGCATCCGGTGTGATCGATTTTGAAACCGCATTGGATCTGGTGGATTTACGTGGTAACCTTATGCAGGAGGCAGGAGAAGTTCATCCGGGCGGCATGGCAGCTATTATTGGGATGGACGACGATGTTGTGGATTCTATATGTGAAGAAGCAACAGAAGAAATTCAAAAACCCGTAGTAGCAGCTAACTATAATTGCCCCGGGCAGCTTGTAATTTCCGGTGATGTTGATGCCGTGAAAAAAGCAGTAGATATTGCAAAAGAGAAAGGGTGCAGGCTGGCTAAAATTCTACCTGTAAGTGGGGCATTTCATTCTCCTTTGATGAAGCCCGCGCTCGAAGGATTGCAGAAGCGGCTTGAAGAGATTTCATTTAATGATCCGGATTGTCCTTTATATAGCAATGCTACAGCGGAACCAACAAAGGATGCGTCCGTTGTGAAAGAAAATCTTATCGCACAGCTGACATCTCCTGTAAGATGGACTCAGACATTACGGAATATGGATGAAAACGGAATTACGGATTTTTTAGAGATTGGCCCGGGGAAAGTACTGCAAGGGCTCGTGAAACGAACACTATCTAACGCAAATATATCAGGGCGTCAGTAATATGGATTTAAAAGGAAAAAATTGTTTGGTCACCGGCGGAAGTCGCGGAATTGGCCGTGTTATTGCAGAACACTTTGCCTCTCTTGGAGCTAATGTTGCTATTACGTATGCAAGTTCTTCAGATGCAGCCAAAGAAGCTGTTAAAGCTATTGAAGAGCATGGAGTTAAAGGAAAAGAATACCAGGCTGATGCGGTTGATTTTTCTAAAGCAGAAGAAGTAATAGCATCAGTAGTAAATGAATGGGGATCGCTTGACGTGTTAGTAAATAACGCAGGAATAACGCGCGATAATTTGATCCTTCGAATGAATGAGCAACAGTGGGATGACGTCATAAATACTAATTTGAAAAGTATTTTTAACTATTCGAAAGCAGCTACAAAGCCAATGATGAGAGCAAGAGGTGGTTCCATTGTGAATATAGGATCTATCGTTGGAATTTCCGGAAATGCCGGACAAAGCAACTACTCCGCCTCAAAAGCGGGAATGATTGGGTTTACCAAGTCATTTGCAAAAGAGCTTGCCAGCCGTAATATCCGCGCCAATGTAGTTGCACCGGGATATATTCTCACTGACATGACGGGCAAGCTTGATGAAAAAGTATTGGAATCAATTAAAAGTGAAACACCGCTTGGCAGAGCAGGAAACCCTGAAGAAGTAGCAAATGTGGTTGCATTTCTGGCATCTGACCTTAGCAGCTACATCACCGGAGAGGTAATCCGGGTAGATGGCGGAATGGCGATGTAGCACCGTATTTGAATATCTAATAATCAATAACGTAAGGCGTGTTATTTTTCGATTAGATGTTGTATTATAGCGACACAAATTACTTACAACTAACACTAATAAAACACAGATCGTAATGTCACAAGACGTAGAATCAAAAGTAAAAGCAATTATTGTAGACAAACTGGGCGTTGATGAATCAGAAGTAGTCGCTGAGGCTAACTTTACTAACGACCTCGGTGCAGATTCTCTTGATACCGTTGAGCTGATCATGGAATTTGAAAAAGAATTTGATTTAAGTATTCCGGATGAGGATGCTGAAAACATTGCTACTGTTGGCGATGCAGTAACTTATCTTCAAGAAAAATCATAAGCTGAACACTCAGATATAATGACTGGACGTAGAGTAGTAGTTACAGGTATCGGAGCGTTGACACCGGTAGGAAATACCGCTCCTGACTTTTGGAATGGGCTAGTCTCAGGAAAAAGCGGGGTTCGGACTATCGAACACTTCGACACATCTGATTATCCTACTAAGTTTGCCGGGCAAATTGAAAATTACGACTCAAGTAATTACTTCGAGCGTAAAGAAGCCCGCAGACTTGATAATGTATCACAGTATGCTCTCATAACTGCCGATGAAGCTATCGCAGATAGCGGTATCGACCTTGATACAATCAACAAGGACAAGGTAGCCGTAATTGTTGGTACAGGGATAGGTGGGATGAAAACGTTTTACGACCAGTCGATATCTCATCATGAGCACGGACCGCGGGGAGTCAATCCATTTTTTATTCCGATGTTGATTCCCGATATGCCTGCCGGACATATATCTATAAAGTACGGGTTTCGCGGCGCAAATTATTGCGCAGTCTCTGCCTGTGCTACCGGATCTCAGAATATAGGCCTTGCTTACGATAGCATTAAATATGGCCAATCTGATATGGCCGTATGCGGCGGAACCGAAGCTCCGGTTTGGCCGATAGGTGTTTCCGGATTCAGTTCTATGAAAGCACTCTCAAGACGTAATGATGAGCCTGCTAAAGCATCCCGGCCTTTCGATAAGGACAGGGACGGCTTTGTGCTGGGTGAAGGCGCGGCGATAATGTTTATCGAATCTCTCGATTCAGCTGTCGAACGCGGTGCTCGTATTTACGGAGAAATAGTGGGTTATGGCTTTTCAGCTGATGCCCATCATATTACAGCACCGGATCCCGAAGGGAATGGTGTTACTCTTGCATTAAATGGTGCGCTCGACATGGCAGGGATCAAACCTGAAGATGTTGACCATATCAATATGCACGGAACTTCAACCCCATTGGGGGATCTTGCTGAGTCGAATACGATAAAAAAAGTATTTGGTGATCATGCCTACGACATCAATTTGAATTCCACTAAATCGATGACAGGTCACATGCTGGGAGCAGCGGGTGCAGCTGAATCAATAGCAGCCTTGCTTACCACATACCACGGTATTATACCGCCGACAATCAACCAGGAATCTCCGGATCCTGAGTGTGATCTCAACTACACGCCCAATGAATCAGTAGCGAGAGATGTTAAATACGCTATGAACAACGCATTTGGTTTTGGTGGACACAATACGACTCTTATCTTTAAAAAATTCGATGATTAGCAGATGCTGGGAAGGTTAAAGAAGTGGTTTGCATCTTCAGAAGATCAATTTCACGAATCAACTTCCCGCATTTCAAGGCTCGAAACCATACTTGGCTTTTCTATACCTAACGAGCATAAAGGTGTATATTTAAGAGCTCTCAGGCATCGATCTATTATTGATGGAAAAAAAGTTCAGGCACATGATACGTATGAGCGTCTTGAGTTTCTGGGGGATGCCGTATTAGATCTCATTGTAACTGAAATAGTATTTGAGAAATACCCGGTTGCAGACGAGGGGTTTCTCACAAAACTCCGCGCGAAAATTGTCAGAGGAAAAACTCTCGCTCATCTTGCAAAACAAATGCAAATAAATGAGGTAATGGAGGTCGGGGAAAGAGCCTCTGGACAGGGAATAAACGTTTCTAAAAGTGTACTGGCAGATCTGTTTGAAGCCATGATAGCAGCCGTATATCTAACCAAAGGATATACATTTACTTTCTCATTTGTTGAAAATCTTCTCAAAAGGCATATCGACCTGGAATCGATGGAGAAGAAGGCTGATAATTATAAAAGCTCTCTGATGGAGTATCTGCAGGCTTTGAATCAGCCGCTCCCCGAATATAAAGTGATAGATGAAGAAGGCCCTGCCCACGATAAAATATTTACAGTTGCAGTTTTTCTTTCAGGTGAATTTAAATCGAAAGGAAAAGGGAGAAGTAAGAAAGACGCGGAGCAAATTGCCGCTGAAAAAGCTCTTAAAGAATTAAATGGCTAAGAAACTTTAAATAAATACCCATTTCTAAACTAGTTTATTGATGGTTTATCCCCGATTCTTACACTGAACATTAAGGTTTTAACAAGTAATTTATCATGTTTGTTCAACTCATAAAACCGGAATTCGAAGAGCTTATCGCTTCCAAAAATTGGGGAGCTCTCAAAGAGGTGTTGAATGACCTTCCCCCCGCAGATATCGCTGATTTGTTGCTCGAACTTCCTGGTGATATAGCCATAGTGGTATTCAGGCTGCTAAAAAAACCTGTAGCTGCTGATGTGTTTGCTGAAATGCCATCTACAAAAGGAATAGAACTGCTTGAGCTTTTTAACAAACAGCAGCTTAGCGATGTAATGGTAAACCTTGAGCCAGATGAGCAGGTTTCCATACTAGAAGAACTTCCCGGCCACCTCACCCAACGGGTAATGAATTCTATTGACAGGGAAAATAAAGAACAGCTCAAAAAGTTGCTGGGCTATCCAGAAGAAAGTGTTGGTCGTTTGATGACACCAAGGTATGTGAAGGTGAAGTCTGAATGGACAATTAAACAAAGCATGAAACACATACGTAAATATGGAGAAACGGCTGAAACCATCAACGTAATTTATGTAGTTGATGATAAAGAACATCTTATCGACGACCTTAGAATTACTCATCTTATTTTAGCTGATCAGGACGATCAAATTTTTTCTCTGATGGACTATTCATATGAGGCTTTGTCAGCTTATGATGACCAGGAAGAAGCTGTAAAAATGCTTGCAAAATACGACCGAGTTGCTCTTCCTGTAGTAGATTCAGACGGTGTGCTGGTTGGTATAGTTACCGCGGATGATATAATTGATGTTGCCGAAGAAGAAACGACCGAGGATATGCAGAAAATGGCTGGTATGGATGTTTTAGACGATTATTACTCTCAAACTACCGTATTCAGTATGTTTAAAAAAAGGGTTCGGTGGTTAATATTACTTTTTATTGGGCAAATGTTGACGGTAACGGCTATGAGTTCATATGAATCCATATTGGCCAGTGCTGTTCTGCTTTCTGTTTTTATTCCTATGATAATATCTAGTGGGGGTAATTCCGGTTCACAAGCTGCCACACTTATAATAAGGGCTCTTGCTACCGATGACATCGATTCCTCAGAATGGCCAAAGATTTTAAAACGGGAAGTAATGTCAGGTTTAATGCTGGGTAGCGTTATTGGTGTAATTGGTGTCGCGATCACTTTTGGATGGGGCATTTTACAGGGAGAAGTAATCAACGCGACCCTTGCGTTAACTTCACTTACCATAGGACTAAGTTTGCTTGGTGTGATCTTATTTGGAAACCTAAGCGGATCTATGCTGCCATTTATATTAACAAAATTCAATCTCGACCCTGCAGTAACATCTGCCCCTTTTGTAGCTACATTGGTGGATGTTACCGGAATTATCATTTACTTTTCAATTGCAATACTTTTACTCAGCGGAACTTTACTTTAAGTTTGATTTGAACCATGAAACAATATCACGACCTTGTAAAAAGCGTACTTAAAAACGGTGTAAGGAAAGAAAATAGAACCGGAACAGACACCTATTCTAATTTTTCAGAGTTTTATAAAGTGGATCTTTCAGAAGGATTTCCACTTCTTACAACAAAAAAAGTCTATTTTCGGTCAGTTATACTTGAGCTTCTATGGTATTTGCGGGGTGAAGATCATATTCGGTGGCTGCGTGATGAAAAAGATTGTCATATCTGGGATGCATGGGCTGATGAAGATGGATATGTGGGCCCCATCTATCCAACGCTATGGCGACGTTTTCCCAATCTGAAATCATCAGATGGTTTTTCATATCCCGGGAAAGGAGAAGCAGAAAATACGCAGTGGTCCTACGATGAGTTTGACCAGGTTCAGAGAGCGATCAATATGCTTAAAACAAACCCGAACAGCAGGCGTATAGTGGTGAGTGCCTGGCATCCCGGTGTACTTGATGAGATGCGACTACCACCTTGCCATGTGATGTACATTTTTAATGTCTCAAATGGAAGATTAAACTGCCATCTTACACAGCGTTCAGGGGATATTGCTCTTGGAATACCATTTAATCTTGCCTGTTACTCTGCATTAACGATGACAATTGCACAAGAAACCGATTTAGAGCCGGGTATATTTGCTCATACAATTGTGGATGCCCATATTTATGAAAATCACGTTGACGGGCTTAAAGAACAATTAAAGCGTAAACCAACAGCACTCCCACAACTGGAAATAGCAGATAAACCAATAGACGACCTTGAATATGAGGACTTTAAGCTGAAAAATTATAATCCCCATGATTCAATAAAATTTCCGGTTGCCGTATGAAACTTATTATCATCGCAGCCCATGATCCCAATCTGGTTATAGGCAAGAATGGAAGTTTGCCCTGGCACTACAAAGAAGATTTGAAATTTTTTAAAAAGACGACATTGGGTTATCCGCTGCTAATGGGCAGGATAGTATTCGAAGAGCTTAATGAAAAACCGTTACCCGGACGTGAAGCTTTAGTGCTGACACGTTCTAAAAGTTACAGCCATGTAAAAACATTTGAGTCTATACCAGAAGCTCACAACTATCTCAGAGATAGTGAATACGAAAAGGTTTTCATTATAGGTGGGGGCGACATATACAGACAGACGATGGATCTGGCCGATGAGCTTATTATAACTGAGATTCATAATTCTTATGACGGGGACACTTTTTTTCCGGAGTACAGAGATCAAATCGGAGAGGTCTGGATTGAAATTTCAAGGGAAGACCATGATGAATTATCCTTTGTGAAATACAGTCGCAAAAAGTCGCAAAGTCCTTAAAGCTCTTTTGGTTATACAATTAAAAAAGACTAACTGAAAACACCTCTCAAAGCCTGTATGTTACGGAAGATAATTTCTGTAATCATAGACTTTGGTAGGCGACTTGTCTTATTTTTTCATTTTAGATGTGATCTCTTTTATTGGCTGGCCGGTTCAACTAGTGCTCCTGCAACTATTTATAGCACTGTCACTTACAATTTTAATGAGTGTGAGTCGGGAAAATACTATCGAGGATAGTCACCTTACTGAAGACGAGCAAGCCAGTTTTTTAAAATCAATTCTTGATCACTCAGGAACCAGCAGTGCAATATTAGATGCAGATGGTTTCATTCGATATGTTAATTTTGGGTTTGAAGCCCTTTTTAATGCCGATGAACTGCCTCTCGTCGGCAGAAATATTGCTGAAATACACCAGCTAAAAAAACTTGATCGATCTTTTAGCGAAGAGAACTCATCAGTAGTGTCTGTTCATGGAGATGATGGCATATCATATCTTGTAAAGTACTTTACCGTAACAGATGATGATCAACAAATTGTTGGACGATTTTTAAAAATACTGCCTGATATCAAAAGACACGAAAATGTGCTCGATTATGATTTATCGCACGAATTAAAAACACCATTGCACGCTGTCTTAGGTTTTTCAGATCTTCTGAAAAAAGACCAGGATCTGACACCAGATCAAGGCCAGCTACTTGACAATATTATTTATCACTCAAAAGAGCTGGATGAAAAAATCAGCAATCTTGTAGGTTCAGAAGAGGAAGAAGAGAATGCTGAAGAAACATATTCATCAAACAATGCCGTTAAAAAAATTCTGGTGGTAGATGACGTTTCTATCAATAGAACGCTTTTAAAACTAATGCTGAAGCGTTACGGACTTGAAGTTCAGGAAGCTTCAAATGGCGAAGCGGCGATGAATATTTTGGAATCCTGGAATGCAGATACAATACTAATGGATCTTAGTATGCCGGTGATGGACGGTATTGAAACTGTAAAGGCAATCAGGGCAAAGGGAAAGCCTGATGCTGATTCTAAAATTATTGCGGTTACAGCTACTCAAAGATATTCTAAAGAAGAGCTAAAGAATGTCGGTTTTGATGACCTGATGCAGAAACCATTTAAAGAAGAAGATCTTCTGAGTAGATTAGGCATTGAAGTCCAGCCTGAGGCTAAATAGCTACACCCATCTTTCAAGCGATGTTAGCAATTCACATCTTTCAGGTGAACGATATACGGTTTAACTACCGGCTGAGTAAGAGCAATAATGTGTCGGGTATCGGCTGCTTTTGAAAACTCAATCGCTTTCTTTTTCCCCTCCAGTATCCAGATACTTTCACTTTGATATTTATATGCCTCACTAAAGCTTTTGTCCACATCATAATAGTAAGAAGCTGAGTGATCATCATGCGGCAGACCTCTTTTCTTAAGATAAGCCCGCGTCTGCTTTTTTATGCTGTTCAGTTTACCCGCAATTTCCTTTTCGGACAAAAAAGTAGTTCTGTAGAGGTCCCGGTTTATAAAACGATAGGAAAGATCTTTCAGGATGGGTTCGCCAGATTCAGCCCAGTTCTTTATACAGATCATAACATCGTGATCATCGAGGGCCATGTAATGAACCATAGTTGTATCAGAGATGGCTTTTTTTGCTGATGGTTTGTTAGACACAAAATATCCCAGATGTTTCGAAGGTGTGTCTACTTTTTCTCCGTTATCAATCAGATACTCAACACGTTTGAATATATTCTTTAAAAGTGAATCAGCGCTTAGTACTGTTTTATGCAGATAAACCTGCATATACATTAGCCGTCTTGAAAGGATATAGTTTTCTATGGCATAGATACCCTTTTTTTCGATGACTACATTTCCATTGAAAACTCGCATTGTTTTCAGGATTCGATTAATGCCTACGGAGCCTTCAGATACACCTGTAAAGAAGCTATCACGCTTAAGGTAATCCAGCCGGTCTATATCAAGTTGTGATGAGATAAGCTGATGAAGAAACTTCTTAGGATATTGATCTGTAAATATCTGTATCGTGGTTTCAAGTTCTCCCTCAAACTGCTTATTCAGTTCCTGCATTATCTTCAGGCTCATCTGCTCATGGTTGAAGTCATTTATAAGCGTATGTTCGAGTGAGTGGGAAAAAGGACCATGGCCAACATCATGAAGTAAAATTGCAATCAGAGTGCTGGTGATCTCGGCATCACTTATAGTCGTATCTTTCTCTTTGATATTTCTTAATACACGCTGACATAACTCAAGTGCACCCAATGCGTGGGAGAAACGAGAGTGCTCGGCTGCAGGGAAAACAAGATACCCAAGACCCAGCTGTCGTATACGCCGTAGTCTCTGCACGTACGGGTGATCAATCAAACGTAAAATGATACCCTTAGGAACAGTTATGAAGCCATGAATAGGGTCACTGAAAATTTTATACTGGCTGCTTTTATCCATTTTTCGATCCCTTAAACAGATATTGATCTTTATCTTTTATATCAGGCAGCCGGGCAGGCTTTTTACTTTTTACGTCATACCAGACACCGGTTGTATTAGCAACTGCTTTAAGCGTATCACCTTCTGTAAATAATCCCTGAATACCTATCACACTACTATTTCCGATAGATTTTAGTGAACTTCCAATTACCAAAGATTCACCATATTCAACAGGCTGGATATACTTTAAGTCAAGATGTGCAAGCACAAAGCTATAACCCTGATTCATGGATTCACGGAGTTCCGGCACAACCTTAATGAACTGAATCCTGGCTTCTTCAAAATAAGTATTGAAAACGGCATTATTTACGTGCCTTAAAGGATCGAGATCCCTGAATCGTATATTGATTGTGGTTTCGTGAAAAAAATCGTGACGTTTGTAGCTCAACCTCATAAAGTTTGATATGTTTACTGAATTGTGATCTGAACATACAACTTTCTAAATTTAGATTTAAGAGATGATCCACAATATTCTGACCAAGGCTGTCTTTAATTTGTGACCATAATGACCGATATTAGCGTTCCGCTGGTTATGCATTCTCAGACATTTGATAATTAAAAAACAACCTACAGAAAATCATTTATGTTAGATAGCTCATCATCCAAATTTCTAGAAGATCTGCTTATCACTCCAAGCCCAACAGGATATGAATCAGAGGGCCAAAAGGTGTGGATGGATTACATTTCACAGTTTACAAATAAGGTTGAAGCAGATGCTTATGGGTCGGCAATTGCCAAAATAAATACCAGTTCTGATGTAATGACAGTTATGCTTGAGGCTCATGCTGATGAAATTGGAATGGTTGTACAATTCATTTCAGAGGATGGATTTATTTATCTGAATAAGCTGGGAGGTAGTGATTCGACGATAGCCAGGGCAAAGCGGGTATATATTCATGGGAAAAACGGAAAAATTAGCGGAGTGACCGGCAATACGGCAATCCATCTTCAAGATAAAAAGAACGGAGGCGGAAAAGAGCCGGCGTGGAAAGATATATACGTGGATATCGGTGCATCCAGTAAGGAAGAAGCTGCTGAGGCGATTCAAATTGGAGACCCCGTGACATATGCAGAAGATCTGGAGTATCTAAATGATGATATCATATCAGCCCGTGCATTAGATAACCGGATAGGTGGTTTTGCCATTGCTCAGGCCATGAAGAAGATCAGTGACAATAAAAAGAACCTGGCAGTAAATGTAATTGCGCTTAATTCGGTACAGGAGGAAGTGGGTGGCTTCGGTGCCCGGATGATGAGTTATAGACATATGCCCGATGCAGCAATAGTCACTGATGTAACTCATGCAACGGATTCGCCCGGAATTGACCAAAAAGAACATGGGCAGGTAAAACTTGGCGATGGACCGAGTGTGCAGCATGGGGGCGCGAACCATCCTAAACTGGTAGAACTGCTGGAAAGCACCGCCAAAAAACATAAAATCAATATTCAACACGAGGCAACAAGTGTCAGAACCGGAACCGATACTGACAGTATATTTTATCAGCGTACAGGTATTCCGAGTGCGTTGGTTTCTGTACCTATAAGATATATGCACTCACCGGTTGAAACAGCATCATTGAAAGACCTGGAGCAGCTAATCGATCTTATGGCGGAATCTGTTCTATCAATGGAACCTGATCAGGCATTTACAGTGCACTAAAAAATAGAGCAATTTCATAGATGAATTGGGAATAGAAGTGAAACAGAAAGCCAAATAAGCACATATTTATGAGCTCTGTAGTTAATTGAGCTTCATGAATAAGAGGGTTTTTGCTTTTTTCCAATCTCGGTTTATAGTGCTTTTCGACACATTTAAAGTATCAGCTACCTGCTATACGGATAAACCACTGAAATATTTAGCTGGACTATTTCAAAGAGCCGCTCATCAATTTTGCGCAACTCATTACAGGCTTCATTGAGTTCTAGAAATTGTTCTGCTTCTTCTATGTAGAATCGTTCGTCGTCATACTCAATTTTTACAGCGCCATTGCCACGTTTTTCAGCAAGTTTTTTCCTTGCACAATCTACAAGAATTTGGTGCATTGCTTTCGATGCAAGTCTTATGAGATGCTTACGGCTATTGCATTCCAACTTTTCCTGATTTAGCCATTTGATGTAAACATCAAGAACGAGGTCCGTTCTGTTTCGGGGAAAGATCATTTCTCTCGGATGAGATCTGAATTGAAGCAATATCTTTCAGTTCATTATAAATCAGCGGAAATAATTTATTGTATGCTTCTGTTCCATCTGATTCAAGCTCATTGATAAGCTTTGTAACATCGTGACTGTTATTGGAACTAGTGTTAAGTCAAGTTTGAACTGTCGGATAAAGCATGAAAGTCATCGGATGAGTTTTTTTGAAAAACTAAGCACATTTGAGTCTGATGAAGTAATAAATAATTGACTCATCCGATGACTACCCCGACACTTTTCCATTGACTGAACACTAGTAATAAATGACTTAAAAATAAATTTAAACTGCCTGGCTATGTATGATACGTTTACTTAATAGCCCTTACAGAAAAAAATATTTCTAATGTTTTGTCAATAAAAGGCTTAAGCGTAGCCATCGGGATTTTTCATTTGCCAGTTCCATGCATCGCGGCACATATCTTCGAGATTATTTTCTGTTTCCCAGCCTAAAACGTTCTTGGCCTTTTCAGCATCTGCATAGCAAACAGCTGCATCACCGGGACGACGATCTGTTAATTCGTATGGGATATTTTTGCCTGTTACTTTTTCAAATGTTTTAATCACATCCAGAACACTCGAACCCTGGCCGGTCCCGAGATTGTAAGCCTCAGCTCCGGATTCTTGCTCCAAATGCTCAAGAGCTTTCAAATGACCTTTTGCCAGATCAGTAACATGTATATAATCACGGACACCGGTCCCGTCATGAGTGGGGTAGTCGCTGCCAAATACCGATAGACGTTTTCTCTTACCTACTGCTACTTGTGTGACATATGGCATTAGATTATTTGGGATTCCTGTCGGGTCTTCACCAATTCTGCCACTCTCGTGAGCACCGACAGGATTAAAGTATCTAAGAAGTGACACTTTCCATTCTGGATCGGACACACACAGATCCCTGAAAATATGCTCAATAGTTAGCTTAGTCTGTCCATATGGATTTGTAGCAGATAATTCTGAAGTTTCTTTAATAGGAGACTCTGAAGGATTCCCATAAACTGTAGCAGATGAGCTGAAGACCAACCTTTTGACACCGTATTTATCCATCACTTTGCAAAGATTCACTGTACCGGTGACATTATTTTCATAATAATAGAGTGGTTTTTCAACAGACTCTCCCACCGCTTTCAAACCTGCAAAATGGATAACTGCATCTATAGAGTGAGACTTGAAAAGTTCATCCATTCCTTCAATGTTTAGAAGATCAAGCTTTTCAAAAGAAACGGATTGACCTGTCAGATCTTCAACACGCTCCAAAGATGTAATTTTGCTGTTTAACAGGTTGTCCATTACGATGACGTCATGTCCGGCATTAAGAAGCTCAAGAATAGTGTGGCTTCCAATAAAACCCGCTCCACCAGTAACTAAAATTTTCATAATTAGTGTTCTTAAATGATTTTTTCGCTCAAATAGGCTTTGTAGCCTCCTGGTACTTAATAGGCTGCTGTAGAAATTCCTTTAATTTGCTCTTTGATGGAGTTGATTTAATATTTCATCGCAATATGAGTCCATCTCTTTCGCATATTCTTCTTTGAGATCCATATCGCCCCCTTCCATCAGCAGTAGTTTTGATTTCTCATAGATTTCAAGCAGGGGATCAAGCTTTAGCATTTTTGCTACTGGTTTGATCTTATGACCCGTTCGACGAAGTGTTTCGAGATCTTCATCCATCAGATTTCTTCTGAAATTTGATTTGAACTCAGAAAATGAAATGACCGATGCATCACAAAATTCTTTTACATAGGCATCATCATTGTAAAGCATGTCTTTGATGATTTGAAAATCGATTGGACCTTTGTTGGTGCTCATAATTATTCGTTTGCAGGTTCAAGTATATTATGCGGAGTCGGATTCCCATGTTTATCCATATGAACAAATACAATTTTGTCGATACTGATGATAGTTTCATGATTAAATTTTTCGCGAACGAGACATCGCACAGTAATGGAGGATTTACCGAATTTAACGGTTTCCATTCCTATTTCAATGATATCTCCAAGTTTCGCGGAGCTTACAAAGTCTATTTCAGACATGAATTTTGTAACGATATTGCCTTTTCCTAGCTGACACGTTACATAAATAGCGGCCTCCTCATCTATCCATGCCAAAACAGATCCGCCAAAGAGTGTACCGTGTGCATTCAAATCTGTTGGTTTGATTAGCTTTCGGCTGAAAAATCTCATAGGGGGCAAATTATCTGGCATTTTTGAGTTTAGTTTAGGATGAAGTTTTCGATTTTTGATCAGGTTACTACATGTAAAAACCATTTTTAAGATATCGTAAAAAAGATTCACAGCATAACTCTTTTCTGAAGTGATAAAACCTGGTGCGTGATTGATTAGAATTTCATTAGAAACCTATTCCAGAAGGGGATAGGGGCTGATTCAAGATTGAAAATCCCAGTGTTTATTTAATATGCAGAAAGATGACAATTTAAATTGAAGATTATTTCGATTTGTGCCGATAAAAGGAAAACAAAAGTTAGAAGCTCTTAAATATTAGAAAAATTTAACATTCACGACACGAAGGCCTTCTGATTATTTCTACTATAAAATAAAGCGTCAAAAATCTCATGAGAAAAATCGCATTTACAAATCAAAAAGGTGGAGTTGGTAAAACTACAACAACCATTAATACCGGTGCCGGGCTAAGTAAAATTGGCTATAAGGTATTGCTTGTAGATATGGACCCTCAAGCCAATCTTACCTATTCACTTAAGATTCACTCTTCAAAAATGAAGCGAAACATATATCATGTTTTGAAAGGTGAATTACCTGTCAGTGAGGTGGTAATGCCACATAGCGACTTTGACTTACTGCCTGCTTCAATCGAATTATCGGCTGCGGAAATGGAACTTGTGAATGAACCTGCAAGAGAGCAGATATTACGTTCTGCCCTGAAAGAGGTAGAAAATGATTATGACTTTATTCTGCTCGATTGCCCTCCGAACTTAGGCTTACTGACGCTTAATGCTTTTACAGCTGCGGATGAATTGGTAATCGTATTGCAATCGGAATACCTGGCATTGCACGGTTTATCAAAGCTTATGGATCTCATCAAAATTGTTCAGAAGAGGCTTAATCCCGATCTGAAGGTTGAAGGTATTGTATGTACATTATTTGATAAACGTAAAAACCTCAATCGGGAAGTTGTCGGCCATATAAGAGAGCATTTTGGTTCAAAAGTATTCAAAACGCTTATTAGAGATAATATTGCACTCGCAGAAGCTCCAAGTCATCACAAGACCATATTTGAGTACGATAGCGAAAGCTACGGTGCTCAAGACTATATGAATCTTGCCAAAGAGATCAGAAACGGATACTAAATTATGGGTGTTAAAAAAAGTTTTTTGAATTCACCTTTAAGTGAACCTAAAGGCGATGACTCACAGTTTGATTTTGTTGAAGATCACAGGCCCAGAGGCACACAATGTGTATCATCAATATTTAAATATATTGACAGTTCCAGCGGAATGCAGCTTGTGGACTCATTCTCTGAAAAAGTTGTAAGGAAAGCAGAGGAAGCGAAAGCAAGAGCGGAAGCTGAGGCAAAGGTAAAAGCCAAAGCTATAGTAGCAGAATTCAGAGATACAGAAAAAGCTGTCAAAGAAGCGGCCGATACAGCCATTGAAATGGAGGAGGCAGTAAAAGGATCTGAGAAAACTTCGCCGGTTGAAGAAGCACATATTTCAGGTGAGAAAAAAATCGCAAGTTATTATATCAATGTTGAGACGCTGGCAGATCTCAAGTCATTTGCTGATCAAAACAAACTGAGTTATTCATCAGTAGTTGAGCAGGCTTTACGTAAGCATCTTGCCTCAATGGAAAACTGATAATAATTCAGATCGCTGCTGATGACGTTAACGGTTATTATTTGACTGTTGAAATGTCAGAACGGCGCGCCTGGCAAGATGTCTTTCTCCATAACGATTAACAATTAAGCTGTAATAAGGCATCTCAGTTACTTTTTCGTAATCGTTGGCAAATCTCTCAATTAAACTCAGAACAAGATGTCGTACAACCATGCCATCCGCATGATTAAGAATCATCTGTTCTGCGTATGAAACTGCTTCATCTGAATAATTGGTTTCCAGAAGCAGCATAAGCGGTGCCTCGTCATTTAGTGCCCACACAGGGTTTCTTGGATCCACTGTCCTAAAAATTTCATCAAATACATCATAATGGATTTTTAAATCAGACAGCTCCTGTCCGATACTTTGAAGGTATCTTTCGCGGGTCCGCTGCTGCTGAATTGAGCCCAAATATGAGATTAACAATGCTGATCTCTGCTTTGGATGCAAATCTTTAATTTCAAGAGCCGATAAAACTGAATCGCGAAAAGCCGACATCTGGCTTGAAGAATGAAATCCATAGCTTCTTAACATAGCTTTTTTTATTTCAGCGGGAGGAATGCCAGAATCTTTAGCTGAGGATAAGGTATAGTATATCAGACGTTTTGAATGTGTCCTTTCCAGTGAAAGTGACCAGTATTTGTCATTGTCATTATGGAAATGAACAAAAGCAGCGAGTGACACCTGCCACGAAACCGGAGCTTCTGGTAAGACACGGGAATAAGGCTGTTTCTGATTAGGATTAAAACGTAGTTCTATAGAATCGGTGTCTGACTTATTATAAATTACTGCTTCAAAATCAGAACCAAGTGTTGAATATTCATCTGCACCTGGTAATACCGTAGCACCTCTGGTGAGTCCGCGTATCTGATATCTGATTGTATCAAGATCTGTTTTGATAAAAGCTGATATCGATCCATCCTTATTTGCCCTGAAAATTTCACCTGAAAAGAAATCGTACCCGTTAAAATTTCCGTAGGCGCGAATCCATTTCAGGTACACCTGCTGATCAAAATACTCTCCATTATTGTATGAATGGGGGAGCAGGAATATGTCAAGCTCAATCTTATCCTGATCATAAATCATGATTGGAACTCGAACAGATTTATGAAAGACACCACGAACGCTAAGCGTATAAATTCCCGGATTCTCGAATGTGACTGAAAAACTCCCATTCTTATCGGCGTAAACTTTATCGGGCAGGGTGAAAATATTTGTAGGCCCAGTTGCAGATACATCAATTGAAGAAACAGGCATTGGTTCGCCAGTAACGCTTAGTATTGTTCCACTAACTGTGGTGTTGCCATGGCTGGAGCAAAAGGTTATAAATAGAAGTATGTTTAACAAGAATAGTTTTTTCATAAGCAACAGAACAAACTCAGGTGTATGCGATTTATAGAATAGATTATACTAATAGAGTAGTAATTATCAAAGTTGACACAAAATTTACGCATCCTCTTATGCCATGACACAATGTGTCACCCCTGATTCATACTTTAGTAATGCCACTGAATTCAGTATCATCTGATAACCTAAAAAGAGACGCCAAATATGATTCGCGTTCATCGAAGCAACAAACTCAAAACCCTGGCAACGCATCTTTCAAAGGATATTCATGGATATGCTCCGAAAGACCCATTGGTTTCAACAGTAATTGTTGTTCCAAACAGAGATACAGCACGATGGCTTAAGCTCTTTTTGGCAGAAATCAATCCGATCGTAGCCAATTTTGAGTTTATTTTGCCAGCTGAATGGCAGTTCAGGATGATCAGGCAGCTTTACCCTGAGCTCCCGGATTTACTCTCAAGTGATCCTGGCCCGCTGGCATGGTCAATTTATGACATCATGATGGATGATAGTCTTCGGAAGTCGTTTCCCCGCCTTGAACGATATGTTTCTGCTCAACCATCAGAAGTAAAGGAGCGTGCGGTGATGCAGCTCTCAAAAAAGGTATCCTCCGTGTTTGATCAGTACATTGTTTACAGGCCTGAAATGATACTGGAATGGCAAAAAGGTATTGTGGGAAACAGCGCAGATGAAAAGTGGCAGGCCGACCTGTGGAATCTGCTTGAGAAAAAACGACTCGTCAGGGAGAAGGGGGTTGGATTCCCGAATAAAGCCCAGTTGATGTCAGAAACAACTGAGGCGATAGAAGAAGGTAATGTTCCTGTCGAGCATGCACTATTGTTTTTCAATACCGGATTATTACCAAGTCCGGTTTTGAGAATGGCTCAGGCGGCTTCAAAACACCAGGATCTCGTTTTGTATCAGACAGCTGTAACTAAAAATGTAGAGGAGAATTTTCAGAATTCCCTGCTGAGTGCCTTCGGTGAAGAAGCCAGAGGGCAGGAAGTTTTGATGGAGTCGTTGGATGCTGAAACTATCAATTCATTTGATGACGGTGCCACAGGCACGTCAACGCTCAAGCATCTGCAGAATTCCGTCACTTTTGATAAATCCGTTCCAAAAAACATCAAACAGGAAATTACAGGAATCGAAATTCATTCCTGCCATACGCAATTGAGAGAAATCGAAGTGCTTCATCAATTTCTCTTGCGACGGTTTGAAGAGGATCATGAACTTAACCCTGATGATGTGCTTGTTGTGACGCCGGATATAGACTCGTATAAGCCGCTGATTCATGCTGTTTTTGGGACTGAACAGAAGGGAACGCCCACCATCCCGTATCATGTAGACTACAGGCGAATTACGTCGGAATCAACCACGCGATCATTTTTACAGCTCCTGGATCTCATCGATTCACGGTACAAGTTTTCTGATGTGATGGATTTCCTTATGGAGCCTTCAGTATATGAATCGATTGGAATTAGTAAATCTTCATTAAGACGGTTAAAGCTGTGGCTCGTGGAGAATAACGTTATCTGGGGATTAAGCTCTGAACACAGAAGACAAGAAGAACAGCCTGCCAGTACGTCTCAAACATGGCAGTCAGCCTTGCGAAGGGGATGGAGTGGCATTGTGTACGGCGAGGCAGCCAATCTCTTTGAGGATGGAGCAGAACTGCGGTTCGGTGACATCCAGGGACAGGAAATGGAAGAGGTTTGGTCCCGATTTTCTCACATGATGGGGCATCTGGAAAAACTTAATCAATCTATAAAATCACACCTAACTCCAAAGAATTGGTGCTCTTTAATTGAAGACGAGATTGATTATTTCTTTTCTTCAGCCAAAGAGTTACAAGACAAACATTCTGCAATTCGGCAAGCAGTTGAATCGATACAGGAAGAGAGCGACACCGCAGGACTTGATCGAAAGATCTCTTATTCCATGTTGCGGTCGCACGTACGGAAACAGCTGGAGCACCAATCTGCCTCACCCGCACATTTTACCCGAGGCGTTACGTTCAGTTCAATGGTACCGGTTCGATCGATCCCAGCCAAAATTATTGCGTTAATCGGGTTGAATGAATCGGAGTTTCCAAGGAAACCAAAAGACCCCGATTTCGATTTAATGGCGTCAGATCCAAGGCCTTATGAAAGAAGTCCTAAAAAGCAGGACCGCAGCTTGTTCCTTGAATCTATTCTGGCATCTGAATCTTTTCACTATTGCAGCTACATCGGACGAAGCAGAACAGACAACGAAACCATACCACCCTCGCCCATTATAAGTGAATGGCTCACGACCCTTTCTGTATTCAGCGGCAAGAAAAAAGAGGAGATTTTAATTGAAGAACCGCTCCATGGATTTTCATCAGAAAATTTTCTCAGAAACCGATCTTTTTCTAAAGTTGAGTATCTCACAGCTAAAGGCCTAACAGGTTCGGTCAAACCAATACCAGGTCTCTATTCGGGATCAGAAATCACTGGTCGTGAAGAGTATAAACAATTGGCAGTTAGTAATATAGGTAAGTTTATATCGAATCCTTTGAAGGCATATTTTCAAGCGTATTTTAATCCTTATTTAAGCAGATCGAAGGAAGATAAAGACGAGTTTAATCTGAATTCACTTGAAGAGCACAAAATATTTGAACGGGTATTCGGCTGGCGTTTACAGGGGGTAGAAGCTGATAAAATATCGCATCTGTTAATTCAATCCGGATTAATTTCTGCTGGTTGGCAGGGGGAGAGGAAAATGAGTGGCATTATTGATTCTGCGAATGTTGCCATCAAATCTGTAGCCGATCGGGGCATTGAGATGACCTTATGTAGTATAGAGGAAACCTTCCAACTGGATGACACCGAAATAGTAGCCGCTTTTACCTCTTATTCGTCTGACCAATTTCTGGATATCACACCATCTGTTGAGTCTGGCGACAAACTGCTAGGAAGCTGGATTAAACATTTAGCTGCGCAATTTGCGAACAGTTTTCCTAATAAGAAATCATGGTTTGTTTGTGAACTGAAAAAAGGGGATCCAAAGTGGTTTCAGTTTCAATCGGTTGGCAATCCAGAGTCTGAATTGAAACGATTTGTCTCGCTTTATGAACGAGGGCACCGTGAGCCGCTCTATTCTTTTCCGAATTCTTCTTATGCATATGAAAAAGCTGACTATCAGAACAAGAAAGATCCGTTTAGGAAAGCGAAATCTGTGTTCGAAGGATCAGACTTCTCACCATATGCTGAAAACAGCGATCCTTTTACCACACTAATGCTTGGAGAGGGATCGCCGTATAGGGAAGAGTACCTTGACAGTGAATTGAGTGCAGCGATACGCGTGATGCTCAACCACATGGAGGAGAAGTGATGAGTAAGCATCTCGAGAATATTTTTGACCTCAACCCGGCCTCTCGTGTGCTTGTCGAAGCCAGCGCTGGTACAGGGAAAACATATACAATTGTGGGTATCTATGTAAGGATGCTCGTGGAGCAAGGACTGAAAGTTGATCAACTCCTGACGGTGACCTTTACCAAAAAAGCGACAGCCGAACTCAGGGAAAGAATATTAAGCCGGTTGAGAGATTGTTTACTTGCAGTTCAGGATGGAGATCTTGTTGAATCAGGCGATGAATTTCTGAGCGAATTTCAAAAGAGATACAAGGGCAGCGAGTCAGTCATTAGCATATTAAAAGAAGCAATCCAGAACTTTGATGATAGCCAGGTATTTACGATCCATGGTTTTTGCCAGAAAATCTTGCAGGAGGAGGCGTTAAGCGCGGGTACTCCATTTGAGATGTCAGTGAACCCATCAGGTGATCTTTACGAAACTGCAGCTGAAGATTTCTGGCGTATGTTTATGGATAAACATGGCGGAGATGATGCCGGGCGTTATCTCATTTCTAAGCTTTTAAATATTGCAGAAACGCCGGCAGAGCTTATTGGGAAAAATGGGGTTTCTGCGCTTGTTGAAAAGCATTACGCACAACCCGAAGGTGAGGTGCTTGACAATCCCAAGGACTACCTTCAAGAATTAATCGATCTAAAATCCAGGATCAAAGAAATCATCGATAAAGAGGCGGGAGAAATCTTATCCAAATTAAAGAATTGTGACGTGAGCCGGTATGCAACTCATCTTGATTCAAGATGGCAATCGGTTTTGGATTATGTTGAGGACGATCAGTTTAAGCTGGACGCTCCCTCTAAAATAAAGTTTTTTACTTCCGACTATTTGTATGATGAGTCCAACCTTATAAAGAATGGGCGGGAGGTTGAACCACACGAACTTTATGACCTCTTTTCTGAATTGAATCAGCTTTCAGAAAATATTGGCCGTGTGGAGAGTACGCTCATTATGCAGGCTTACGACGAGATTAAAAAACGAAGAGAGAACTTATCTAAATCTAGTGAATCATACAGTTATAATGATCTTCTGATATGTGTTCGAGATGCTTTGCTTGACCCTGACAGGGGAGAGTTTCTTATAGGGAAACTCAATCGCCGCTATCCAATTGCGTTGGTTGACGAGTTCCAGGATACGGACCCTGTTCAGTATGAGATATTCAAATCTATCTATCCAACAGGTCAGGAAGAAAGCAGCCTGATGATGATTGGTGATCCCAAGCAGGCTATTTATGCATTTCGCGGAGCTGATCTTCACACCTATTTTAGAGCACGAAAAGATGGAGTTGATGAAGAATACACGCTAAAGCATAACTACAGGAGCACGGTTCAATATATCGAGTCAATCAACCAGCTGTTTGAAAGCGATCGAAATCCATTCATAGAAAATGAGATTGACTTCGAACCATCAAAAGCGGGTCGCGAAGACCATACAGATAGCCTGATTTTTGAAGGTGAGAAGATGGCTCCATTGCAGGTAATTAGTCGGCACGGCGTACAATCGAGTAAAGAGTCGGCCATTGATTTTGCATTTAAGCAGACAGTAGTCAGAATTTCTCAGCTGATGAATGGAAACGGTTCAGGTAGTGCAAGAATCGGAAATAGACCAGTTGAAGCAGGAGACATCGCCATTCTAATCTCCCGAAACAAAGATGCATATGATCTTCAGCAGCGTCTGAAGGCCGCAGGGATAGATTCGGTAACTAAAACAGATCAAAATGTATTTAATACGCTGGAGGCCAAAAAGCTGGAAATGCTGATGAACAGTGTGCTGAATCCAACCGATCAGCGAATTTTCAATGCAGGTTTGCTGACGGGTATTTTCGGGTTTGACCTGGCCTCACTATACGAACTAAGCAGTGACGAGGATCGGCGTCAGGTTTTGATAGGGGAACTCTCAGATCTGGAAGAGACCTGGCGCAAAGAGGGATTCTATTCAATGTTTTACCGTCTGATATTTCGCGAACAGCGCCTGGTGAATTTATCAGAACTAAATAGGTCAGAGCGAATTATTACTAATTTTTTCCACCTGGCGGATTTGTGCTCTAAAGCGGAGAATGAACATCTGCTCAGTCCGGATAAACTGCACACATGGCTGCTCCGGCAGATGGAAGAGTCAGACGAAGAAGAGAAAGAGCTTCAGCTTGAGAGTGACAGAAATTTGGTCAAGATCATGACCATTCATTCAAGTAAGGGGCTGCAGTTCCCAATTGTATTTTGCCCGACTTTGTGGATGGGATATAAGCCCAAAAGTTTTGAGTCATCTGCGAAACAAATGGTGGAGTATCATTCAGATGAGAGTGATGATTTGATCATTAATTTTGACCGCATCAAAAATGAGAGACGAGTGAATGCAGAGTACTTATCGGATATTGAATCGGTGGCTGAAGATGTGCGAAAAGCCTACGTCGCGCTAACCCGAGCTCAGTATGCGTCTATTGTGATATGGGAATCACATACACATTCGAATGTTTCAGGATTAGGTGCTTCAATTGTTGGTAGACATAGACTTAAAGAGTCCATCAAGAATAAATATAAAGTAAAAGAGGGTGCTGAAATATCAGATTCTGATTTCATTTCAGCGTTTAAATCACTTCAGGACAAAAGTGATAATAGTATCGAATTGAAGCTTCTAAGCTCTGATGAAGAGATGGCGATCGGGAGCTTCGTACATGATGATGAATCAGAAGAGTTGATGTTTCATCCTTACCAGGGACCGAGTGACTTGAAGGTTCAAAACAGACTTGAAAGTTTTACGTCACTGGCCGGCCACAGTTCAGATCCCGGCACCCCTGATTATGATCAGCTGATCGATAGCTTTTCGGCTCCTTTTGAGCAAAGCGAGGAGACAAAATTCAGGGGGGAACTTACAATTTTCGATTTCCCGAAAGGAGCCACTGCCGGTACTGCGATTCACAAACTCTTTGAAGCTGAATCGTTTGAGTTTAGTAGCGCCAACAGCAGCCTCTACGCTTCAGAAATTAATGAGATTTTAGAGGATTACAGCTTCGATAAAAAATGGGCACCCGTTCTGCAAAAGATGATGAGGAAGGTGGCGGACTGCAAAATTCCTGGATTCGACCTAAGTAAGCTATCAAGAATAGATGAGCGTCGGGAGATGGAGTTTAACTTTGCAGCAGGAGCCGCAGATGGCGGAGCGCTTTTAGAAACTATCAGGGAAGGCAAAGAAATTTCTCAAAATGAACATTCGAATCGTTACATGACGGGATTTATTGACCTTGTTGCCCGGCAGAATGGGAGTTACATGATTATTGATTATAAATCTAATTACCTGGGTGATACGAAGCAAGATTATACCCCGGAGAGTCTGGAGGAAGAGATTTTAAACGCATCATACGACCTTCAATATCACCTTTACACCGTAGCGCTGATAAAATATTTGAGAAGTAAAATCCCTGATTTCGATTACGATAAAGATTTTGCAGGTGTGGCATATCTGTTTGTGCGGGGAATTGAAGCAGGCAGTAGTAACGGCGTGTGGTTTCATAAGCCGGATAAAGATGTGATACTAAAACTTGAACATATGTTGAGCAGAAAATCATGACCAAGCGAAATCCTTCACTCTTTGATGACGTGCCTGATAAAGATCAGACTGGAGAAGGTTTGGATTCGGACCTGACTGACCTCCTTGCAGATCGGTTGGAAAAAGAACTCATTCGCTTTCTGGAGCAGGAACATGGAGAGATGACGACGGAAGAAAAGTTGGCCGTTATTCTTACAGTTCAATTCAGAATGGCAGGTCATGTTTGCCTTTCAATCAATAAAACAGTTCGCGAGCTTGGAAACATGCTCGAACTTGACTCGCAACTCATGGGAATGCTTCCCGATAGAACGTTACAATTAACGGAGAGTTCGATTATTGGCAAGCCTGATCAAGAAACACCTTTTGTTCTGGATGGTGATAAGCTTTATCAGCATCGATATTTCAAAATGGAGAGGTCATTGAAAGAGTGGATAAATCAAAAGAGCGATCTGCAATCAAGTGTACTCTCTGATAAGAAGATTGAGATTTTAAACGAGCTTTTTGAGGATGAACCAAAAGATGAGAATGATGAACCGAACTGGCAGAAAGTTGCAGTTCTGCTGTCGGCCATAAAACCGTTCCTGATTATCTCAGGAGGGCCGGGTACAGGTAAGACGACAACAGTTGCACGACTTCTGGTGCTTCACCAGCGTTCATCTGGCAAGCCACTGAAGGTTGCCCTTGCTGCCCCAACGGGCAAAGCTGCGGGACGAATGGGAGAGGCGTTGAAAGCCGGCATGAAACGGCTCAATATGTCTGATGAGGATCTTGAAAAATATCCATTAGAGTCACAGACCATACATCGACTATTGCGGGGTGTTGAAGAGAGAGGGCTGCTTCCACCGGTAAGAGAGAAAAAACTGCCCTATGATATGGTCATCATTGATGAAGCATCTATGATTGATCTCTCTTTAATGAACCGGCTGACCAAACATCTGGCCCCTGAGACTAAGCTGATACTATTAGGAGACAAAAATCAGCTGGCATCTGTAGAAGCAGGATCAGTGTTTGCAGATCTTTGTGGCAAAGCAGACAATCTTTTTCGTGAAGAGACAGTGGGTCTGCTTGATACAGCCGGCATTGAGTTGGACAGATCAAGATTTGAAGCTGATTTGTCTACTGCTGATGATTCGATTGTTTATTTGACCAAGAGCTATCGCTTCAGTTCCGATAGCGGTATTGGAACACTTGCTGAAGCTGTCAATAAAGGCATAACCAGTTCTGAAGATTTTAATCAGATAGTTGATTGTTTCAGTGATGTGGATCAGAAAGCATTTAATTATCAAAAGCATGATTTTGAGACGATAATAGAAGCACTCACCAAACGTGTACGGGAAGCTTCTTCAATGACTGATGTATCAGCACTGCTGGATTTCTGGAAAATGCAGATGTGGCTCACGGTATTGAGGAGAGGTCTGTCAGGGTCAGAACGCCTCAATCAGCTTGCAGAACAATCCCTTGCTACCAAACGAGCCGTCAGAATGAATCAGGGCTGGTACAGCGGTCGGCCGATCATTATCACTCGTAACGATTACGATCTGGGCGTTTACAATGGCGATTTCGGAGTGTGTATGAAATCAAATGAAGAGGACCGATTTTTAATTCACGTGCAGTCAGGTGCGGGTGTTAAAACCATTCGGCCTGAGCGTCTTCAGGACTACAAGCCGGCATTTTTTCTAACGGTTCATAAGAGCCAGGGATCTGAATTTGATACCGTGAATCTCCTGATGCCAAAAGACGATGTGCCAATCTTGACCAAAGAACTTCTTTACACGGCGATTACCCGAGCAAAACAGGAGTTTGTACTTTACGGTGATAAATTGATGTTCGTAAAAGGATCGGTAAGAAGTACAGAGCGTTTTTCAGGTTTTTGATCACTTAAGTCTGTGCTATTAAGTAAGATGAAGTGCGTTCATTGTAGACTTCTATAAACCTGAGTTCGATTCATAATATGTTAATTGAGGCGTTTAAAAAGGCGTCATCCCGCGCTCCCCCAACAGGATCCCCTCGGGAGATGCGGGATCTCCCATCGTTATAAAGGCAGGAGATGCCGGATCGGGGTCCGGCATGACGGTATTGAGAATGAAATATCTTAACAAACGCCCTTTTTGGACAACCCAATGTATATATTTGATATTTTAGAATCGAACTAAGGTTGTAATGGTTCTGCGAGTAGTAAATAATTTATTTTACAGAAGAGCTCAACTATCAAGAAGCACATAAAAATAAAAAAGTCTGCTTCCCATTCAGAAAGCAGACTTTATTTAAGATGAATAAAATCGTTTACTCTTAATTTACTTCAAGCGAGTAAGAGTAAGGAACTGTACTGAGATCGAGTATAACAGTGTAGTTACCAGCTTCATCAACAGAAATATTGGCGCCGCCTTGTTCCAGGGTGCCATTGCCTCCGTCATCACCGTAATCAATATCATCCCAGGTATTGTTAGCCCGAAATTTGAACTCTCCAGCAGTCAGATCTGTGGTGACGGTCCAGACTTTTTCAGCCTGATTGTACGTCATCTGAAGATCCTGCTCAGGTTCCCAGCCTACGGGTGTTGCAGCTCCGATCATTCCCCAGTCAGTTTTTAGCGTGGTAAAGGTCAGATTATTGAGATCTACATCAATTTTGTAGTAACCCGCCTCATTTATAACCAGGTTGGAACCACCCGGATCTAGAGATCCATCTGAACCGCCCCAGTCACCGTCATTCCAATTTCGCTCAGCCGTAAATTTATACTCGGCTCCGCCATTTGCGAAGTACACATACCCTTCGTATTGGTCGTTGTCTTCAAAGGAGGTTAACGGTGGTGCGTCTGCGGGTGACCAGTCAGCAGTATAGCCGCTTGAAGACTGATAGCCACCCGGCACGTAGATTTCCGGAAATTCGATTACAACGGTGTAAGGCGTGAATGCAAACATGAACGTCTCGGAAATTCGATCTTCAACGTCGTCGTTCACATGTGCCCTTATTCTCATGTTTACTTCTGATTCTACACCCGATGGCACGCCTGCAGCAATAAGTCGGGTGTTTACTTCGCCTACCGTCAATGTTACGGAGTCGCGATTTGTTTCCACCAGAGTAGCCGCATTTTCAAAATCAGATCCATCAGGATCTATTTCAATGAAGTAGGTTATTGCAGCAGCAAAACCAAAATCGGGTTCTTCCCATTTGAGGGTCATGAGATTTTCATCTGCATTTTCCTCGCTGAGTACAAAACTTTCACCGCCCTGGTGTGATGTAAGGGCAGGGGAGTCTTCGTTAGTATTCACATTCGGGCCGACAGAGTCTTCACACGAAGTGAAGATCAAAAGCCCAAAAATCGCAATTGTTGATAAAATTAGTTTTTTCATGGCTTTATACGTCATGTAAAGTTCTGATTAGTAACCCGGATTCTGGGTCAGATTCAGGTTTGAGTTGATATCGGTTGAAGGGATAGGGAAAATTTGAAAGTGATCCGGCGTAGCAGATCCTTCCTGCGTTTCGCCTTTCCATGACCATACATAGTCACCACCTGTAAATTGCCCGTATCGTCGAAGATCGGTGCGACGATGAGCTTCCCAGTGAAGCTCACGTGCACGCTCATCTAGAATAAAGTTATCCTGTTGAAGTTCAGTAGCCGTAATATTTCCAGATTCATTGCCGTACGCTCTTTCCCGGAGATCATTGACTAAATTTACAGCACGGTTGATGTCTCCGCCGGCAGCTCCTCGTACGGTTGCTTCTGCATACATCAGGTATACGTCAGCAAGCCTGAACATTGGGAAGTCTGTATCGGCGTAGGCAAGATTTTTTCCGGGCTGACCCGTGGAGGTCATGTTGCTCCATTTCGTAAGAGTGTATCCCTGGTTAAAATCCTGAACGGATTCAATTTCAAGCGTTTGCCCATCTGTGAAAATATTTGTGCGGCTGTCTGCGAATTCGGGTGCAGAGGCTTCCAAAAGTGACACGGTGTAGGTCATCGCGTTCAGGTCTACTGTAATTTCATACAGTCCTGCATCTCCGATGGCCAAGTTCGAACCGCCAGGTACAAGTGTGCCGTTTGAACCGCCCCAGTCACCATTATTCCAGTTACGTTCAGCTGTGAATTTGAATTCAGCTCCAGCAGTTGCAAAGTAGACCTGTCCGGTATAAATGTCATCCTGATTGTCAGTTACCAGCGGTGGAGCTTCTGCCGGTGTCCAGTCTGCTGTGTAGCCACTGGCAGCCTGATATCCTCCAGGTACATAGATCTCAGGATCGCCATCGGGATTTTCAGTGGTAATACCCTGAAATGGATCGACCTGGTTTTCATTCAGGAT
The DNA here is from genome assembly GCA_964625635.1 of uncultured Rhodohalobacter sp. Taxonomy (GTDB): domain Bacteria; phylum Bacteroidota; class Rhodothermia; order Balneolales; family Balneolaceae; genus SW132. The sequence goes on from CAZVEP010000021.1 coordinate 42,724, forward strand.
TTCGACCAGCTGAGGTGTAACCCTGTGGCCGGCCCAGCCACCATCCATTCCAAAATCACCGGCGCTCATATTGCCGCCAATTTGAGCATGAATAATAAAGTTTGTGCCACCAAAGGTCTGCATGTTATCTCCATCAAACCGAACAGGGAAGATGATTTCGCGAC